>DATARM010000049.1:0-19993 GCA_036264155.1 Solirubrobacteraceae bacterium
CCGCCTCCCCGGCCAGCGCGCGCTCCAGCAGCACCGAAGGGATCAGCCCACCGAGCCTCGCTATTCCCCGCGTGCGTCGTTCCAGGCGCTCGGGGTGTGGCAGCGCCGCCGCGTCGTCGTGGGCGCCGCGCAGGTAGCGAGCGAGCAGCGCCGGGATCGAGTCAGCGCCGTAGTCGGGGTCGCGCTCGCTCACCTCGTGCCCCAGCGCGCGCAGCAGCTCGACCGTCTCGCGCAACGCCCGCTCGGCGTCGCTGTCGAGCTTTGAGATCAAGCCCAGGGGGACACGGGTGGAGAAGGCGATGCGTAGACGCCCTGGCGAGGTCCCGGCAGACTGCGCAAACGGCGCCGCTGGGGCAGGCGCGCGGTCGTGATCGGTAGCGATCGCGCCCGAGGCCACGTCATAGAACAGGGCTGAGTCGGTCACGCTGCGCGTCAGCACCCCGTTCACCGACAGGCCGTGCCACCCGCGGGCCCGAGGCGCCATCGACACGCGTCCCCGCTGGGGCTTCAGGCCGAACAGGCCGCACCAGGCGGCCGGTATGCGGATCGAGCCCGCGCCATCGGAGCCGAGGGCCGCGCCCACCAGCCCGGCCGCCACCGCCGCGGCGCTGCCACCGCTCGAGCCACCGGGAGCCCGCTGGAGATCCCAGGGGTTGCGCGTCGCCCCGAAGGTCGCAGTCTCGGTAAACGGCCACAGCGTCAGCTCGGGAACGTTCGTCTTGCCAATTATCACCGCGCCCGCCTCTCGCAGCCGGCGCACGACCTCTGCGTCCTCTCGCGCTGGGCCGCCGTGCGCGTTCGTGCCGTAAGCGGTCACCTCGCCCGCCACCGCTATGTCGTCCTTGACCGCAATCGGCACGCCCAGCAGCGGACGCTCACCGCCCGCGCCACGGCGGGCGTCGGCCTGGCTCGCCTCCAGACGTGCCCGCTCGCCCAGCACCACCCGAAAGGCGTTCAGCGGCCACTCGCCCGCGCGGTCATAGCGCTCGATCCGCTCCAGGCAGAGCTCCACCAACTCGGCCGACGAGAGCTCGCCGGCCGCGATCAGCCGCGCCTGGGAGGCAATTCCTGCGTAGGCGATCTCCACGGCGTCCATCCCGCCAGGCAATCTATTGAACGAGGCTTACGATCGCGCTCCGAGTCTCGACTGCCACCCCTACGTGAACTGGTGGCCACACCACCTGCATACCGTTGCGGCCGGCTTCACGTTCTCGGCGCAGACCGGACAGGTCTTGGTCGGCTCCGGCAAGGCGGCGGTGCGTGGAGGAAGGATCAGTGGCTGCCGCGTGGGTGAGCTGACGACGATGATCACCCCGAGCCAGCCGAGGGTGAGGCCCCAGAGCCAAGAGTTCTGTTTGCCCTTCTTGCCTCCGATCGAGTTCGCACACACTGCAGGCAATACCCAGAAAAGGCCTATCAGGACAATGACCAGAAGACCGAGCATCGTTCGTTAGGTGACCTGGCTCGGCGATATGTCCTCAAACGCATGTCCGCAGAAGCGACACTTGGTCGCCGCGGCCTTCACCGTCTCAGCGCACGCCGGACAAACCTTCGTGTCCCCCCCGGGAGCCAGCGTGCCCTCCGGCTCGAATCCAGGCATCCCTCCGAGAGCAACATTGACCCGCGTCAGCATTTCAGGGGTGGCGACGCCAGTGATCGTGACCGTCGTACCGCCGTCCGCTTCGGACAGCGTCAGGGTCAGCGCCTCGGTGTTCTTGACGAGCAGCGCCAGGAGGCCTATAAGGAAGAACAGGAATCCGATGACTGCAACGACGATGGTCCACGTCGGCCTGTACTGGCGTGTGAGGACAATCGATCCGGGTCCAGGAGCACTTACAACGTAGTCAGGAACTCCACCAGTTGCCGCGATCACGGCCTGCGAGACCGCGTGCGGCGGCTCGGGAACGAAGCGCGTTTCGTTGACGATCTGGCCTGCTGCTGCCACGGGACCCCTCTTTCTCGCGCGTGCGACCGCGCTCGATCATTTTCGAGAAGGATCCTATCTGGCGTCGCGCCCACATGCTCGCGCAGTTAGGACTATTGAGCGAACAACGTCTACATCGCGGGAGGCTTCAAACGGGTGTCACGGCGTTGCGCTTCGCCGGCCAGTCGCGGGCCTTGGAGGCAGCGTGGGCGAAGCGCCGCACGAGCTCGCCACGCAGCTGCTGCGGCTCGATCACCGCGTCGATCACCAGTTCCGAGGCGAGGTGCAGGATGTCGATGTCGGCCGAGTACTCCGCGCGCAGCTCGGCCACCTTCAGCGCGCGCTCGTCCTCGTCGAGGATCGCCTGCAGCTGGTTGTAGTAGACGGCGTTGATCGCCGCCTGGGGACCCATCACGGCAATCGAGGCGCCCGGCAGCGCTATGCAGCAGTCGGGGTCGAACGCCGGCCCCGCCATCGCATACAGCCCCGCGCCGTAGGCCTTGCGTACGATCACAGAGATCTTCGGCACGGTGGCCTCGCTGACGGCGCTGATCATCTTGGCGCCGTGGCGGATGATGCCGTCGCGCTCGACCTGCGTGCCGATCATGAAGCCGGGTACGTCGGCCAGGAACAGCAGCGGCACGTTGAAGGCGTTGCAGTTCCAGATGAAGCGTGCCGCCTTGTCAGCCGAGTCGCCGAACAGCACCCCGCCCTTGTGCTTGGGCTGGTTGGCCACGATCCCCACCACGCCGCCCTGCAGGCGGGCGAAGCCCACCACCAGCTCCTTGGCCCAGCGTGGGTGGATCTCCATGAACGACCCCTCGTCCACCAGGCCGCAGATCAGCGCCTTGATGTCGAATGGCTTGTTCTCATCGGCCGGGATCAGCTCGCCGATGTCCTCGCCGTCGCCCGCGGGCGCGACGGGCTCAGTCTCGAGCGCCGGCGGCAGCTGGCGCCAGTTGCACGGCAGATAGGAGAGGTAGCGGCGGGCCGTGGCGATGCCCTCCTCGTCGCTCTTGACCAACTGGTGTCCACAGCCGGAGACCCCCGTGTGCATCCGCGCGCCGCCCATCTCCTCGAGGCTCACCTTCTCGCCGATCACCATCTCCGCCATCCGCGGCGAGCCGAGGTACATCGAGGCGTTGCCGTCGCGCATGATCACGATGTCGCAGAACGCCGGGATGTAGGCGCCCCCGGCGGCGCTCGGCCCGAACAGCACGCAAACCTGAGGCACGAGGCCCGACAGCTTGACTTGGTTGTGGAAGATCCTGCCCGCGCCGCGGCGGCCGGGGAACATCTGCACCTGCTCTGTGATCCGCGCGCCGGCGGAGTCCACCAAGTAGACCATCGGGATCTGCAGCTCGAGCGCTCGCTCCTGGATGCGCAGGATCTTCTCCACCGTCTTCGGCCCCCACGAGCCGGCCTTGACAGTGGGGTCGTTGGCCATCAGCGTCACCGGGCGCTTGTCGATCTCCCCCACTCCCGTGACCACGCCGTCGGCGCCGAGGCCGTCCTCCTGCCAGTTCGCCAGCAGCGCCTCCTCCGCGAAGGAGCCCTCATCGAGTAGGAGCGCAACCCGCTCGCGCACCGGCAGCTTGCCCTGCTCGCGCGCCTTCTCGTGATGGCGTGCAGGACCGCCCGCGAGGCCGCGGTCGATCGCGTCGCGCAGGGCGCTCATCGCGGCAGGCCTCGATGGCGTCCGGCGTGGCGGTGGCGCTCCTGAGCCAGGCGCTTGGCGCGCCGTTGGTCGAGGTGCGCTTCGACGGCCTCCAGGTCCGGGGCCGGTCCGAGCAGGCGCCAGGCGTTGCGCACGAGCGGCAGCAGCGTCACCAGGATCACCCACCCCGGCCAGAAGGCGCCGTGGCCGTGGTGGCCGCCGCTTGAGAGCCAGATCGCGACGCAGATGAGCGAGATCCCAACCGCGCCTCCCGTCTCCTGCACCAAGCGTCGCTGGAGCGTGGTTTTGCGCTGGGCCAGCGCCACGCCCAGGGCCATCGGGCTGAGCGGCAGGTCGGCCTTCAACGCATCCAGCTCGCCGCGCGTCGTAGCGGCATACACGCGCTCCAGGCGCTGCTCGAACTCATCCGAGGTCAGCCTGCCCGCGAGCATGTGCTCGCGCAGCTCCTGCGCAAGCTGCTCGCGATCGGAGTCGGCGGCACGCAGGCCGGAGGGGTCGCTCACGTGGAATCAGCCATTCCGCTCAGAACGCCGGGTTGGGCCGGGGAGCCTCTCCCGAGTAGTCGTAGAAGCCCATCCCGGACTTGTTCCCGAACCATCCCGCCGCGAGCATCTTGCGCAGCGTCGGCGGGCGCGCGAAGCGACGCTCGCGGAACTCGTCGAAGAGCACGTCGCAGATCGATCCGAGCGTGTCCAGCCCGACGAAGTCGGCCAGTGTCAGCGGACCCATCGGGTGCCCTGCCCCTGCCTTCATCGCCTCGTCGATCTCCTCGACAGAGCCCACGCCCTCTTCATAGGCGCGGATCGCGTCGAGCATGTACGGCACGAGCAGGCGGTTGACGATGAACCCGGCCTTGTCCTTGGTGGGGATCGCCAGCTTGTGCTCCGATCGGGCGAACTCCAGCGCGGTTGTGAACGCCTGCTCGGAGGTGGTCACGCAGCGCACCACCTCGACCAGCCTCATCACCTGCGCGGGGTTGAAGTAGTGCAGGCCCACGAACTGCTGCGGGCGCCGCGTGGCGGCCGCCTGGTCGATGACCGACAGCGAAGACGTGTTAGTGGCGAACACCGCGTCTGGCTTGGCGATCTCGTCGACCTCTCGCCACATCTCGAGCTTCAGCGGCAGGCTCTCGGTGATCGCCTCTATCACCAGGTCGCAGTCGGCCAGGTCGCTGTAGTGGACGGTGCCCTGGATGCGAGCGCGGATCTCCCCCGCCTCGGTCTCGTCCGTCCTGCCCTTCTCCACCGCCCGCGCGAGCTGCTTCTCGATCCGCCCGATCCCCTTCTGCAGGGTCTCCTCGTCGACCTCGCGCAGCACGACCTGATAGCCGGCCTGGGCGGCCACCTGGGCGATGCCGTGACCCATCAGCCCTGCACCGAGCACTCCCACCTTCTCGATCGCCATTGCACTCCTTCACAGTCGACTGGACGAGCCCAGAGCCTATTACCTCACCGAAGTTCGGATGAGAGTGGAGACCGGCGCCATATCCGGTTAGCCTGCACTCATGGCAAGCGAGGAGAACCTCGACCTCGATCTTCCCGCGGCCGCCCTGCGTGCGGACGCCACCGACGTCGAGCTCTCGATCGAGGCGCTCGCCAACAGTCTCGAGCAGGCGCTGCCGGGGATGGCAAGCGTCGAGCGGCGCAAGGTCGGGGGCTTCCGCTCCAAGCGCCGCGAGGTGGCGCGGATCGAGGTGGCGCTGGGCGATGAGCAGTTCGAGCTCCGCCGCGAGGGTGGGGCGCTGCGCTGCACGCGCAACAAGGTGGTGCGCGGGATCACCCTCAGCCGCGCGGAGCTGGCGATGTCAGACTGGATCGGGGAGCTGGTGGGCGGGGTCTCGCGTCGCGCCGAGATCAGCGACCGCGATCGCCTTGCCCTCGAAGGGCTCCTGCGGTGAGCCCGCTCTTTCACCGGCGCAGCGAGGAGGAGAAGCAGGCGGATAACGTCGCCAAGCTGGCCCGCTCCGAAGCAGCCGAGCGCTCTGCCCAGCGGGCGGCGGAGTCGCTGGAGAGGATCGAGCAGGGGCGCATCCCGCTGGCGGCGGCAGAGCGCATGCGCGGCTACGGCGAGGGAGCTTCCGGGAAGGCGTTCAGCAGCGACCTCGCGGTCAACGAGTGGAGCGCGCTGGCGCGCCTGGGCGGCAGGCCGATCACGCAGGTGATGGGCTCCTCGATCTTCAAAGTGGGCTGGCAGCCGACCTACTACAACGTCCCGACCGAGGTGAGAGTCCTCTCCGATGCGTACAACGAGTGCCGGCGACTCGCGTTGAACCGGCTGCTCGAAGAGGCTCAGCTGTGCGGCGCCGATGCCGTGCTCGCGGTCAGGATCGATCAGGGCGCACACGACTGGGCTCCGGGAGCGCTGGAGTTCATTGCGATCGGCACAGCGGTGCGCCTGCCCGAGGCGATGCGCGAGCCCGGCACGACCGTCCTGTGCGACCTCGACGGCCAGGAGTTCGTGCAGCTCTGTGAAGCGGGCCTGCGCCCGGTGGGCATCGCCGCCCACACGAGCGTGCACTACGTCCCAGCCACCGGCCAGACGCAGATGGCGCAGAGCACCGTCGGGGGACTGTTCGGTGGCGTCGGCGGCTCCTGGATGAACCAGGAGCTGATGGGCTTCACCCAGGGCGTCTATGAAGCGCGCGAGAAGGCGATGGCGTTCGCCAGCGCCCAGGCGCAGCAACTGGGCGGCAATGGGCTGATCGGCGTACAGGTCGGCGAGCACGGCCGAACGCACGAGGTGAGGCGCGGGATGATGGACACGCGCGACCTCGAAATCACCTTCCATGTAATGGGCACGGTGATCCGCGAGGACCCCACGCTTGCCACCGACCCGGCCCAGCGCACCCCCCTCCAGGTTCTGCGCCTCAACTGACGAGCACGACGGCCCCTGCCCACCAACTCCCAACGAAGAAGGAACGACACCGTGTCATATGACCCCACCAGCACCGAGGGCGTCCCCGAGGCGGGCACCGCCCGGCTTCAGCAGAACCGCTCGGGCCTGTTCACATCGGACCTCTCCGTCAACGAGTTCCTGCTGGTGCGCCAGGCGGGCTTTCAGCCGCTGGGACTGGTGATCGGCAGCTCGATCTACCACATCGGCTTTCAGCAGGCGATGTGGAAACAGAGCCAGGAGATGGATGTGCTCTCCCAGGCGATGTACGAGGCGCGTGAGCTTGCGATGACGCGCATGGAGGAGGAGGCGGAGCAGCTGGGCGCCGACGGCGTGGTTGGCGTGCGCTTGACGATCGGGCGCTATGACTGGGGCGAGAACATGGCCGAGTTCATCGCGATGGGCACCGCTGTGAAGCACCGTGGCGGAGAGCTCCACCGCGCCCCCTCGGGACGTCCCTTCACCAGCGATCTCTCAGGCCAGGAGTTCTGGACGCTCCTGCAGACGGGTCACCGGCCGGTCGGCATGGTGATGGGCTCGTGCGTCTACCACGTCGCCCACCAGGGTTGGCGCCAGTCGATCGGCAACACGGGCAAGAACGTGGAGCTCCCGAACTTCACGCAGGCGCTCTACGATGCGCGCGAGCTGGCGATGGAGCGGATGCAGGCGGAGGCGCTGGAGGCCAAGGCCGAAGGCATCGTCGGCGTGCACATCGAAGAGAAGTCCCACGGCTGGGGCTCGCACGTGATCGAGTTCTTCGCGATCGGCACCGCGATCATCCCCTCGGAGGGCATGGAGGATCACGTGATCCCAGCTCCGAGCACGGTGCTGGACCTGAGCTGAGTCTCTCCACAGAAGTCCATCACGAACCTCTACACGAAAGAGAGCTCATGAGCACAGTCTTCACAGAGGACCGGGGAGCGGTCCGCCACGTGGTGCTGAACCGCCCCGAGAAGCGCAACGCCATGAGCCAGGAGCTGCTGCTCGAGCTGGGTCAGAAGTTGCGCGAGGCGGCGGCGGACCCGGAGGTGCACTGCGTGGTGCTGCGGGGCGAGGGGCCGGTGTTCTCAGCCGGCGTCGACCTCGGCGAGCTGGCCGCCTCAGCGGGCACTCCAGGCATGCTGCGCCCGTTTCGCAAAGTCTTCCTCGACTGCGCCAACGTCTGCGAAGAGATGGCCAAGCCGGTCGTCTGCCAGATCCACCGCACCTGTGTCGGCGGCGCGCTCGAGGTGGCGCTCGGTTGCGATCTACGGGTCGCCTCCAGCGACGCTCAGCTCGGCCTGCCAGAGGTTCGCTTCGGCATCATCCCCGACGTCGGTGGCTCCACCCGCCTGCCCGCCGTGGTTGGCCTCGGGCGCGCCAAGGAGCTGATCATGACCGCCCGCATGATCGATGCGGCCGAGGCCGAGCGGATCGGCCTCGTCAACCGCGTGGCAGCCCCCGACGAGCTCGATCAGGTGACCCAGCAGCTGGTGGACGAGCTGCTGGCCAACTCCCACGTTGCCGTCGGGCGTGCCAAGCGCGTGATCGACGCCTCAGCGCGGCCGGCGCTCGCACAGACGCTCGAGATGGAGGTCGTGGTGCAGGAGTACTGCGTGGCCGCCGCCAGGGAGGCGGGACGCGAGGCCGCCGAGGCGCAGGGCGCGCTCGCCGGCTAAGCGTCAGCCTGCCACTCCACGGGACCGGCCACGAGCGTGTGGCTGCCGAGCGGGCGGCCGAGGATCTCCTGGGCGCGGCGGGCGCAGGCGAGCAGCGCCTGCAGATCGATGCCCGTGGCAATGCCCATCTCGTGCAGCATCGACACGAGGTCCTCGGTCGCGATGTTCCCCGTGGCGCCGGCCGGCACCGGGCAGCCGCCGAGCTCGCCGAAGCTCGACTCGAAGCTCTCCACGCCGGCCTCGAGCGCGGCCAGCACGTTGGCGAGACCCTGACCGCGCGTGTTGTGGAAGTGAGCCGTCAGCTCGACCTCCGCTCCCAGCTGGGCCCGGGCGGCGGTGAAGAACTCGCGCACCTGACGGGGGTTGGCCATGCCGGTGGTGTCGCCGAAGCCGATCTCCTCCGCACCGGCTGCCTGTAGCCGCCCAGCGATCTCGAGTACCCGCTCGGGTGGCACGTGGCCCTCGTAGGGACAGCCGAAGGACGTGGAGATCACGCCCTCACAGCGCAGCCCCGCTGCGCGCGAGCGCGTCAGCACGGCCTCCAGCCCGGCGAGCGACTCGGCGATCGAGCGGTTGACGTTCCTGCGGTTGTGGGTCTCGGATGCCGACATGAAGACGTTGACCTCGTCGAAGGCCTCCACCCGGCCCCCGCCGTCCGTGCCGGGCGCCCGGCACGCGCGCTCGCGCAGCTCTAGCGCCGCGTCGAGGCCGCGCTCATTGGGTATCAGCACGGACACGCTCACAGCGGGCGGGATGTCCACGCGAGCGAGCACCTCGGCGGCGTCGGCGAGCTGGGGGATCACATCGGCGCGCACGAAGCTCGTGACCTCCAGGCGGCGCAGGCCGGTGCGCGCGAGGGCGTCCACTAGCTCGATCTTGCGCTCTGTGGGGATCACCTCGGGCTCGTTCTGGAAGCCGTCGCGAGGACCGACCTCGCGGATGCCCACCCGCTCCGGGAGCCCTGTCGGGGCTGCGCTCACGTGTGGGTGCTGCGGTCGAGCCTCATCCCCTGAAGCCTATACTCGGCCGCCGTGACCCCCTCCACGCCAGATCCAGTAGCAGTGATCGGCGCCTCCGGCGCCCTCGGCTTCGCCCTCGCCGTCCGCCTTGCCAGTACCGGAGTGCCGATCGCGATCGGCTCGCGTGACGCCGACCGCGCACGGGAGACAGCTGAGCGCGCCGCCGCGCTGATCCCTGCCGGCTCGTTCTCCGCTCACGACAACGCGGGCGCCGCGCAGGCCGCAGCCACGGTCATCCTCAGCGTCCCCTTCCGCAACCAGTCCGAGACCCTGACCAACCTCAAGGGCGCGCTATCGGCCGGGCAGCTGCTGATCGACGCGACGGTCCCCCTGGCGGCTGCGGTCAGCGGCAAGGCGACTCGGATGCTGGGCGTGTGGCAGGGCTCAGCTGCGCAGCAGACGCTCGAGATGGTTCCTGACGGGGTGCGCGTGGTCTCGGCGCTTCACACCGTCAGCGCCGCCTCGCTGAGCGACTTCGAGCACGCGCTCGAGCAGGATGTGCTCGTGTGTGGCGATGAGCGCGATGACAAGCGCGAGGCGGCAGCCCTGATCGAGCGAATCGAGGGCCTGCGCTGCGTGGACTGCGGACGCTTGGAGAACTCGCGCACGACCGAGGCGCTGACCGCACTGTTGATCTCGGTCAACAGCCGCTACAAGACCCACGCGGGCATCCGTCTCACGGGCCTGGAGGAGCATCTGTGGGGGTGAGCCCCGCAGAGGTCGTCCTGCTCTCGGGCGGCACAGGCGGTGCGAAGCTCGCGCGCGGGATGCTCGACGCCGTGGGCGGCGAGAGCCTTGCAGTGATCGCCAACACCGGCGATGACATCGAGATCTATGGCGCGCACGTCTCCCCCGACCCGGACCTCGTGTCCTTCTGGCTGGCCGATGCGATCGACGATCGCGGGTGGGGCATGCGAGATGACAGCTTCGCCGTGATGGACGCCCTGCGCGAGCTGGGGGTCGAGGTCTGGTTCAACCTCGGCGACCGCGATCTCGCGTGGTGCATGGAGCGCGCCCGCATGCTCGTCGACGGGCTCTCGCCCACCGCCGCGCTGGCCCGCCTGAATGAGGCGCTCGGAGTGAGCGCGCGCGTGCTGCCCATGAGCGATGACCCGGTGCGCACCTGGATCCGCACCGCCGGCGCAGGCTGGTTGGGCTTCCAGGAGTTCATGATCCGCGAGCGTGCAACCGGCCTGGTCGAGGGACTGGAGTTCCGCGGTGCCGAGCAGGCCGCGCCGAGCAAGGAGGCGCTGGCGGCGATCGAGGGCGCGAGGGCGATCGTGATTGGACCGTCCAACCCGCTTGCATCGATCGGGCCGATCCTGGCGGTGCCCGGCATACGCGAGGCCCTGATTTCGGCCGCCGCGCCGGTGGTAGCTGTCAGCCCAATCGTGGATGGCGAGGTGCTGAAGGGGCCCACGGCGCAGTTCATGGCGTTCGCCGCGCTCGATTTGAGCGCACATGGCGTGGCCGACTTCTACGGCGAGCTACTCGACGGGATGGTGGCCGATGAAGCGGTGACGGAAGTTCCCACGCTGCAGACGAACACGCGTATGGACGACGCCTCAGAGCGGGCGCGCCTTGCCGAGGAGACGCTCTCCTTCGCAGCGGCGCTCAGCGGATAGCGCTCAGCCGACGAGCTGGGTGTTGATCGAGCGCCAGGCCTCGAGTGAGTCCAGGGCGCCACCGATCACTCGCTGCACGAACGTGTCGCGATCGTTTGCGTGCGGCAGGGGACCGTCGGGCACCTCGACCTCGAGGAACTCGCATAGCGGCTCCCACCCTTCGGACACGTCCCACACGAGTAGACGCTCGGCCGGGATGGCGCGCTTGACCTCCTCGGTGTGGCGCAGCATCTGCTCGATCATCATCTCCGGCTCGGCATGACCGGCGGCGAACGTGCCCTCGGGTCCCCAGAACATGCGATCGACGAGCGCCAGGTAGCGCCGCCAGCGAGGATCCACCTCGGCGCGTGCTCGCGCCAGCAGGGGCATCAGCGTGCTCCCGTGAGACATCGTCCAGATGGTGTCCCTGAAGCTCCGCTCCCATGACTGCGGATCGCGCACGCTGAGCAGCACCTTGGCCTGCGGGTAGGCCTCGGCGAGCTCGCTGTAGAAGTACCCGCCGGGCCAGTCGACCGTCGCTGGTGAGTCTTTGAAGATCTCGCCCCACTGCGCGTCGCCGCTCATCGCGCGATCCCACAACTCGACCTCGTCAAGATCGGCGATCAGGTTTACCCAGTGGTAGCACGGGGCAAATCCAAGTTGCTCCAGGGCGAGCTTCTGAGTGAGCGTGCCCGTCCGCGGGAGGCCCGCTCCTATGACTTCGATCTGTGGCATGGCCTCTCGTATCTTGAAAGTGGACCCAGGTTGCACAGCAAGCGCCTGGTACTCGCCCCGTCCCGAAAATCTCACCAGATGACCGCAACCAAGCGCGAAGAAGTGAGTAAGAACATTAAACTATGCCGTGAAGCATCCGTCCGCGCCCCTATGGTCGTTGTATCTCCATCGGCTGAGGAGATGTCGGGACTACAGCAACCAAGGAGCGTCGACCGTGCAGCGGAGCCTGAAGGACAGCAGCCGGGGACCTCTACTCACTCGCCCGGCCACGAGCCCGCTTCGCACCGCACACCTTCGGGGAGCGACGATCGCCGCCCTCTCGACATCGGACTCGGAGACCGTCTACTCCCAGCCACAGGTGCTGCAGCGCCTCGGTCTCGAGGGCAACGAGTTCGCCGAGGGCATCTTCGAGCGATGCGGGGTGCAACGACGCCACCTCGAGCTCGACGATGAGTTTCTGGCCCAGTCATTGCAGGGGCGCACGACTCAGGTCGAGCACTCGCTCCTGCATCACGCCACCCACGCCATCGACGCACTGGGCGTCGACCCTGCCGACATCGGCACGATCGTCAGCTCCAGCCTGTACTCCCTCGGCTGCCCCACCCTGGCGCACCGGCTCATCGAGCACTACGAGATGGACCCCGCCACAGACAAGTACCACCTGTCAGGCGTGGGTTGCGCAAGCGCGGTGCCGCTCATGCGCCTGGCGTCGGGGGCCCTGCGCGAGCACCCCGGCAAGCACGCCCTGGTAGTGGCTGCGGAGAGCATGAGCGGTCTGCTGACGCGCTCGAAGCCCGAGGATCCCAAGGCCAAGGTCGTCGGTGCGGCGCTCTTCGGCGACGGCTGCGCCGCTGCCCTGCTGGCGGCGAACCCCGATGCCCCGGGACCCACCATCGTCGCCTCGCAGGTACATCAGGTCGCGGGGACACTGGATGCGGTGAGCCTGCACGCGAGCACAGAGGACAGCCACTTGCACCTTGCCCGCGAGCTCCCAGACATCGCCGGGGCGGAGCTGCGGGCGCTCGTGGACGGGTTCCTGCGCCACCGGCACCTGCGTGGCTCGGACATCGATCATTGGCTCGTGCACCCCGGTGGCAGGCGCATCATCGAGAACGTCCAGGAGGCGCTCGAGCTGCCGGACTCGGAGGTGGCCGTCAGCTGGGATGCGCTCAGGGAGCACGGCAACGTCGGCACTCCTTCCATCCTCTACGTGCTCGAGGAGACGATCGCGCGCCGCCGGCCGAAGCCTGGCGAGCATGGGCTGATGATCACGATCGGACCGGGCGTGACGGTCGGCTTGATGCTGCTGGGCTGGTAGATCGCCGCGTCACTATCGTCTACGGGCGATGCGCACAGCCGCGATCCTGCCCGTCAAGCATTTCGCCCAGGCCAAGCAGCGTCTTGGCTTGAGCGTGACCGAAACGCTGCGTCTGCGCCTCGCCCAGGCGATGGTCGCAGACGTGCTCTTCGCGTTGGGTCAGGTCGAGGCGATCGAGCGGGTGATCGTGGTCACACGCGAGAGCTCTGTTGCCGCGGCTGCGCGCGAGATGAGGGCGATCGTGGTCGACGACAACACCGAGGCGGGCCAGTCGGCTGCTGCCTCGCTGGGTATTGCTCGCGCGCTGCTGGAGGGTTTCGAGCGAGTCCTGTGCGTTCCGGGCGACTGTCCCGCGCTCGACCCTGCCGAGCTCGATGCGCTGATCGCCACCCAGACGAGCACTTCCGAGGTCGTAATCGTGCCCGACAGGCACGGGACTGGCACCAATGGCCTACTGCTGAGCCCCCCCGATGTGATCGAGCCGGCATTTGGACCGGACAGCTGCGAGCGCCACCGCACGCTCGCGCGGGCCTGCGGAGCGCCCTGCCGGCTGGAACGCCCGCCGTCGCTGCTGCTCGACATCGACACGGGCGCCGACCTTGCCGTGCTGCGTGAGCGGCTCGGCGGACCACACCCGCGCGCCGCGCGTACACGCACCGTGCTCGGAGCACCCGCGCGCGGTGAGCTCCTGTCCCAGTTCGCCGGCAGCTGAGAGCAGCGAGCATGGGAGACCTGAGCGCCCATGGACTGGGCCCGCTACCCGAGCTGCTCGCGGGCGAAGACCTGGCCACCCTGATCCTTGAAACGCCGCTGGGTGCGAGCCTGTGCGAGGGACAGGTGCTGGCGATCGCCCAAAAGGTCGTCTCCAAGGCCGAGGGGGCGGTGGTGGCGCTCGCCGATGTCATCCCAGGCGAGCGGGCGCGCGAGCTGGGCTCCGAGCTGGAGAAGGACCCGCGGGCCGTGCAGGTCGTGCTCGATGAGTCGGCCGAGTTGCTGCGAGCCGAGCGCGGCGTGCTCATCTCGCGCACGCACCACGGGTTCGTGTGCGCCAACGCCGGCGTGGATGCCTCCAATGCCGCCGATCCCGACACCCTGATCGTGCTGCCACGCGACCCCGACGCCTCAGCGCGGCGTATTCGTAGGCGGCTGCGCGAGCTGACGGGCATCGCTCCAGGAGTTCTCATCACCGACAGCTTCGGCCGCGCGTGGCGCAACGGCCAGGTCGACGTGGCGATCGGGATCGCGGGAATGACACCTCTAGACGACTGGCGCGGGCGCCCCGATGCACGCGGCCTGCAGCTGAAGGCGACGTGGCTAGCGGTCACCGACGCGGCGGCCGCCCTCGCCGATCTTGCCCGCGCGAAGGACACTCGCGAACCCGTGATCGTGCTCAACGGGCTCGAGCGTTATGTGACCCCTGAGGACGGACCCGGCGTGGGCGCGCTGCTGCGTCCACTCGAGGAGGACCTGTTTCGTTAGGAGCTGGATGCTGCCAGCAGGCGCGACCAGAAGCGGATGAACTCGCGCTCGTGACCGATGCCGCACTCGAGCGCCAGCCGTTGCCCAGCGGGAGCGTCGGCAATCGCCGCAAGCAGCTCCTCCCACTGCTCCAGCCGCCGCTTGTGCGAGGCCAGCTGGCTCTCGGCGAGAGCGCCTGGGTCGCCGCCGAAGAACAACTTGAGCGTGCTGATGTCGCGTAGTTCGTAGAGCTCCGCCGTGGGCTCCTCACGCCAGGCGTGCAGCAGTTGCCTGCCGCGGACGGTCAGCCGGTAGGTGCGTCTGCGCCGCCCCGTCTGCTCCTGGCTCTCGTCGAGCAGGCCCTCGGCGGCGAGACGTGCGCACTCGGTGTAGAGCTGTGTGTGCGGAACCGACCAGAAGCTGTTGGTGCTCAGCTGTGCCAGCTGCTTGAGGTCATAGGGAGTTGCCGGTTCGGCCTGTTCGAGCAGGCCGAGCACGATGTAGGAGGTCTCGGTGAGGCGCGGACTTGACACGCCGGGCAGACTAGCGTACGGTGCGTATGGTCCGAGTCGAACCATTCAGGAGGAATTATAATGTCCACCCCCCTCGCGACCGCCCCCTCGACGCTGCCGGCGATCGGCTTCTCGACCCTCGAGGAGGAGAAGGTGATCGACGATCTGCCCGTCAGCGGCGAGCTGCCCGACTGGCTCACCGGCTCGCTGCTGCGCACTGGCCCGGCGAAATTCGAGGTCGGGGAGCACCGTATGCGCCACTGGTTCGACGGGCTGGCGATGCTGCACCGCTTCACGATCGAGCAGGGACGCGTCTCCTACGGCAATCGCTTCCTCGAAAGCCGCTCCTACAAGGCCGCACGGGATCGAGGAGAGATGGTCTACGGCGAGTTCGCCACCGACCCGTGCCGCTCGCTGTTCAAGCGCGTGCAGACGCTGTTCTCGCCAGGCGCCGTGCTTCCCGACAACGCCAACGTCAACATCACGCGACTGGGCGAGCGCTTCATCGCGATGACCGAGACCCCGCTGCCGGTGCAGTTCGACCCGGAGACGCTGCAGGCGGCGGGAGTCAGGCCCTACACGGTCCCCGGCCAGCTCTCGACCGCGCACCCACATCTCGATCGAGCGAGCGGTGGGATGATCAACTACGCGGCCAAGCTCGGTGCACGCAGCAGCTACCGATTCTTTGCCGTCGATCCGACGGCGAGCAAGCCCCGGGTGACGGCCTCGCTGCCGGTCAAGGAGCCTGCCTACATGCACTCGTTCGGGCTCACGGAGCGCTGGATCGTGCTGGCGGAGTTCCCGCTGGTGGTCAACCCGCTGGCGCTGGCACTGGCGGGGCGCCCCTACATCGAGAACTACACCTGGAAGCCGGAGCTGGGCACGCGCTTCACGCTGATCGACCGCGCCAGCGGCGGTATTGCCGCGGGCTTCGAGAGCGATGCATGCTTCGCCTTTCACCACGTCAACGCATATGAGGACGGCGGCGAGGTGGTGGTCGACCTGTGCGCCTTTCCCGACGCGGGCATCGTGCAGGACCTGTACCTCGATCACATCCTCGCCGGCAAGCCGATTGCGGCGGCCGAGCTCACGCGCTTTCGCCTGCGCCTGGCCGACCGTTCGGTCAGCCGCGAGCGCCTGAGCGATCAGGACATAGAGCTGCCCCGGATCAACTACGGCCGCTGCAACGAGCGTCCCTACCGCTACGTGTGGGGAACGAGCGCCGGGACGGGAGGGTGGCTCGAGCGGATCGTGAAGATCGACACGACGGACGGGTCGTCGCTGTCATGGTCGGCGCCCGAGTGCTACCCCGGTGAGCCGGTGTTCGTGGCACGAGGGGGTGCCGAGGGCGAGGACGACGGGGCGCTGCTGTCGGTGGTGCTGGACGCAGCGAGCGAGACGTCGTTCCTGCTGGTGCTCGATGCGGGTGACCTGAGCGAGCTGGCACGAGCCGAGGTGCCCCACCACATCCCCTTTGGCTTCCACGGCCAGTTCGCGAGCAGCTGAGGTGCGCGCGAGGCGCTATGCGGCGGCGTAGACCTCGTCGGCGCCTGCACCCAGCGGGTAGCGCCGGCGGATCTCATACAGGGTGCTGCGCTCGGCTGCTGGGCGCCCGGCGTCGTGCGCCGCGCTCACCAGCTCCTCGGGGTCGAGCTTGGTGCCGTGATAGGAGCCGGCGAGGCGGCTGATCGACTCCTCCATGAGCGTGCCGCCGAGGTCGTTGACTCCCCAGCGCAGCGCCTCGGTGGCAGCCTCGATGCCCATCTTGACCCAGCTGGCCTGCAGGCTTCCAATGGTGCGCCCGAGCGCGAGGCGAAAGACGGCGGTGTGCTTTAGGTTCTCCTCGCGCGAGATCTCCTCCACCCCGTGGGTGCGCCCGAGCAGTGTCTGGAAGGGGATGAAGGAGAGGGGCACGAACTCGGTGATCCCACCGGTGCGTTCCTGCAGCTCGCGGATCACGCGCATGTGCTCGGCGAGCTCCCACGGCTCCTCGATGTGGCCGAACATGACCGTGGAGGTCGAGCGCAGGCCTGCCTGGTGGGAGGCTTCGATGATCTCCACCCAGCGAGCCACAGGCAGCTTGTTGGGCGAGATGCGCTCGCGCACGCCGTCGTGGAGCACCTCGGCGGCGGTGCCGGGCGTGGAGCCGAGGCCGGCGTCGCGCAGACGCGCGAAGACCTCGCTGGGAGGCAGACTGGAGATGTCGCACATGTGCGCGATCTCCATCGGGCTGTAGGCGTGCAGGTGCAACTCGCTCCCCGCCGCGGCGGCGGTGCGCTTGGCCAGGCGCAGCCAGCCCAGGTAGTCATCCAATGACCAGTCGGGGTGGATGCCCGACTGGATGCACAGCTCGGTGGCGCCGTAGTCGATGGCTTCGTGAATGCGCCTGACGAACTCGGCCTCGTCGTGCTCGTAGGCGTCAGGCGAGCGCTTGCCTTGACCGAAGCCGCAGAAGGCGCAGCCGACGGTGCACACGTTGGAGACGTTGATGTTGCGGTTGACGACGAAAGTAACCGTCTCCCCCGCGAGCTCTGCACGCAGCTCGTCGGCCGCCTGGCGCATCTCCTCGATGGTCTCGGGACGGGTCTCGGCGAACATGGCGGTGAGCTCATCGGCGCTCAGCGCCAGCCCGTCGCGACCCTTGACGATCGCGCCGGCCACCAGATCGGGGCGCAGCGGCAGAGGCGGCTCGGTGCGGCCCGAGCCACGCCTGGGGATGAAGGACCAGTACTTGACCTTGATCGTGTCCATGACCGCCGGATCGATCCATTCGGGGTCGATGTAGCCGGGGTAGGCGCACAGGCGCTCGGTGAGGGCCACGCCGTCGGCCTGCAGAGCCTTGCGCACCTGATGCGGGGAGGGAAACGGGTGCTCGGGCGAGATGTGATCGCCATTGGCCGACAGTCCACCGAGGTCGGTGGCTCCGGCGGCGACGAGCTCGCCCCACCAGTCGGCGAGGTTGGGCGGGATCTGGATGCCGACCTCTGGCATCAGCCTGCGCGCCTCGGCGATCAGGCGCTTCATGTCCTCGATGTTCACCGGGCATGCCCAGTCGGGCAGGGGCAGCTCGGGCCGATGATCGGCCACCCCCGTACGCCAGTACTCGCGGGCGGCCTCGTCGGCTATCTGGGCGGGCTCCTGGCCGTAGTAGCGCTGGTGAGGCACGAAGTTCTGGAGGATCACCTCCTGGATGTGGCCGTGCTGGGCGTGCAGCTCGGCGATGGCTTCGAGCGATTCGAAGCGCTCTTCCTCACTCTCGCCGATGCCGACGAGGATGCCGCTGGTGAAGGGGATCTGCAGCTCCCCCGCGGCTCTGATCGTCTCCAGGCGCCGGACGGGGTGCTTGGTGGGCGACCCCGCGTGGACGGTCTCCATCAGCCGCTCTGAGACCGACTCGAGCATCAAACCTTGGGAGGCCGTGACCTCACGCAGGCGTGCGAGCTCAGCGCGGGAGAGCACCCCCAGGTTGGTGTGCGGCAGCAGGCCCCGCTCGAGCGCACGCTCGCAGACCCAGATCACGTAGGCGGTGAAGTCATGGTGGCCGTGCTCGGCCAGTTTTGCGGCCACCGCTGGGTTGACCTCGGGTTTCTCGCCGGTGAGCACCAGCAGCTCCTTGACCTGGCGCTTGGCGGCGCCGTCGAGGATCTCGATGACCTCCTCGGGGGAGTGGAGATGAGCCTGGTGGGTGGCGAAGGAGCAGTACTTGCAGTAGCACTGACAGGTCCGCGACAGCGACAGCGTCAGGTTGCGCGAGAAGGTGACGCGACGGCGCATGGATGGAGTCTATGACGGCGCAGCTGCTCTCTCCTGAAGCGACGTGGGGCGTCCCATCGATGACCCGCTCGTCGGAGTAAGCGTCAAACCATCGAAGAGAGATTCACATGTCGTTCACATGCTACCATCAATATCACATGCCCTCCATGATCCAGATCCGCAATGTCCCAGAGGAGCTGCACCGAGACCTGAAGGTGCGCGCTGCGAAGAGCGGAATGACGCTGTCCGATTACCTGCTCGCCGAGCTGCGTGCGCTCGCGGTCAGGCCGACGATGCAGGAATGGCTCGCCAGAAGCGAGACGTGGAAGCGGGTCGAGAGCGAGATCTCCTCTGTGGAGGCGCTTGCGGCAGAGCGGGCTCGCACTCCCGTTTGATCGTCGCCGACGCCAGCGCCGTTGTCGAGCTGCTGACGGCCGGGCCGCGCTCGGCCTCGACTCGGGCCGCACTCTCAACCCACAACGAGTTGCACGTTCCCGAGCATTTCCACGTGGAGGTTCTCTCGGTGCTGCGCCGTCGCTCACTCCGTCTCGAGATGGACGAAATGCGCGCCCTTGAGTCGCAGACGGCGCTGAGCGAACTGCGAACCATCACCTACCCGGTGATCGAGCTGATGGAGGAGATCTGGAGCATGCGCACCCGATTGACCGTCTATGACGCCGCATACCTGGCGCTCGCGCAGCGACTCGACGCTCCCCTGATTACCCTTGACAGCGGGCTCGCCCGGGCGGCGGAGGCCCACGGCCGCCTCCTGAAGCTCACGGACTGAGCCACCCTCACGCTCGAATCGGGTCGGGTGTGGTTTGACACCGCGATAGTCCGGGGTTACGCCTCGATCGTGCTTGCATCAGTACCCTCGTTGCTCGCCGAGGGCGCCGGTCCCCTGCGACGAGAAAACCGACCAGTTTTGACCAGATAAGGACAGGAGCCACATGACTGAGAGTGTCAGCGAGAGCGAGAACCCGGCGATCCCGAGCCCAACTCCCGATGTGCCCCGTCCGAGGACCAACCACGACTGGTGGCCCAACCAGCTCGACCTGAGCGTGCTGCACCGGCACTCTCCCCTGTCGGACCCGATGGGCGACGGCTTCGACTACGCCAAGGAGTTCGCCACCCTCGACCTCGACGCGCTGAAGGCCGACCTGATCGAGCTGATGAGCACCTCGCAGGACTGGTGGCCGGCCGACTACGGCAACTACGGACCCCTCTTCATCCGCATGAGCTGGCACGCCGCCGGCACCTACCGCATCGCCGACGGCCGCGGTGGCGGCGGCCAGGGCGCGCAGCGCTTCGCCCCGCTCAACAGCTGGCCCGACAACGCCAGCCTCGACAAGGCCCGGCGCCTCTTGTGGCCGATCAAGCAGAAGTATGGCCGCAAGATCTCATGGGCCGACCTGCTCGTCTACACGGGCAACGTGGCAATG
>DATARM010000072.1:0-12381 GCA_036264155.1 Solirubrobacteraceae bacterium
GGCGCGGAGACGGTGCGGATCGCGTGGAACGGGATCACGGCCAACAAGCTCCGCTCGGGCCTCACGATCCTGGGCATGACCATCGGCGTCGCGTCGGTGATCGTGCTGATCGCCGTCGGCAACGGCTCCTCCAAGGCCGTCGAGTCGCGCATTCAGAGCCTCGGCACGAACGTGCTGGTGGTCCAGGGCAGCGGCGGCTTCCGCGGCGGCGCCCGCGCCAGCGGCGTGAGCAGCGTCTCGCTGACCAAGCAGGACGCCGAATCGCTCCAAAGCCCGGGACTCGCTCCCGACGTCATGAGCGCCTCGCCGGTCGTCAACGCAACGGCCGTCAAGCTCGTCACAGGCAGTTCGAGCTATGAACCCTCGTCGTTCGTCGGCACCACCCCCGCCTACCTGAGCGCTCACAGCTACAGGGTCACCGAAGGCAGCTCGTTCACAGCCGAAGACGTGAGCAAGCACAAGCGCGTGGCCGTGATTGGCCACACTGTCCTGCAGGAACTGTTCGCCGGCGCGAGCCCGGTGGGGCAGAGCATGAAGGTGAACGGCAGCAACTACGAAGTCGTCGGGGTGCTCGCCTCGAAGGGCTCCAACGGAGCCACTAACGAGGACGACGTGGTGATGGCGCCGATCACCACCGTGCAGAGCTCGCTCACGGGCACCGGCCCGATCGACTCGATCACCGTGCAGGCAAAGTCGGAATCCTCGCTCGATGCGGCCGAAGCCGAGGTCACCCAGATCCTCGACGAACGCCACAAGATCAAGAACACCGCCGAACCCGGCTTCAGCGTGCTCAACCAGGGCTCGCTGCTGGAAACCTCCAGCTCCACGAGCAGCGTGTTCACAACGCTGCTCGGCGAGGTCGCCGCGATCTCGCTGCTCGTTGGCGGCATCGGCGTGATGAACATCATGCTCGTCAGCGTCACCGAGCGCACACGCGAGATCGGCATCCGTAAGGCGATCGGCGCCCGACGTAGCGACATCCTCACGCAGTTCTTGACCGAGGCCGTGCTCGTCTCACTGTTCGGAGGCCTAGCTGGAGTCGCTCTCGGGGTGATCGGCAGCCAGTTCGAAATCGCAGGTGTGCACCCTGAAATTGCCACCTACTCGATCTTCCTCGCCTTCGGCGGCGCGTTGGCGTCGGGACTCTTCTTCGGCACCTACCCGGCCGCGCGCGCCGCCCACCTCAGACCAATCGAGGCGCTGCGCTTTGAGTGATCCAACCTACCCCCATCAGGAGCCCCCCATGCCACCCGAGCAGACGCCCTTCGACGACGCGCCGCTGCCCCGCCGGCCCCGCCGGCGTCTGCTGAGCCCGCTGCCGCTGGCGCTTGCGGGGGCGCTGCTGATCGCCTGCGGGTTCATTGGCGGCGTGCTCGTCGAGAAGGGTGAAACCTCCTCCAGCTCGACGGGCACCGCCGCGGGCGCCGGTCTCGCGTCGAGGTTCGCTGCGCTGCGCAGCGCCGCCGGCGCAGGCGCGAGTACAGGATCATCGGGGGGAGCAGGCGCAGGTGCCGGCGGTCTCACCCGGCCAACCGCCGGCACCGTCGCCTACCTCGATGGCAGCACCCTGTATGTGACAAATGCCGAAGGCAACACCGTCAAGGTGAGCACCTCCCAGGCGACCAGCGTCACCAAGACGGTCAAATCCGAGCCCAAGGGCATCCATCCCGGCGAAACGGTCACGATCGTCGGAAGCACGGCCGCGAACGGCACACTCAACGCCGAAGCGATCAGCGTGGGCTCGAGCGCGGGCGGTGGACTGGCCGGGCTGTTCGGCCGCTCCGGCGCCGGCGCGGCGAGCGGTGGCGCGGGGGGATCCGGCTCGGGGTCGAGCGGCGCGGCGCCCAGCCTGTTCGGAAGCGGCTGAGGGAGCACGCGAGCTAAGAGGTTCTTAGCCTGAACTTAGCCCCAAATTGCACAATTCACCCGGCGGAGCCCAGCCCAGGCATGGCGTTCCCGCCAGACACGATCATCGACAAGGAGCTTCATGTCTCGAATCACCCGCAGCAAACGCAGATCTGTCCCATTGGCCGCGCTACTCGCTCTTCTCGCCTGCCTCCTGCTCGCCGCCTGCGGTGGCTCGTCTGGCTCCTCCTCCACTGCGAGCACGAACGCGAGCGCGACGAGCTCCACCTCGGGCACAGGCCAGCCGGCTGGACGCAAACGTTTCACCGCGCTACGTGAATGCCTCGCCAAAAATGGCATCACGCTGCCGAAACGGACTCCAGGCCAGGCAGGCGGCGGCGGTTTCCTCGGCGGCGCCGCAGGCGGTGGACCGCAGCTGCCCAAGGGCGTAACACGCGCTCAGTACGAAGCGGCCGTGAAGAAGTGCGGCGGCTTCGCAGGTGGGCGCATCGCTCCGGGCGCCGCCGGCACACAGCGCTTCAAATCTCCCGCTTTCACGCAGGCCTTGACCAAATTCGCGGCCTGCATGCGCGAAAAGGGAGTCAAGCTGCCCACGCCTAACACCTCGGGCAAAGGCCCGATCTTCAACACATCCGGCCTGAACCCCGCGAGCGCCCCCTTCAAAGCGGCGCAGACGAAGTGCTCCGCCGCCCTGCGCGGCGCCTTCCGGGCACAGCCGGGACGGACCGGCGCGCCGCCAAGCGCCGGCTGAGCCGTTCAACCTGCACTCCGGGGTCGCGCACTACGCGGCCCCGGATGTGTGAGGTGTTCAGCCCTTGGGGTGCTTGGGGTCGGGAATCGCGGCCGAGGTGGGCTTGGTCGCAACCTTGGGGGCCTGCAGGCCGCCCACGCGGGTGATCAGCTGGTTCCACTCCTCCACGCTCAGCGCGGTGGTCGTCACGATCGGCGACGGCGCTGCACGCCCGGCCTTGGCCGAGTGTGCCGTCGTGCCGAGGGCGCTGGTGCGTAGCGCCCTCGTCGCCTGTGCAGCGTGGAACTCGAGTGCGATGTGGTTCCACGAGCTCGAGACAGCGTGGGTGCTGTCCACACCCGGATAGCGCATCAGGCTGACGATTTCGTGGGGCACGAAGCCTTTGGGGAGCGTGAGCAGCGTGCGGATCGTCAGGTCGGTGATCGTGCCCGGACCCTGGTGTCCGGCGATCGCGGTGCCGTTGATGGCCGAGATCTCCACGGCGTCGCCCTGTGCCTGCAGTGACTCCGCTCCGTTGGCCGTTTCACGCGGCTGGCCACAGCGAAGCGCGCTCACTGTGGGCTTCAGACCGCTGCGCGAGAGGAACGCGAGCACCGCCAGGACCCGCTTGTCCACGAGTCCAGCTGTGATGTCCTCGCGTCCGCACTTGTAGATCGTGATGCCGGGGTCTGAGAGCACCGCGCGCTGAAGCTGGCTCCTGGACAGCAGGAACACATCGCTCGCGGTCGCGCCGAGCAGCGCGTCGGGAGCCGTGGCGCCCTGCGGGTGTAGCGCTGCCTGCAACTGCGCCCAGTTGGCGAGGATCGGGCCCGGTTCGATCGTGCTCGTGTCCCCTGACGGCCTGATCGCGAAGCGCAGGTGCCCGGCGGTGTCCCCGGCCGGAACCTGCACGCGTCCCAGGACCGTGCCGCTGGTGACCACCGAGCCGCGGCGCAGCGGCACGTGCTCTCCGGCGCGGGTCACGCGCAGCTTGCGGGCGACGCTGGCGGCGGCCGCTGCGCGGGCGTCGGGATTGCCAGGGTGGGCGAACAGTCGAGCTTTGCCCATCCCAGCTGGGACGTCTTCGCCGCTGGCGGCCGGGACCGAAGCCTGCCCACTGGTCGGGCTCGCCGGCTTGGCGGGCTTGGTCGGGACCTTGACGTGCAGCGTGAGCGGTGACTGGCTGCCCGCCGTAGCCGGCAGCGAGGGCGTGGGGTCGTGCGTGCTGGCGGCTTCCACCACCGGCGACTTCACCGCCTTACGCGGGGTGATCCCGGGGGTGTAGGTCGGGGCGATGCTGCCCAGGCCGGCGTAGGTGAACAGGTCGCCGTAGACGTCGCTGAGAACGATGTACTTGCCAAGCTCGTGCGAGTCGCCGATCTGGACGATGCGGCCGTCCTGCACCGCCACCACCGAGGCGTTTGGTGAGCTCGTCAGATCCACCAGCTGCAGCGGCGCCGCCTTGACGGGCTTGGAGCTGGCGGCCGCCGCGGCCGCGGCCGGCGACAGTGGCGCGGAGGCGGAGGCAGCGCTGGCCGTCGAGCCGGCTGCGGGAACGGCTGCCGCACCGGCGGTTGCGTTGGAGGGCGATGTGCTCGCGGCGGTGGGCACGGCCGTCCAGGCGACGTGCTTGCCGCTGACCGGCAAACGACCGTCGATCAGGCCCGTCAGCGTGGCGATCACGGCCTTGGGGTAGGTCGAGATGAGCTTGGCTCGGAGCATGACCGAGTCGGCATATTCTTCGGAGTGGTTGTAGGCGAGGATCGCGCCCCGAAGGTTGGTGGCGGCGCCGGCCGCACGGAGGTAACGGGCGGCGGCGAAGATCGCATCGACGGGGTTGTAGGGGTCGGCGTAGCCTGCGTCGAGCGCGTCCACCCCGTACTGCAGCCAGGTGGCGGGCATGAACTGCATCCACCCCTCGGCACCGGCACTCGACAACGACAGGTCGGTGCCGTAGTTGGTCTCGATTTCGTTGATCGCCGCGAGGATCTGCCACGGCACCCCGTACTGGACCGCCGCAGCCTTGTAGATCGGCAGCAGGAACACGGGAATCCGGTAGAACCCCAGGGCCTGGGCGGAGGCGTTGGAGGAGGCGAGGATGGCAGCGAGTGCGCCGGCCTGGGCGACCGACTGGGGCGATGCCGCCACGTTGTTGGGGCCCGTCGCCTTGTTGGCCTTGGCGGCCGCTTCGTTTGTCGCGGCAGTTGTCGGCGTGACACTCTTAGGCACCGGCGCTGCCCGTGTCGCCTTCTGGCGGCGCTGCAGGACGACCACAGGCGCTTCCGACGGGGGCGGTGCGGGGGCGGTGGTCGAGGTCGTCGTCGGAGGCGTGGCGGGTGTGGGCGTCGTCGTGGTCGCGGCCGGTGTCGTCGCCTGCGGCGTGCCCGCAGCCGGCGCTTCAGCGCTCGCAGCTGGAGTCGTCGAGGTTTCCGTGGGGGTGGTGGGGGTTTCGGCCGCGGCCAGCGCGGGTGCGGCGCCGAGGCCGGCAGCGGTCAGCCCACCGCCTGCCAGGGCGGAGAGCAACGCACGCAGCGCCCGACGACGGGCGAGGATTACCGGCGGCATGCTCTGAAGTGGCTCATTCTCGGGGTCCCATGATCGTGGGTGGTGCGGCAGACCCACACTCGCGGGGTACGCCCACCGGGATTCATATCGGCAGGCAAGCACGAATCCGTAAAGGATTCGTAATCAGACTGACAAATCGTGGATCGCTCCATGGTCGTGGATGTTGCAGGTCGGCTCACGCTAGCGCCAGTGAAGGCGGAACACCGGGCGCGGTCGACCGCACGCTCTGAGGCGTCTCTTCGTGACCATATTCCCTACTCCTGCGCCTCGACGGACAGGGAGGATCGTCACTTAAAGCACAAACTCCGGCGGCTGACACCCCTACCCAAGCGTGACTGCGGTCGCTAAGGTTGCTCCTCGTGGTAACCATCCTCTCGGTCATACAGGTGATCATCGCGGTGATCGTCATCTTCCTGGTGCTCATGCACTCGGGCAAGGACGCCGGCCTCTCAGGCGCGTTCGGCGTCGGCAGTGGCGCGGGCCCGCTCGGCGGCGGGTCGATGGTCGAGCGCAACCTCAATCGCTGGACGATCTTCTTCGCGGTGCTGTTCTTCGTGAACGCGATCATCCTGCTGAAGTCCTAGCTACTACCCAGGCTCTCGGTCTCATCGCCGGGATCATCCGGCAGGCGGTCGAGGATCTCCAGCGCCTCAGCGCGCAGCTGCGAATCGATCGCCGCATAGTCCTCCTGTGAAAGCTTGCCGGTACGGAAGTCGAGCTCGGCGTCACGGATCTCGCGGTACTTAGCCTCGCGCGCAGCCTCGAGCTCATCGTGCTCGATGACGCCCGCCAGCTGCGAAGCCCCTCCCCCGGGCCCGTCCAGCCCGGTCCGCGCCCCACCGCGCCCGGCCGAGCGCAACGGAGCGCTGATGACGAACACGACAGCCGCGAGCAGCGCCAGGATCAGGAATGCGATGAGGTAGCTCACGCCTTCAGGGTTCGCGGTTGGCGCCTCAGGCGCGTGCGAGCCCCCGCACGGACCGCGCGCGTGCACGAGCCGCCACACGACGACGGACAACGCTCGGCGCCGGCCAGATCGCGATCAGGCCCCCGCCGAAGACGATCAGACCACCGATCCAGATCCACATCACGAGCGGTGAGACGATGAAATGGAACTGCGCTTGCGGTGGGTGCTTGAGGTACTCCCGCGCCAGATAGCCGATCGCCACCAGCGCCTCTTCGGGAGACAGTGTGCTGTTGCCCACCTTCACGATCCGCTGTAGCGCCGGCGCTTCGATGTCGGGCTCGACGGCGCTCCAGACATCCCGCGTGATGCCCGCGTTCATGGCCACGTGGCTGACGGGCTGGCCGCCGATCAGGCTGCCGACCGTGCCCTGGCTCGCTTCCTGGGAGGCGTAGTAGCCCTCGCTCGGGTTCAGCATGGCGACGTGATGGCCGCCCTTGCTCACGTCGAGCAGCGCGCCGAGGCTGAGCGTGGAGCCGGTGTGGGCCTCGTCGTACTTGGGCGTGATCGTGGCCGTCGGGCGCACGTAGCGGACGGTGTAGGAGCCCACGCGGGTGGACTGGCCCGGCGAGAGCCCCAGCTCGGAGGCGTGCTGGAAGGACGAGGACGCGGCAACGCCGATGAACAGGACAGCAATTCCGAGGTGGACGATGTAGCCGCCGTAGCGCCTGCGGTTGCGGCGCACGAGCGCTGTGAACGCCCGCGGCAGTGCCTCCCCCGCCATCGTGCGGCGTGCGCGCACGCCGCGGAAGAACTCCTGTCCGATCGAGCCGAAGACAAAGGCCGCGCAGCAGAACATCGCGATCGCCAGGGGCTTGTCGGCGATCCCGGCGCCCAGCAACGCCACGAGCGTCACCAAAGCCGTGAGGAGCGGCACGAGGAAGTTGCGCCTGGCGTTGGCGAGGGTCGCCCGGCGCCAAGCGATCACGGGCCCGATGCCGCTGAGCAGCACGAGCACGAGTGCCAGCGGCACGGTGTAGCGATCGAACCACGGCGGCCCCACCGATGCTTCCTGCCCGGTCAACGCCTCGGAGATGAGCGGGAAGTACGTGCCCCAGAAGATCACGAAGCACAGCCCCACCAGCACGAGGTTGTTGGCGAGGAAGATCGACTCGCGCGAGAGCAGCGAATCGAGCCGGTGCTCGGTGCGCAGCATGTCGCGCCGCGAGACCACCAGGTAGATGGAGCCGGCGATCAGGACCGCGATCAGACACACGAACGGCACCCCGAGGGTGGCACCGCCGAAGGCGTGGATCGAGTTGAGCACGCCGCTTCGCACCAGGAAGGTGCCCATGATCGCGAGCGTGCCCGTGGCCAGCACGAGCGAGACGTTCCAGACCTTCAGCATCCCCCGTTTCTCCTGGATCATCAGCGAGTGCAAGAAGGCCGTGCCCGTCAGCCACGGCATCAGCGAGGCGTTCTCCACGGCGTCCCAACCCCAGTAGCCGCCCCAGCCGAGCTCCGAGTAGGACCAGCGCGCGCCGAGCAGGATGCCGACTCCGAGGAACAGCCAGGCGGCGAAGGCGAAGCGCCGGATCGCTTTGATCCAATCGGCATCGACCCTCCGCGCCAACAGCGCGCCCATCCCGAAGGCAAGCGGGATCGTGCACAGCGTGTAGCCCGAGTAGAGCATCGGCGGGTGGATCATCATCGTGGGGAAGCGCAACAGCGGATCGAGCCCCACGCCTTCAGCCGGCGCCGGATGGGTGGTCGCGAAGGGATTGGCGTAGAAGATCATCAGCGAGATGAAGAAACCGCCGAAGCCGAGCAGGATCGCTGTCGCGTACGAGGCGATGTCGCGCATCCGCTTGCGCGTCAAGAACAGCGCGAGGCTCGACCACAGCGACAGCAGCCACGCCCACAGCAGCAGCGAGCCTTCTTGCGAGGACCACACGGCGGCTGCGCGGTAGAAGGTCGGAGTGGTGCGGCTGGAGGTGTCGGCGACCGTGTTGAACGTGAAGTCGTTGCGCAGGAAGGCGACCTCCAGCACGGCGAAGGCGACAGTGAGGATGCCCGCCAGCGCATAGATCGAACGGCGCCCGGACTCTGAGAACTCGGTGCGCCCGCTGCGCACCCCGTATATCGATGCGACGATGCCGTACGCGCAGATGGCGAGCGCGAGCAGCAGGCAACCGAAGCCGAGCCCGGCCATCAGCCTCTAGCGCCCTTGAGGAGGTTGTGTGCCGCGGGGCGGGGCACTCAGGAGTTCTGGTTCTCGCCGGCTGGAGCCGTCTTGTACTTGGACGGGCACTTGGTGATCAGCGAGTTGCGTTCGCCGACGTAGCTCGATCCCTGCTTCTCGACCGTCACGATGACCTCACGGCCTTCGCGGAACGGATCGGGGACGGTCCCCGTGTAGGCCAGCGGGATGGTCGTGCCGCCGCCGGCGCGATCCGCGACGCTGAAGTAGAGCACGGCGCCGCCTACCCCCCCGCGGTGCACGGAGCCCTTAGCCACGGTGCCGGTGACCTGGTAGCTGCGGCCGGGCTGCGCCTGGTGGGCCAGCTGGCTGGGCGTCAGCGCGGGACTGGCGGCGCTGAAGCTGGTGTAGATCAGCGCACTTGCCAGAACCACGGCCGCGCTCAGCGCCACCGTCAGGCGCACCGTTCGCTTACGCGCGGGGTTCATCGCCACCAGTATCTCAAACCGCTGCCCAGCTCGCGGCGGCTCGCCCGGCGAGACCATCACAAAATGGACTTCCTGAGGTCCTTCTCACAGGAAACAGCCGTTGCAAAGCGAAACCTTTGACCGTGAGTGACGTTCTAAGTAATGGTCGATGATGCGAACCAGACTCCTACACCCCCTAGGCGGACCCCGCCGACCGCGTCGTGGGGACGCGCAGGCGCCCGTCGCCAGGGCCTCCTCCAGGCCCACACCCCATACCTGTGATCCGGCCGTGGAGCGCGTCCGCGAGGCGGGTGGACCGCTCGACGAGGCCTCATACACCTGCCACTGCGGCTACCTGTTCAGCGCGGCCGTCTCGGCCACTGTCGTTTGTCCGCACTGCGGAAGCGATCAGGCCTGGTAGAGCTATCGCAGCTCCGCCGTGACTAGGCGCAGCCCCACGTCAAGCGTCTCCTGTGTCCGCAGGTGTCCGTGGCGTTCGTCCCAGACGCCGCTCCGAAGATCCTGATCGAGCCGCTCCAAGGCGCTGCTCACGACCGAGGACGGCAGCAGGTGCCAGATCGACGAGGCGCGGCGTACGTTTGGGTCGAGGTGCATATCCGGCCGGCTCCAGAGAGCGACGCAGAAGCCGTCGGTGCAGTAGGCCGACACCGGAACCGTCTCGACCTCGAGGCTGGGAAGAACCTCGCGGAGGTGGGCGATCGTCGGGAATGCCCCCCGATCGTGCTCGACGATCTCCGGTATGTAGTCACGACAGAGCCACATCTTCGCCGTCACGTCCAGGTCGAGCGTCAACAGGACGATCCGCTCGCGGGTGACCCGGAGCACCTCGCCGAGGCCCCGGTCGACGTCCTCCCAATGCTGCATGGTGAAGACGCCCATGGTCGCGTCGAAGCTCTCGTCCTCGAATGGAAGCGACTCGGCAACGCCCTGGATCGCAGGAGCGGCGTCCGCCGGGCGTTGATCGATCATCACCCGCGAAGGCTCGAGTGCGATCACGTCGCGATCGCCCGGCTCGTAGGAGCCGGCTCCAGCACCGACGTTGAGGACGCTCCTGGCGTCCCCGAGCGCTCGCCAGATCGCTGCCTGCAAACGTGGGTCGGAGCGGCGGACCTGGCTGTAGCTGAGACCGAGACGGTCGTAGGCGGGCGCGTTCAATGCTCTGCCCCTTCCCCGTTGCCGGGTGGCTCCGCGGGAGCCCCTTCGCGCATGCGGGAGACGAGCAGCTCGACGAAGTCTCCGTAGACGTCGCGGCGCACAGCATCAGGACTCACCAGCGATTCGATGGCCAGGCCGATCCCGAGCGCGCGCAAGATCAGCGCGAGGTCGTCGGCGGGCATGGCCAACTCCACGTCGGCGTCGTGTTGAAACTGCGCGATGTAGCGCGAGAGCGCTTGGCGCATTGCCGCCGAGCGGGTGCCGAACCGTCTCGCGAGCTCAGGATCCCTGTCAGCGTGAGCGACGAACTCCATGTGCAGAACGAAGGACTCGCGGTCGCGGGTGAGCCGGTCCATCCACTGGTCGGCCAGCGCCCGGGCGCGAACCTCCAGGGGAGCGTCGTCTGCAAGCTCGGCCTGGGTCTCGGCGAGCTCACGGACACGCTGCGCCATGTAGTCCTCGAACACCGCGAGGAACAGCTCGGCCTTGCCGTCGAAGTTGGAGTAGACGGCGCCGTGCGAGTAGCCGGCCTCCTCGGCTATCTCCTCGACGCTCGCAGCCTGGAAGCCACGCCGGGCGAACACCCGTCCAGCCGCTTCGATCAGCCGCGCGCGTGTCAGTGCCTGCTGTTCGGCTCGTGTCAGTCGTCGGGAGCTATCCATCTCCAGATGATGATACCAATTCAGATTGGTGCTACCATCTAGAGCGTGCCCGGTTCTCCCACCGCTGACCCCGACGAGATCGTCGCCGAGCAGGCCCGCTACTACCGAGAGCGGGCGGGCGAGTACGACGACTGGTGGTTCCGCCGCGGTCGCTACGACCACGGCCCCGAGACGAACGCGAGATGGTTCGCCGATGGGGCCGAGATGCGCGAAGCCCTGGAGCGCTTTGCGCCGACCGGTGACGTCTTGGAGCTCGCGTGCGGGACCGGACTGTGGACTCAGAGGCTGACCGAGCACGCCGCCGAGGTGACGGCGGTCGACGGCTCCCCGGAGATGCTCGCCCTGTGCCGTGCCCGCGTGAGCGCTCCACGCGTGCGGTATCTCCAGGCCGACCTGTTCGCATGGGAGCCCGACAAGACTTACGACGTGTGCTTCTTCGGCTTCTGGCTCTCCCACGTACCGGAGGAGCGCTTCGAGGCGTTCTGGGAGAAGGTCAAGCGGGCCGTTGGCAAGGAGGGCCGTGCGTTCTTCATCGACAGCCTGCGCAGCGATCAGGCGTCGGCCGTGGATCACAAGCTCCCCCATCCAGACGACGAAACGATGCTCCGCCGGCTCGCCGACGGCCGCGAGTACCGCATCGTCAAGCGCTTCCACGAGCCCGAGGCGCTGCAGCGCCGACTCGCCGCCCTAGGTTGGAAGGCCGAGGTGCAGAGGACCCGCGAGTTCTTCGTCTACGGCCAGGCAACCCCGGACGCATAACCCGCGTCGTACGCTCCTACACGGGCGACGCCCAGCACTGCAGGCGTCGCCCGAGAACAAACTCCCCTACTTGATGTACATCCCCGAGATGGCGCGCGCGATCACGAGCTGCTGGATCTCGGCCGTGCCCTCGAAGATGTCGTAGATCACGTTTCGGCCCCGCGCTGACGCGGTTTTGGCTTGGTTGAGCCGCTCCGGTGGAATCCGGTGGGATCCGGCCGAATCGGGACACGACGGCGCGAGACTGGCGCGCACCTATGGCGCGATTTCGCGGACTAGCGGGGGTCGGTGAAACGCGTGGTAGCCATTACAATCGAGCTATGACCACCAAGGAGCGCCTGCACAAGCTAGTGGACGAGCTCTCAGAGCAGGAGGCAGGCGAGACCCTTCGACTCATGGCCGCGAGACGGCAGGGCGCAAACGTCGACGGGTGGGGCGATCTGGACGCTACAACAGACACGACCACCGCCCGAATCACGCGAGACCTCGCCGTGGAGGAACGCAACGCCGGACTCACGCCCTGGCGACCGTGACCCCAACACGAGGGGAAGTGTGGTGGCACGAGCCACCCGACGACGAGCCCCGACCCTTCGTGATTCTCACTCGCAACGAGGCCATAGCGGGCCTCGAGAAGCTGGTGGCCGTACCGACCACGCAAACCATCCGCGGCATCCCCTCCGAGGTCGAACTGGGTCGCGAAGACGGAATGCCCGGCGACTGCGTCGTGAGCACCGACAACATCACCGTGGTTCGCAAGGCGCTGCTGACCCGGCAGATCACCACGCTCAGCCCCCAGCGGATGGACGAAGTCTGCCGCGCACTTGCCTACGCGACCGGTTGCTGAGACAGGGGTCAGGCAGCGCCTACGGGCGCCCTCATCGCGTGAGCTGCGCCGCCGGCGCCCGGCTGCCCGCGCGGTCCAGGTAGGCGCCGAGTTGGGCGGCCGCCTCGCTCTCGTTGCCGGGCATCAGGTGGCCGTAGAGATCGAGCGTGATCTGGATGCCCGCGTGGCCCATGTACGTCGAGAGGGCCTTCGCGTTGACCCCAGCGGC
>DATARM010000089.1:0-18840 GCA_036264155.1 Solirubrobacteraceae bacterium
GATCGAGGTGCACCGCGACCAGCAGACAGGCGAGGAGATAGTGGCGGGACTCTCTCAGATGCACGTGGAGGTGATCGTCGACCGTCTGCGCGAGCGCTTCGGCGTGGAGGTCACGCTGAAGCCGCCTCGTGTGCCCTACCAGGAGACAGTTCGCACTGCCGCCAGCGCCCACGCCAGGCACAAGAAGCAATCGGGCGGTCGGGGACAGTTCGGCGACTGCAGCATCGAGCTGGAGCCACTCGGGCTGGACGCCCTCAACGATCCCCAGCAGCCGAGCTTCGAGTTCCTCGACCAGACCAAGGGCGGCGTGATCCCCGGCTCGTTCGTCCCGGCCGTCGAGAAGGGTGTGCGCGAGGCGATGCGTGCGGGGGTGGTGGGGGGCTACCCCGTACAGGGCGTGCGCGTTCGCCTCGTCGACGGCTCGCACCATTCTGTCGACTCCTCGGAGCTCGCCTTCAAGCTCGCCGGCGCGCAGGCGATGCGCAGAGCGCTCGAGCTGGCCGACGCTGTGCTGCTCGAGCCCGTCATGCTTGTCACCCTGTCAGTCCCCGAGGCGCACGTCGGCGAGGTCATAGGCGACCTCAGTGGACGCCGCGGACGCCCGCAGGGGATGGAGGCAGTCGGTGAGATGACCGAGATCCGCGCCGAGGTGCCGATGGCGGAGATGCTCAGCTACGCCCCCGATCTGCGCTCGATCACAGCCGGCCAGGGTGACTACACGCTCGAGTTCCTGCGCTACGAGACCGTACCGCCGCAGCTGTGCGAGAAGCTCCTGAGCCGGGCCCCAGAGGTGGGCGCCAAGAGCCACGCGTGAGCTCACCGCCAAGCGTGGCGGCGCACGGGCGGCTACCCTGATGGGCCATGGCCACCCGCACGATCGTCACCTCCCAGCCGGATGTGGCCTGCGACGTCTGCGAGCGCAGGCTCCTGCGCGGGGAGCAGCCCGACATCTTCCTCGCGGCCGGCAGGCGCAGGACCGTCTGTGAGCTATGTGCACCGCGAGCCGCCCACGAGGGTTGGATGCGCGAGCGCGATAGCCACGCTGTGACGCTCGCGCCGCTGCGCGCCCGGCGCGGCCGAAGCTTCTTCGAGCGTCTGCGTCAGGTCGGCGCCGGTCGGTCGGCAGCCGAGGCAGACGAGGGTGTACAGCATGCCCCCGGCGGCTCCCGTTCGCGGACGAGCAGGGGCTATGACTTCTTGGAGCCGCTGGGCGCGGGCGAGTTGCCCCCGCCCGTGAGCCCCGCCGCTCCGGTGGCGGCCTTTGCGGGCGCTGAGGCCCAGGTCGAGTCGCCGAGCGTTCCCGAGGATCCAGCCACCTACTTCCTGCACCGCTCGCTCGAGGTCTTCAACGTGAGCGAGTACCCGCGCCGTGTCGCCGGCGTCGCACGCTCGCTGGGCGCGCCACAGGTCAACGTGCGCTCGGCCGAACACCTCGAGAGCGTGGTGATCGTCGTCGTGGCCTGGGAGCTCTGCTGGTATCGCTACGAGGTGGATCTCAGCGAGGATCCCGTAGAAGTACGTGTCACAGCGCAGGGCACTGAGCTGGGCGAGCTCGAACGCGAGGAGCGGGTCGGAAACGCAGAAGCCTCAGAGTCGGGCATGCTGTCGCTGCTCCTCGTCCAGAGCTGAACCTCAGCAGTTGTTGCAAGCTGGTTGCGCCGCTTGCCAAATCGGGCACGGAGAGTAAGATCACTCGCAGATGATCTATTGCGTAGTACCCAAGCCCTTGGCCGATGAGCTCTACCCCAAGCTCGTCGATCACTACAAGGACGACGAGAACGTCAAGGTGATCGTCGATCGGCGCGAGTTCGATCGCCGTGCTCGCTACGGACGCTCCTCAGCCGCCGAGGCCGAGGATGGTGGACAGCGCCGGATCGTGCGCGACCGTCGCAGGGCACGCGTAGCGGGCGACTTGCTGCCGCTCGCGCGCGCACTGTAGCCGTCTGTCGCTCGCGTCCCCTGCGCCCTGCATAATGCCGTCGCGATGAAGGTAATCGTGCACGTCGACGGGGGAGCCCGCGGCAATCCCGGGCCGGCGGCCGCCGCCTGCGTGATCAGCTCCCCTTCGGGCGATCTGCTGGGCGAGCATTCGCGGCTGCTGGGTCGTGCCACCAACAACGTGGCCGAGTACAAGGCGCTGCTGCTGGGGCTCGAGAGCGCGCGCGAGCTCGGCGCGAGCGAGGTCGAGGTTGTGGGTGACTCCGAGCTCATCGCCAAGCAGGTCCAGGGTCTGTACAAGGTCAAGCACCCGGCCATGCGCCCGCTCTACTTGGAGACGGTGGCCGCCCTGAAGGAGTTCGAGAGATGGTCGATCCGCACTGTCCCGCGCGCCCAGAACGCCGATGCGGACGCGCTGGTAAACGCAGCGCTAGATCAAGCTGCAGCCGCAGGCAGGCTCTGAGCCGCGATGCTCAGCGCAGCGGCTGGGCCGAGCGTGCGATGCCGAGCATCTGCTCGTTCGTGAGGTCCTCGAGGAGTGTGTTGACCACCCAGTAGAGGACGTTGCCTTGGCGCCAGGCGATCAGGTGGATGTGGCTCCCGTCGGCGAAGATGCGGTAGTCGGTGTGGCCGATCCTGCGGGTTTCCGTGGGATGCGCCACGATCGGCGGGTTCAGCCAGTCGGTGCCCTCGATGTCGTAGTAGCCGCCCAGGGTGTTCTCCTGGAAGGGCACGATGTAGGCGTGGCGCAGATGGTTGTCGTTGTCGCGCAGGGTGTACACGCGCGCAGGCTGCTGTGCCGCCGGCCCGCTCTCCAGTCGGGGGTAGAGTGCGGGGAAGGGCAGGTTGACCGATTCTTTGACCAGTTCGTCATCGCCGCTGGCGGGGGTGGCGTAGAGGCCGATCGAGGCTGCGCTGGGGACCGAGGAGTGGTGGGAGTGGGCTGCGTGCCCGTGTGAGGAGGCGCTGGGCGCAGGCGCTGGCGCGCTGATCTTCTGATCGCCGTGCAGGAAGTCGTTCAGCGTGGCCTGCTCCAGTTCGGGCGTGCTCGTGACATACGAGCCACCCTTGAGCGGGAAGTTGGCGCTCGACGCTCTGAACTTGACCTGGCGCAGCGGCTTGGCCTGCGAGAAGGCGATCAGCTTGGCCAGCTGGATCAGCTGATCGGCCGAGGAGCTGAAGCCGGCCGTGACGATCGCATGGCCGACGGCCTTGGCCACCGTGTCGAGCTGACCCGCGACGTTTTCAGGCGAGATCTGCTCGCGCAGGTCGCGCAGGAAGTCCTGCTGGCGTGCCACGCGGACGAAATCCGAGTCGGTGTGGCGGTAGCGCACATAGGAGAGCGCGTTGTTGTAGCAGAGCTTCTGGTAGCCCGGCTGGAGGTTGATTTCGGAATATTCTTCTCCGTTTTCATCGTGCAGATGCAGATAGCGGTGGTCGACGTTCACATACACGCAGCCGAGCGTGTCAACCACCTTGATGAAGCCAGCGAAGTTGACGTCGATGATCCCGTTTAGCTCCAGGCCGGGGAACACTTCCCGCTTGATCGTTTCCGCCGCCAGCACCATCGAGCCTTTGGTGCCGCCCAGCATCGCGCCGTAGGTGTAGGCGGCGTTGACCTTTTCCTGGGGGTAGTACTGGCCGGTGGCGGCTTTGATGTTGACGAGCAGGTCGCGCGGGATCGACAGCACCGAGGTCTGACCCTGTTCGGGGTCGAAGCGCACAAGCAGGATGGTGTCGCTGTGCGGGGGGTCGGTGCGGTCGAGAGCGTCCTTGGACGCCGCCCTGCGGTCCGAGCCGAGAATCAGGTACGTCTGGGGGCCACCGCTGTATTCGGGTGTGACCAAGCCTTTCGGCGCCTTGATCTGGTTGAGCGGCGAGAAGATGTCGTGCGCGATTCCCGAGGCCGTGTTGAGCGTGACCGCGGCCGTGGCGCCGCCGCTCAGCAACACGATCGCCAGGCCGGCGATCAGGAAGCGCTTCCACATTCCCCACCACAGCGAGGGTGGGCGCTCGTCATCCAGGGGTATTGGCGCAGAGCTGCTCATGTCTCGATGGGATGCAGGCAGACGCCACCCCCCGACGGCGTGCCTGCCGACAGCGTAGCGAGCCGATCGGAGCGCAAGCGCCGCCCCGATGGATACGCTCGCACGCATGCTCAGCGCGCGCAACCGCGAGCTCCTGGGGCTGATCCCCTCGGCGCTGCTCGTCACCGGCGGCTTCACTGCGATCTTCATCCAGGCACAGAACAACTCGCCCCGCGCCTCGACCAACCTGACGCTCAACCACGCCTCGAGCGTCTCGCTGAGCTACGGGGCGCTGTTCCTCGGCCTGTGCCTGGCGGCGCACTTGGTCATCCGCTTCGCGCTGCCCTACGCCGACCCGTATCTGTTCCCGCTCGTGGCCGTGCTCGCGAGCGTGGGGATCGTGATGGTCTACCGCATCGAACCCGTGCTCGCTCGCCAGCAGGCACAGTGGATGGTGCTCGGGCTGATCCTGTTCGCCGCCACCGTGCTCGCGCTGCGCCGGCGTGGCCTGGGTGTGCTCGAGCGCTACCGTTACACGATCGCCGCGGTGGGGATCGGTATGACCCTGCTGCCACGTCTGCCGGGGATCGGCGAGCAGGTCAACGGCGCCTACCTCGACATCCACTTCGGCAGCGTCTCCTTCCAGCCGGCCGAGCTCTCCAAGGTGGCGATCGTGATCTTCCTCGCCAGCTACCTGCGCGACAACCGCCAGATCCTCGTCACCGCGGGCCGGCGCGTGCTGGGGCTGACGATCCCACCGATGAAGCAGTTCGGACCGATGCTGATCGTGTGGGGCGCCGCGATGGGCACGCTTCTCATCACACGCGAGCTCGGGACCTCGCTGATGTTCTATGGCGCGTTCCTGGCCCTTCTCTACGTGGCCACCGGGCGCTTCTCCTTCCCCCTGATCGGGCTGGTGCTGTTCGCGCTCGGCGCCTGGTTCGTGGCGGGGCACGTCGGGCACGTGCACGCCCGCTTCCTCGCCTGGGAGAAACCACTCGATCCCGCCGTCTACAACAGCCCGCAGGGCAGCTACCAGCTCGCCCAGTCGCTCTTTGCCCAGGCCGACGGCGGTGTGCTCGGCACAGGCTTCGACCAGTCGCTGTTGACCTACCCCTACGAACTGGCCAACCACGTGATCGTGCGCCGCTCGATCCTGCCGGTGCCCGAAAGCGACATGATCTACGCCGTCATCGTCAACGAGCTGGGCCTGGCCGGCGCCTGTGGGCTTCTGCTCGTCTACCTGCTGCTGATCGCCCGCGGCCTGAAGACGGCGATGCTGGCGCGTGACTCGTTCTCCAAGCTGCTCGCCACCGGCCTCTCGTTCATCATCGCCATGCAAGTGTTCGTGATCGTGGGTGGCGTCACCCGCGTGATCCCGCTGACGGGGGTCACGCTCCCGTTCGTCGCCTACGGCGGCTCCTCGGTCGTCATGAACTTCGTGCTCGTGGCGCTGCTGCTTGTGGTCTCCGACCGTGCGCGCAGGCCCTATGAGCATCTGCGCCGCGATTGAAGCGACTGCGCATGTGCCCGCCCAGGCGCAGGGGAAGCGCCGCGCGCCGTCGAACTCCTGGCGGGTGACGAGCTCCACGAGCACGAGCGCAACGCCCCGAGTGTTCCTGCGCACCCCGATCGTGCCTCGGCACAGCCGCTATCGGGGGCTCGGGCAGGCGCGAGAGCTCGCCGATGGGTTCTGCTCGCCCGCGGGTCTGCAACGGCGTCCGTGGCTTGCCCGTCTACAGCGGGCGCTGACGAACGAGCTGTTCGTGCTGCACTTCCAGCCGATCGTCTCGCTCTCAGACGGCGCGATCTCCCACTACGAGGCGCTGCTGCGTCTCGCCGACGAACCGGATGGCGCGTTGGTGGCGCCCGGCGCCTTCCTGCCGGCGGCCGAGCGCTATGGCCTCATCCGCCAGATCGACAGGATGGTGCTCGACATGGTCGCGGCGATGCTCGGCGGCGAGCACGGCCGCCACGGCGTGCGCATCGCCATGAACGTCTCGGCCGTGTCCGTGACCGACCCGAGCATGCTCACCCACGTCGAGCGGCGCCTGGAGCAGTATGGGGTGGACCCCTCGGCGCTGGTGGTCGAGGTCACCGAGACAGCCGCCATCTCCGACATGAACAGCGCCAGGGCCTTCTGCGCCGGTCTGCTGTCGCTCGGCTGCGGGGTCGCCCTCGATGACTTCGGCGCCGGCTTCGGCTCCTTCCAGTACCTCAAGCATCTGCCGTTCAGTCATCTGAAGATCGACGGTGACTTCATCCGCGGCCTGCCCGTCTCGCGCACGGATCAGCTGGTCGTGAAGGCGCTCGCGGGCGTGGTGCGGGGCATGGGCCGTGAGACGATCGCCGAGTTCGTCGGCGACGAGCCCACGATGAGCATGCTGCGCAGCTACGGCGTCGACTACGCCCAGGGATTCGAGGTGGGGCGGCCGGAGCCGATCGTGCCTCTGCTTACCGCTTAGGACCCCGGCACGGGGAACTGCCTGCGCATCGCCGCGTCCCACGCCCGGTCGCTCATCAGTCGGCGGGTGAGGATCGAGAGCTTGGCAGACGGCGTGATCGTGATCCGGGCCGGGGGTCGTGAGCGGGTGATGGCACGCTCGATCACCTTGGCCACGCGCTCTGGTCCGGCGCCGAGCATGCGCATGGGCCCTTCGTAGGCGCCCTTGGTGACGGCGCCCACCGTGGCGTTGAAGTGAGCGTAGGGGTCCTCCGTGGAGCTCTCCAGATCGCCCATCGAGGCTGTGGCGACGTCTCCGAACTCGGTCGTGATCAGACCGGGCTCGAGCAGGATCACGTCGATGTGAAAACCGCGCAGCTCATAGCGGAGCGCATCGGAGATCGCCTCGAGCGCGTACTTGGTCGCGTGGTAGCTGCCGCCCCCGGGAAACGACAGACGCCCGCCCATCGAGCCGAGGTTGACGATCTTGCCGAAGCGCTGAGCGCGCATCGCGGGCAACACCAGCTGGGTCAGGCGCACGAGCCCGAACACATTGGTCTCGAACTGCCTGCGCAGCGCCTCCAGCGGCACCGTCTCCAGCGCGCCGCTCTGGCTGTAGCCCGCGTTGTTGATCAGGACACCGACCGCGCCCTCGGTCGCCTCGATCGTCTCGACGGCCGCTCGCATCGAGCTCTCATCGGTCACGTCGAGCGCGAGCGTGTGGCAGCCGGCCTCGGCCAGATCGGCGATCGCCTCGAGCTTGCGCGCGGTCGCGTAGACCGTCCAGCCGGAGCCCCCCAGCCGCAGCGCCGTGGCCCGCCCGATGCCACTGGAGCAGCCGGTTACCAGCACCGCCTTCGAGACCCCGCTCATCGGCGCAGCATACGCTCTCGGGCGAGGTAGGCTCCCTGCATGACCACTACCTCCTCAGACACGCTTCCCGAGGCGCTGAGCGCTCCTGCGCGCGAGTTCGTCTCCCAGGCGCACCGCCTGCTGATCGGCGCCGAGCGCCCCGCTGCCGCCGACGGTCGGACCTTCGCCACGATCGACCCGGCCACCGGCCGCGAGATCGCCCAGGTGGCCCACGGGGGAGCCGAGGACGTGCGCCTCGCGGTCGCCGCCGCCCGCGCGGCCTTCGCCGAGGGACCGTGGTCCTCGATGCCGGCCGCCGGGCGCGAGCAGCTGATGCAGGCGCTCGCGCAGGCGATCGAAGATCACGACCAGGAACTGGCCGAGATCGAGTCGCTTGACAACGGCAAGCCGGTTGGCCTCGCCAAGTACGTGGACGTGCGTGGAGCGGCCGCCCACTTGCGCTACTTCGCCGGCTGGCCGACCAAGATCGAGGGTGGCGTGCTGCCGGTGAGCGCTCCCAACATCCACTGCTACACCCTCCGTGAGGCGGTCGGCGTGTGTGCGCAGATCGTGCCGTGGAACTTCCCGCTGTTGATGGCCGCTTGGAAGCTCGGCCCGGCGCTCGCCGCGGGCTGCACCACGATCCTCAAGCCGGCCGAGCAGACGCCGCTGAGCGCGCTGCGCATCGGCGAGCTGGCGCTCGAGGTGGGCTTCCCGCCGGGCGTGATCAACGTGCTCACAGGCGACGGTGAGACTGGCGCGGCGCTGGTCGAGCACCCGGGGATCGACAAGATCGCCTTCACGGGCTCGACCGCTGTCGGCCGTGAGATCGGGGCCAAGGCAGGACGGGCACTCAAGCGCGTCACACTCGAGCTGGGCGGCAAGTCGCCCAACGTGATCCTCCCCGACGCCGACCTCGACGCCGCCGTCAAGGGCTCCTTCCAGGCGCTCTACTTCAACTCTGGCCAGGCCTGCAACGCGGGCTCGCGTCTGTTCGTGCCGGCTGAGCGCTTCGACGAGGTGATGAGCGCGCTGGCCCAGCAGGCGGATGCGGCACGGCTCGGTCCCGGCCTCGACCCCGACACCCAGCTTGGGCCGCTCGTCTCAGCCGAGCAACGCGACCGGGTGATGGGCTACATCGAATCCGGGCGCGAGCAGGGTGCGGAGTTGCTCGCCGGCGGTGAGACCACGCTCGGCGACAGCGGCGGCTACTTCGTCGCGCCGACGCTGTTCGCAACCACCTCCGATGAGCTGCGGATCGCGCGTGAGGAGATCTTCGGGCCGGTGCTCGTGGCCTCGCCGTATGACTCGCTCGAGGAGGTCGCCGCCCGCGCCAACGAGACGGAGTACGGGCTCGCGGCGGGCGTGTGGACGCGGGATCTCTCAAGCGCCCACAAGCTGGCCTCGATGCTGCGTGCGGGAATGGTCTACGTCAACACCTGGGGGCTCGTCGACCCAGCAGCGCCGTTCGGAGGCTTCAAGGCCTCGGGTATCGGCCGCGAGCACGGTCACGACGGCCTCGACGCCTATCTGGAGACCAAGACCGTGTGGACGGCGCTGTGAGCATCCTCGCTTCGTGAGCGCCGCCGCGCAGAGCGTCGGCAGCGCGCCGCGCGCGCGCTCCGAGCGGTGGGCGCCCGCGCTGGCCGGCGCCCTGGCGCTGGTGCTCCTAGCCGCAGCGGCCGAGATAGTCCTCGACGGCGCGGCTGGGCACTCGGCGCTGATTCCCAAATCGCCCGTGATCGCCGGCTGGCTGAACGGGGTGGGCGAGCGCCTCGGCTTCCGCGTCTTCCTGATCGCGCTGCTGGCCTCCGTCGTCGCCTACGCGGGGCTCGTGGCGCTCACTCGTCATACGGAGCTCGGCGCGATCTCCAAACGCGCAGCGATCGTGCTCATCGGCGCACTGCACGTGATCGTGTTCGCCGGCCCGATCCTGCTCTCCACAGACGTCTTCAGCTACATCGCCTATGCACGCATGGGCGTCGAACACGGACTCAACCCGTACCTGCACGGCCCGGCGAGCATCGTCCACGATCCCGTATATGACTACGTCGGGCAGGACTGGAAGCACGTGGCGACCGCCTACGGGCCCTTCTACACGCTGCTCTCCTACCCGCTCGGCCTGCTCAGCGTGACGGCGGCCCTGTGGGGAATGAAGCTGATGGCGCTGGTGGCGAGCGTGGGAACGCTCGTGCTGACGTGGCGTTGTGCGCGCCAGCGCGAGCTCGACCCGGTGTGGGCGATCCTGGTCGTGGGCGCCAACCCGTTGTATGTCATCTATGGGCTGGGCGGAGCGCACAACGACCTGATCATGCTGGCTGCGATGATGGGGGCTGTCAGCCTCACCATCGGCACCACCTCGCGGGGGCGCGAAGCGGGGGCCGCAGCCACGATCGTGGCGGGAGCCCTGGTCAAGGCGACCGTCGCCGCGCTCCTGCCGTTCATGATCGTCTCTCGTCGCCGCCTGGCCCCGATCGTTGGGGCTGTTTCTATGCTGCTGCTGGGTGCGCTCATTGGCTATGCGGCCTTTGGCATCCACGGCATCGACGTCGTCTCGGCCCTCAACCGCGACGCGGCGTTCGTCTCGACAGACAGCTTCGCCGCCGAGATCGCCCACCTGTTCGGCAAGCCGGGAGTCTTTCCCGTGGATCACGACCTGCTCAAGGTCGGCCTCGTGCTGATCGTCCTTCACCTGCTGTGGCGCACGTGGCGGGGCTATGACTGGATCGCCGCCTCCGGCTGGGCGCTGCTGGCGATCTCGGTCACGAGCACCTGGCTGTTGGCCTGGTACATCCTGTGGCCGCTGCCGCTCGCCGTCGTCACGCGCGAACGGCGCCTGCTGATCGCCACCCTGGCCGTGCAGGGGCTGTTCGTGATCCACCAGATGACCCCTCTGCTGGCGCCCGTGTCATGAGCGTCGAGCAGGCATCGCGACCCAGCGCATTCGGCGAGCGGTTGCCCGAGTGGCTGCGGGCGCGCGAGGTCGAGCTCCCCGGCCTGGGCACCATGCGCCTGGTCGAGACGATGGTCCTCGTGGTTGTGGGCCTGCTGCTGGCGATAGCGACGATCGATGACGTCGTGCTGCAAACCCACGTCAACCACAGGCTCGTGGCCGATCTAAGCACCTGGCGCAGCCACACCGGCCACGATTACAAGAACGTCGGCGTCGAACAGGACATCTACGGCCACACCACGCGCGACACCGTCTGTGGCAACACCAAGCCGGGGCCGCCCAAAGAGCGCACCCAGATCTGCCTGCAGATGACCGGCCCGGTCGTGGGCGGGCGGCGTGAGGTGCACGGCGGCTGGTACCTGCCGGCCAAGTCCGACGATCTGCGCACCGTGCGCTACGGCTGCTTCGGTGCAGCGATCGCCGAAGGGCGCTGCCCACGATGAGCGTCGCCGCGACCCTGCCCGAGGGGGCGCGCGAGCGCGAGCCGAGTGCCCTGCTGCGGTGGTGGCCAATCGGGGCGATCGTCGTGGGCGCGGCCGTGCTGCGCCTGTCCACGCTCGGGCTGCAGAGCTTCTGGTACGACGAGGCCTTCACGCCAGTGCACGTGCTGCACCCGAGCCTGTGGGCGACGCTGCGCTCGGTCGTGCACACCGAGAACACGCCCCCGCTGTGGTACATCCTCGCCTGGGCCGACTCGCGCGTGCTCGGTACGGGCGCGGTCGCGCTGAGGTTGCCCTCGGCGCTGGCCGGGATTGCGACGGTGTGGGTGGCATGGGCGATCGGCCACGAGCTCGCGGGTCGCCGCGCTGCGATCGTGTGCGCGACGGTCGTGGCAGTCGATCCGCTGTTCGTCTGGTACTCCCAGGAGGCGCGCGCCTATGGGCTGTTCGTGCTCACCTCGGCCGTGGCGATGCTCTGCTTCCTGCGCGCGTCGCGGGATCCCACCCCGCGACGTATGGCGGCCTTCGCGCTGAGTGGCGCAGTCGCGCTGTTGACGCAGTACTTCGCCGTGTTCCTGCTGATCCCGATGGTGGTGCTGCTCGTGCGTGAGCGCTCCCGTCGCCGGGCTGCCCTGCCGGCGCTCGGCGTACTCGTGATCGTCGGCGCCTCGCTGTTGCCGCTGATCTCGGCGCAGGGCGGCCACGGCACCCAGTGGATCGGCCGCTGGCCGCTCTCAGAACGCCTGGAAGCGATACCGCAGTACTTCCTCACGGGCTACTCGGGCGCCCCCCTGGGTCACGGCGTCGAGCTGCTCGTGGCGCTGCCCGTCCTCGCTGGTGTCGCCCTGGGGCTGTGGCAGTTGCTCGAGCCGCCGTCCACGGCGACATCCGAGCCGGCCGAGACCGGCGAGCGCGGTCGCGATCGCCGGGGCGTTGCCGTTGCGCTCACGATCGCGGCGGGCGGCGTGCTGATCCCAATCGTGTTGGCGCTGGGCGGCGCCGACTATCTCGCTCCACGCAACCTCGTGGCGGCGATGATCCCCGTGGCGGCGGTGATCGCGGTGCTGCTCGCCGCGCCCCTGCGCTCGGCGGGACTCGCCTCCTCAGCGGCGCTCGCGCTTGGGCTCTTGGCCGTGCTGGCGCTGCTTGCGATCTCCGTGGACGTCGATCTGAGCCCCCGCCTGCAGCGCGGGAACTGGCGCGATCTCGCCGCCGCGCTGCGCGGCGGTCCCTCTGCTCGCGCGATCACCACCGTCGAGCTCGGCTCGGCACCACTCGAGTACTACATCCCCGGCCTGCGCAATCTGAAAGCGGGGAGCTCCGTGGAGGTGAGCGAGATAGACGAGACGGGCTATGCCCCCTTGCGTTCCTCGGCGGGCGATCCGCCCGCTCCGGGCTTCACCCTGTTCGCGCGGCTGGACGTCGATGGGCTGATCGTCTACCGCTTCCGCTCGCCCGTCCCACGGGCGGTTTCGGAGGCCGTGCTGCGGCGTCACGTGATCACGCTGGCGCATCCAGAGGTGCTCATTCCAGGGAGCGCCCGCACTTCCGCCTAGGGTGTGCTCGTGACGCCTAGGATTGCGCAGAAGCCGTTCACCAAGAAAAGGATTTAGCTTTTCACTATGGGGCAGTCGACCTTGGAGGCTTGCAGCGAGGCCCAGATGGCGCTGGAGCTTGCTCGCGAGTACCTGATCTCGCTTCAGGACGACGCCGGTTGGTGGCGAGGAGAGCTGCAGACGAACGTGACGATGGACGCCGAGGACATGCTCCTGAGGGAGTTCCTGGGCATACGCAAAGCTGAGGAGACCGAGCGCTCGGCCGCCTGGATCCGTTCTCAGCAGCGCGCGGACGGGACCTGGGCCAACTTCCACGACGGGCCGGGTGAGCTGTCCACCACGATCGAGGCCTACTGGGCGCTGCGCCTGGCGGGCGAGTTGCCCGAGGCCGAGCACATGCGGGTCGCCGCCGAGTTCATTCGCGCAGAAGGCGGCCTGGAGGGTGCACGCGTGTTCACGCATCTATGGCTGGCGCTGTTCGGCCTGTGGTCGTGGGACCGGGTTCCGGCCCTCCCTGCTGAGGTGATCCTGCTACCCGCCTCGGTCCCGCTCAACGTCTATGACTTCGCCTGCTGGGCACGCCAGACGATTGTGGCGCTGTCGCTGGTCAAAGGCCACCGGCCCGTGCGCAAGCTGGCGTTCGACCTCGACGAGCTTCACGCCCCGGCCGGCCAGGACGCCGTGCGCCCTGCGCGTCGTGTTTCGCTGCGCGGACACGCGCTCAACGTCTTGGACCGTGTGCTGCGTCTCTACGAGGAGCATCCGCTGCGTCCGCTCAGACGCCTGGCCATCGCGCGCGCCGAGCGCTGGATCGTGCGCCGTCAGGAGGCCGACGGCTCCTGGGGTGGCATCCAGCCACCGTGGGTCTACTCGCTGATGGCGCTGCATCTCGGCGGCTATCCGCTCGAGCATCCCGTCATGCAGCGGGGCCTAGCCGGACTCGAGCGCTTCATGGTGGAGGACCGCGACGATGCCCGTGGGGTCGGGGCTCCTGGCGGCGAGAGCCGACGCCTGGAAGCCTGCCAGTCCCCCGTGTGGGACACGGCTCTGTCGATGGTGGCGCTGAGCGACGCCGGCCTCGACGGCGAGCACCCGGCGATGGTCAAGGCGGCGCAGTGGCTGCTGGGCGAGGAGGTAACCCAGAACGGCGACTGGGCGGTTGCGCGCCCGGGACTCGATCCGGGCGGCTGGGCATTCGAGTTCGCCAACGTCAACTACCCCGACGTCGACGACACCGCCGAGGTGGTACTAGCGCTCGAGCGCGTGCGCGCCGCGATGGAGTCCACCGCCCCTATCGACGGCGCCGTGAAGCGGGCCCTGCGCTGGGTCGAGGGGATGCAGAGCAGCGACGGCGGCTGGGGAGCGTTTGACGCGGACAACACCCGCTCGCTCGTGCGCGAGCTGCCCTTTCTCGACTTCGGCGAGGTGATCGACGAGCCGAGCGCCGACGTCACGGGGCACGCGCTGGAGATGCTTGCCGTGCTGGGAGCGGCCGACTCGCCGGCGGCAAAGCGGGGTGTGCGCTGGCTGATCGAGCACCAGGAGCCCGGTGGATCGTGGTTCGGGCGCTGGGGCGTCAACCACGTCTATGGCACGGGGGCAGTGGTCCCGGGGCTGGTCGTCGCGGGCGTCTCCCCGACGCACCCGAGCATCCGCCGCGCGGTGAGGTGGCTCGAGGCGCACCAGAACGAAGACGGTGGCTGGGGCGAGGACCCCCGTTCCTACGACGATCCCGAGTGGGTCGGGCGCGGGCCGAGCACTGCCTCGCAGACGGCCTGGGCGCTGCTCGCGCTGCACGCCGCCGGCGAGCGCTCGACAGCGCTCGAGCGCGGGGTCCAGTGGCTCGTGGCGACCCAGCGCTCTGACGGTGGCTGGGACGAGCCGCAGTACACGGGCACGGGCTTCCCCTCCGACTACTACATCAACTACCACCTCTACCGGGTGACCTTCCCGATCATGGCGCTGGGGCGCTGCCTCGCGGTGGTGGGAGTCGAGGAGCACGCCGGCGAGCCGGTGCGCGTGTCCGAGCCCCGGGAGTGATGCTCATCGGCGCCGAGCCGACCGATCGCGGAGCGGTCAACCCACCGAGCGCCGATGCGGTGATGGCGCGGGCGGCGGGGGAGAACTTCCCGGTCTCCGGATGGCTGCTGGGTGCCGACGTGCGTGCGGATCTGCTGGCCATCTACGGCTTTGCCAGGCTGGTCGACGAACTGGGCGACGCGGCGCTCGGAGATCGCCTGGCGGCGCTCGACTGGCTCGAAGCGGAACTCGACCACGCCTTTGCAGGCGCCGCCGAGCACCCCCTGCTCGTGCGCCTGCAGCCGACGCTCGCTCGACGGGCACTCGGACGCGATCCGTTCGTGCGCCTGATCGAGGCCAACCGCATCGATCAGCGTCTCAGCAGCTACCCGACCTGGGAGGCGCTGCGCGGCTACTGCTCGCTGTCGGCCGACCCTGTGGGCGAGCTCGTACTCGGGGTCTTCGGTGCAGCGACACCCGAGCGGATCGCGCTGTCGGACTCGATCTGCACGGCTCTGCAGCTCGTTGAGCACTGCCAGGACGTGGCCGAGGACTTTCGCGCCGGGCGCGTCTACCTGCCGCAGGAGGACCTCGAGCGCTTCGGCTGCGCGCGCCGGCAGCTGGCCGACGTGCATGCAGGCGGCCCGCTGCGCATGGCGCTCGCCTTCGAGGTGGCGCGCGCCCGTGAGCTGTTCGCCGCGGGCGCTCCCCTGATCGACGAGTTGCACGGCCCACCTCGCTACACCGTGGCGGCGTTCCTCGCCGGCGGGCGCGCGGCGGCAAGGGCGATCGAGCGAGCCGGCTACGACGTCCTGGCGGGGGCGCCCAAGGCGAGTCGTGGCAGCCTGCTGGTTGAGCTGGCGGGCACACTGCTGTCCCGTCGCGGGAGGGCCCTGTGAGCGAGGGAGCGCTCGAGCGGGCATACGCTCACTGCGAAGCCGTGACACGCGCTGAGGCGGCCAACTTCTACTACGGCATCCGCTTGCTCGACCGCGACCGGCGCCGGGCGATGTGCGCGGTGTATGCGTTCGCGCGGCGGGTCGATGACATCGGCGACGGCACGCTGGCGGTCACGTCGAAGCTCGAGCGCCTCGATCGGGAGGACTCGGCGCTCTCCGCGCTCACGAACCCACAGGCCGCATCGGTGGGGCGAGCCTCGGCGACGGGCGCGGAGGACCCCGTGATGGTCGCGCTGGCCGACGCGAACGTGCGCTTCTCGCTGCCCGAGGGGGTCCTCGGCGAGCTGATCGAGGGAGTGCGGATGGACGTGGCGGGCGTGAGCTATGAGACGTTCGAGGAGCTCGTCCTCTACTGCCGGCGGGTGGCCGGTGCGATCGGGCGCGTATGCCTGGCGATCTTCGGACTGCGCGCCGATGCGCCGGTGGACATGGCGCACGCACAGGTGCTGGCCGACGATCTAGGCGTGGCGCTACAGCTGACCAACATCCTACGCGACGTGCGCGAGGACGCCCAGAACGATCGTGTCTACCTCCCCGCCGAGGATCTCGGGCGCTTTGCCGTGCTCGACGGCGGTGGTCTGGACGGTGCCCCTGGGCGCCTGTCCGCCCTCGCCGAATCGGCTGCCGCGGGCGATCGTAACAGCGAGCTGGAGCAGATCTATGAGCTGATGCGCTTCGAGGCCGAGCGCGCACGCGAATGGTTCCAGCGCGGGCTGGCCCTGGGTGGGCTGCTCGATCGACGCAGCGCGGCGTGCGTGTTGGCGATGGCCGGCATCTACAGGCGGCTGCTCGACCGCATCGAGGCGGACCCTGAGCGCGCCTTCACCCGTCGCGTCTCGCTCCCGGGCTATGAGAAGGCGTGGGTGGCGGCCCGCGGGATGGTGAGGGGCGGCGCTTGACGGCTACTCGCCGGGTGCTCGTCATCGGCGGCGGGCTGGCCGGGATCACGGCCGCGCTCGATTGCGCCGCCGCCGGCGCCGAGGTGACGCTGCTGGAGGTCAGGCGCCGGCTCGGTGGGGCGGCCTTCTCGTTCGAGCGGGCCGGCCTGGAGATGGACAACGGCCAGCATGTCTTCCTGCGCTGCTGCGAGGCCTACAGAGCGCTGCTGGCACGCTTGGGCAGCGAGCATCTCGTCACCCTCCAGCCACGTCTGGAGATTCCCGTCTACAAGCCAGGCTCGCCACCGTTCCTGCTGCGTCGCGGCACGCTCCCGGCGCCGCTGCAGCTCGCGGGAGCGCTCGCGAGCTATCCGCATCTGACGCTGCCACAGCGCCTCGGGGCGGTGCGCGCCGCGCTCGGACTCATGCGCCTCGAGCGATCACCCAGGGGTCGGCGCGAGTTGCGCCTCGACCGGCTCACGCTGGGGCAGTGGCTCGCCCGTCATGGCCAGGGCGAGAACGCGGTGGCGGCGCTGTGGGACCTGATCGCGCTGCCCACGCTCAACCTGCCCGCATCCGAGGCGTCACTGGCTCTGGGGGCCTTCGTGCTGCGCAAAGGGCTGCTCGGGCGCTCCGACGCGGGCGACATCGGCTTTCACACGGGCACGCTCAGCGACATCGTCGGCCGCCCGGCCCAACGTGCCCTGGAGGCGGCGGGGGTCGAGGTTCGCCTGGGCTGGCGCGCCGAGCGCTTGCAGCGCACGGCAGCGGGCTTCGAGGTGCACGGCCGCGTGGGTGCGGAGGACAGGGAGGGGGACGGCGACGGCGTGAGTGCCGAGGCGGTGGTGCTGGCGATCCCGCACGCCCGGGCGATGGGGCTGCTCGAAGAGCCGCTGGGCGGGCGCATGGGCTACGTGGCGGGGCTCGGCAGCTCGCCGATCGTCAACCTGCACGTGGTCTATGACCGCGAGGTGTGCGAGGCGCCGTTTGCGGCCGGCGTGGGCACGCCGGTGCAGTACCTGTTCGATCGCACCGCTGCGTCCGGCGCCCCCACGGGGTGTCAATATCTGGCGGTGTCGCTGTCAGGTGCAGAGCGTGAGATGGGGATGAGCGTCGAGGCTCTGCGCGAGCGCTACCTTCCGGCGATGCGTGAGCTGCTGCCCAGGGCACGCGAGGCGAAGGTGGAGAGCTTCCTCGTCACCCGTGAACACGCTGCCACGTTCAGGGCCGCTCCCGGAGTGGAGGCTCTGCGCCCGGGCCCGCAGAGCGCGCTACCGGGCCTCGTGCTCGCCGGGGCCTGGACGGCCACCGGCTGGCCGGCGACGCTCGAGGGAGCGGTGCTCAGCGGGCATGCCGCGGCGGAGCGGGCTCTGCAGGCGATCGGCCGCGGTGCACCGTGAGCTCGCTGCTGGTCGCGGCGCCGCTGCGGGTCGAGGCCGCCCTGATCTCCTCCGCTGCCGGCGGCGCACGCGTGCGCAAGACCGGCATGGGCCCCGATCGCGCGAAGGCAGCCGCGGGCGAGCTCGCCGCTCACGCCGGCAGGGCGATGCTCGTGCTCGGCTTCTGCGGTGGGCTCGACTCGACGTCTGTGCCCGGCGAAGTGATCGTCGCGGAGGAGGTCTACGCGGCGGCAGACGAAGGCCACGCCGAGCAGCGCACCCGCTGCGAGCTGGCGCATGAGCTCGTGACGCGCCTGACGGGGCGGGGTATGAAGGTTCGCCTGGGCAACGTGGTGTGCGTATCGCGCCTGGCGCTCGGCGAGCGGCGCGCCGAGTTGCACGCCGGCGGGGCGATTGCGGTGGACATGGAGTCGGTGTGGCTTGCGCCCGGAGCAGGCGAGCGCCCGTTCGGCGTCGTGAGGGTCGTGCTGGACAGCCCCGAGCACGAGCTGCTGCGCCCACAGGCGGCGTTTGGTGCCCTGCGCGCCGCCTGGGCGCTTCGCCGGGTTGCCGGCGCCCTTCAGGACCTGGCGTCAGAGGACTAAGGTAGGCCAATGGCAGCCCGCATCAGGCAGAGCACGCGCATGGGGTGGTACCTGGCCCGTCAGCGGCTGGCCAAACGCGAGAAGTTCCCCCTGATCGTGGAGCTCGAGCCGCTGTTCCAGTGCAACCTCGCCTGCTCGGGCTGCGGCAAGATCCAGCACCCCGAGCACGAGCTGCGCAGGCGCATGAGCGTCGAGGACGCCGTGGGCGCGATCGAGGAGTGCGGCGCGCCGATGGTCTCGATCGCAGGCGGCGAGCCGCTGATCCACCCCGAGATCCACGTGATCGCCTCAGAGCTGGTCAAGCGCAAGAAGTTCGTGTACCTGTGCACCAACGCCCTGCTGCTCGAGAAGAAGCTCGAGAACTTCAAGCCGAGCCCCTACTTCGCGTGGGCGGTGCACATGGATGGGCTGCGCGAGCGCCACGACGCGTCCGTCGAGCGCGAGGGCGTGTTCGACAAGGCGGTAGCCGCGATCAGGGCGGCAAAGTCTGCTGGCTTTAGGGTGACGACCAATACGACCTTCTTTACGCACGACTCACCCAAGACGGTGCGCGACGTTCTCGATTTCCTAAACGACGACCTTGAAGTCGACGAAATGATGATTTCGCCTGCCTATGCGTATGAGAAGGCGCCCGACCAGGAGCACTTTTTGGGTGTGCGCCAGACGCGTGAGCTGTTCGGCGAGGCGTTCGGCGAAGGCAGACGCAAGCGGTGGCGCCTGAACCATAGCCCTCTGTTCTTGGACTTTCTCGAAGGCAAGGCCGAATTCGATTGCACCGCCTGGGGCATTCC
>DATARM010000139.1:0-11844 GCA_036264155.1 Solirubrobacteraceae bacterium
GTAGACCTCGGGGTGCCCGAAGAACCAGAACAGGTTCTCGAACAGATACGAGCTGCCGCCACCGCCGGCGAGGAAGAACGAGGTGCTGATCGTGCGATCGAGCGCCGCCATCAGCAGCGTGGCGATCAGCATCGGCGCCGCCAGCACCATCAGCACCGAGGTGGCGAACACCGACCACACGAAGATCGGCAGCCGCGACCAGGTCAGCCCGGGGGCGCGCATGGTGATGATCGTGGCCATCATGTTCAACCCCAGCAGGCACATCGAGATGCCGACCAGGGCGAAGAAGCAGATGTAGGAGTCCATGCCCATCACGGCCTGGTCGTTGAGCGGCTCATAGCCCGTCCAGCCGGTGTGGAAGCCGCCGAAGAAGATCGTGGAGGTGAGGATGAAGCCGGCCGCCATCAGCAGCCAGAACGTCAGTGCCTCGATCCGCGGGAAGGCCATCCGCCGGGCGCCGATCATGATCGGCACGAAGTAGTTGGCGAACGGCCCCAGGATGCCCGAGGTCATCATCCCCATCATCATCGTGCCGTGCATGCCGACCAGCGAGAGGTACTGGTTGGGGCCTATGAACGTGGGCACGGGGTGCAGCAGCTCGGTGCGGATCAGCATCGCGTTCAGCCCGCCGATGAAGAAGAACAGGCCGATCCCGCACAGGTACTGGATGCCCACGACCTTGTGGTCGGTGCACAGGCCGAAGTAGCGCCCGATGCCGTGCTCCTCCTTCTCGCGCAGCGAGGCCGGGCGACCGAGCAGGCGCGAGAAGGGGTAGTTGGCGAAGCCGAGGCCGATCAGGAAGCCGACCACGCCGAAGAAGTAGGCGAGCAGCAGCGCCACGTCGTTCTCGTCCGTGGCGGCCTGGAATTCAAAGCTTTTGCCGCCGATTTCGTGGCCGATCCACCAGCCCAAGTAGTAGCCGCCGATGCCGAGGATCACGGCTGTCAGGAGGTTGAAGCCCAGAACTTTGCGCCACAGTGGGCGCTCGAGCGGCTGGGGAGCGGATGCGGCTGCTGCGGTTGAGCTCATTCTGCGCGCCTCAATGGTTCGGGGAGGTAGGTCTTCGCATACGGCGGCAGGACCTTCGTCGCCGGGGCGAAGTTCTTCTGCTGTTCGTGTATCCAGGTTTCGAAGGCCGCCGGTGAGACCACGTGGCCCTTGTCGAACATGTAGCCGTGCCAGATGCCGCAGAGCTCGGCGCAGCGGATGTCAAAGGTCTGTTCGTGGGTCGGCTTGACGAACACGACGTTGTCCACATCGGGGTTGGCGTCGGCCTTAACGCCGAGCTGGTAGGCCCAGAAGGAGTGGATCACGTCGATCGAGGTGACGTGCAGTTCGACCATCTCGTCGTTCGGCAGGTACAGGTGCGTGGTCTCGACGCCACCGTAGGTTGGGTAGCGGTAGGTGAAGGCCCATTGCTGGGCGATCACCTGCACGGGGAGCTTGGGCCCCTTGGGCGAGACGAGCGGGTTGGGGCCGTTGCCCGAGCCGGCACCGTTGTCCGACTCCAGGCGCACGGTGCCGTAGACGGCGAGCGAGAGGACCAGGACCGAGGTGACGACGAGCCACGCCGTCTGGATCTTGGCGTGGCCGCGGATCGCCGGCCCTTCCAGCACGCCGCCGTTGGGCTGGCGGAAGTTGACGATCGCGTAGAGCATGTAGATCACGACCAGCAGCAGCACCGGCGTGGCCATTGCCAGCAGCACCGTGTTGTCGGTCACGTGCCCGGAGGCCTGTTCGCTGCCGTTGCCAGGGGGGAGGATCGGGCCGAGCACGAAGATCACCAGCGGCGTGGCGATCAGCGAGGCCACGATCCACAGCGTGGTGAAGCGCCGTGCGTGATTTGGTTCCGGCGTGCCTGGATGTGGCTCGGCGGACACCCTCAGACCACCTGGATGAAGCCGTCCATGTAGCCGAGCGTCTGCATCGGGCCGCCGAAGCCGTCGATGTAGCCGGCGGCGCAGGGCACGAAGCACTGCCAGCGGAAGCGGCCTTTCTTGCCCGTTTTGAAGCTGAAGGAGATCGTGCGATGCGCGGCGCCTTCGCAGGGCGCAAATTCACACTGGTTCTTGGCTTCTTCCGGCACGCCCGGCAGCGGCACGAACACGCCGAGCTGGGGGATCACGAACGTGTGTGAGGCTTCTTCCGGCGGGATCGAGTCGATCGTCTTGCCGTCGAGCGTCTCGGTGCCCCCGACCGTGCCCTGGACCTGCGAGAGGAACGGGTTGCGCAGCCCGCTGTCGCCGTCGTACTGGTAGATGGTCACGTGGACGATCGAGTTGGCCGGCACCTTGTAGACGGTGCTGTGGATCCACTGGTTGTTCTTGCGCACCAGGTAGGAGACCCAGTCGGGGTGCGTGGGCTCGTACTTGGGCCCGATCGCTGCGACCGTCTCGAGCGTCAGCTGCGAGCCGCCGCTGGAGGGCGGGGCGGCCGATGCGACGACCGGCGTCGGCTGGCTGGTCGCCCAGGTGGCGACATACAGGCCGATGAGCACGCCGAGGATCACCACCGCCCCTCCGACCCCAAGGACCTTCTTGGCCGACGTGCTCACGACTGCTTCCCCGCTCCCGTCGTTCCCCAGACCGCCGCGAGTCTACGCCGCGCGGAGGATGCTGTGAATCCCATCATACATGAGAATTTTCTTAGAAACCCCTGGGGAGCCTTGATTTACAGGGACAACGCGCCTCGTGAACACAACCGCCAGTCGCCCCGGTTCGAAGATGTCGGATCGTACACGCGTCCGGAGTGGTCCGTTTGAATTACAGGCGGCGCCGGTGCTGCCCGAAAAGGACGACATGAGTTGCCCGAAAGGGGCACGGAGAGCGCGGCCTCGACGCGCAACACCGACGAGAGGACTGACATGCACGAGCAGCAAGGTATGACGCTGGGGACGGGGTACGGGCGGGAGGCCGACTGGGACGGTGCGTTTGCAGACGTGCTGGCCGTGCTGGATCGGCTCCCCGACGAGCCATCGGGCGAAGGTGAGCAGGCGTCGCTTCGCTGTGTTTCCAACGGCTATTTGGACAGTGGCTGCTCGTGCACGCAGAGCGTGCCCGAGGTGGCGGCCGGCGCCGCTTGGCGGCGGGAGATCGCTCGTGGCAGCGGGCACGGCGATCGTTTCTTCCGTTTCGCCTGGATGGGTGAGGTCTGGCTCGGCTTCGGCCTTGGCGACGGTTCTGTGCGCGGCGTCTACTGCCCCGCCCACAGCGCCCGGCGCGACGAGCGCGCCTCTGCTGCCGCCACGCACCCCGCAGCCTGAGCGCGGCGCCACTGCCGCCGGCTCCACGGTCGCGCTGGAGCCGGATACGATCGACCCGTGGCTTCCCCCTCCGAATCGAGCACCGCACCGCGCGTCCCCGAGCGCCCGACGCTCGACGGCCTCGAGGCCAAGTGGAGCGCCGTCTGGGAGGCCGACGGCCTCTACCGCTTCGATCGCTCGCGTGAGGATGTCTTCTCGATCGACACGCCCCCGCCGACTGTCAGCGGCTCGCTGCACGTGGGCCACGTCTTCTCCTACACCCACACGGACGCTGTTGCCCGCTACAAGCGCATGCGGGGCATGGAGGTCTTCTATCCCATGGGCTGGGACGACAACGGCCTGCCCACCGAGCGCCGCGTGCAGAACCACTTCGGCGTGCGCTGTGACCCGTCGGTCCCCTACGACCCCGACTTCCAGCCGCCTGAGGAAGCCGATGCCAAGGAGCCCGTGTCGATCTCGCGGCCGAACTTCGTTGAGCTGTGCCTGCGCCTGACCGAGAGCGACGAGCAGGCCTTCGAGTCGCTGTGGCGCACGCTCGGGCTGTCGGTCGACTGGTCGATGACCTACACCACGATCGGCAAGCTCGCCCAGCGGATCTCCCAGCGCTCGTTCCTCGGTCTGCTCGAGCGTGGCGGCGCCTACCAGCTGGAGGCGCCCACGCTGTGGGACGTGGACTTCCAGACCGCCGTGGCCCAGGCCGAGCTCGAGGACCGCGAGCGTCCCGGCGCCATGCACCGCGTGCGCTTCGCCGGTGAGGGCGCGGGCGAGGCCCTGATCGAGACCACGCGTCCCGAGCTGATCCCCGCCTGCGTGGCGCTCTTGGCCCACCCGGACGATCCGCGCCACAGCGCACTCGTCGGCAGCGAGGTGCTCACGCCGTTGTTCGGCACGCGCGTACCGGTCATGAGCCACCCAGCTGTCGAGCAGGACAAGGGCACGGGCCTGGTGATGGTGTGCACGTTCGGCGATCTCACCGACGTGATGTGGTGGCGTGAGCTGGGCCTGCCGGTGCGCTCGGTGCTCGGCCCCGACGGGCGCCTGCTCGAGGTCCCGTGGGGCGAGCCGGGATGGGAGTCGGACGATCTCGAGCGCGCGCGCGAGCATTACGGCGAGCTGAGCGGGCGCACGATCAACCAGGCGCGCAGGCGGATCGTTGAGCTGCTGGAGGCGTCGGACGATCTGATCGGCGAGCCTCAGCCGGTCAACCGTGCGGTGAAGTTCTTCGAGAAGGGCGAGCGCCCGGTGGAGATCGTGACGAGCAGGCAATGGTTCATCCGCACGATCGAGCACCGCGAGAAGCTGCTCGAGCGTGGGCGCGAGCTGCAGTGGCACCCGCCGTACATGCGTGCGCGCTTCGAGGACTGGGTCAACGGGTTGACGGGCGACTGGTGCGTGAGCCGTCAGCGCTTCTTTGGCGTGCCCTTCCCCGTCTGGTATCCGATCGACGCCGCCGGCGCGATCCTCTACGACCAGCCAATTGCAGCCAGCGCGGAGCAGCTGCCCGTCGACCCCTCCACCGACGTGCCCGACGGCTACGATGCCTCCCAGCGCGGGCAGCCCGGCGGCTTCGCCGGCGACCCCGACGTGATGGACACGTGGGCCACCTCCTCGCTCACGCCGCAGATCGCGGGGCAGGCGGGCGAGGACCCCGAGCTGTTCGCAAAGGTGTTCCCAATGGACGTGCGCCCGCAGGCCCACGACATCATCAGGACGTGGCTGTTCTCCACGATCCTGCTCTCGCAGCTCGACTACGAGGAGCTGCCGTGGCGCAACGCGGCCATCTCCGGCTGGGTGCTTGACCCGGACCGCAAGAAGATGTCCAAGTCCAAGGGCAACGTGGTCACGCCCATCCACCTGCTCGAGGAGCACGGCGCGGACGCCGTTCGCTACTGGGCCGCCAATGGGCGCCCGGGGACGGACACGGCCTTCGACGCACAGCAGATGAAGGTAGGGCGGCGCCTGGCGGTCAAGCTCCTGAACGCATCCAAGTTCGCCCTGGCCGACCTGCCGGCGCCGGGGCAGGAGCTAACGCACCCGCTCGACCGTGCGCTGATCGCGCGCCTGGCCCGAGTGGTGGGAGAGGCGACGGACAGCTTCGAGGCCTATGACTACGCGCGCGCGCTGGAGCGCGCCGAGAGCTTCTTCTGGTGGTACTGCGACTACTACCTCGAGCTGGTCAAGGGCCGCCGCTACGACCCCGGCCCCGAGGTCAGCGCCTCGGTCAGCCTCGCGCTGCGCGTCTCGCTGTCGGTCTTCCAGCGCCTGTTCGCGCCCTTCCTCCCATTTGTGTGCGAGGAGGTGTGGTCGTGGTGGCAGGAGGGCTCTGTGCACCGCGCGCAGTGGCCGGAGGCGCAGGAGCTCGCGGCGATGGCTGCAGACGCCGGTGCGGGCGCGGGGAGCAAAAATGCCGAGGCCCGCCGTGAGGCGGTGGCCCTGGAGGTGACGGCCGAGGTACTGAGCGAGGTGCGCAAGGCCAAGTCGCAGGCCCGGCGTCCGATGCGCGCTCCGGTGGAACGTGTGGTCGTGCACGACACCGCTGAGCGCATCGACGCGCTGGAGCTCGGTGCGGGCGATCTACGCCTCGCCGGCGCGATCGAGGCACTCGAGTCGACGGTCGACGAGGAGTTCGCCGTCGAGGTCGAGCTGGCTCCGGACAAAGGCTGACCCTGATATTTCGGGCCTATTGGGCCTAGAGAGCTCGGGAGTTACGAGAAGCGGCAGAGTTCCATCAGATTGACGGTTACTTCTAAGAAAAGACGGCTAGAGCGCGAATATATCCTTATAAGCCGGGGGATGCAGATACGAAGCTCTCGGCTTATATAGGAAAGAATCCGGTACATGGAGATCGTCGATCAGCCTGAGAGCATGGACGTAGTTCGAGGCTCCTGCCGCTCGCTTTGGCCTCGTCGTGGATGACACGGGCATCATTCGAGCCTACGCCCCAACGGAATGGCGCTCGTGCCCGCAGATCCACGCCTCGGATAGGGTTGGCGGTCATGGAACGAACGCTGATAGAGGAGCTGCCGGGCAAGCTCGGTGAGCAGGTGCGTGTGCGTGGGTGGGTGCAGACGGTGCGCGACCAGAAGCGCATGCAGTTCGTGATCGTGCGCGACGAATCGGGCCTGGCGCAGGTGGTGCTCCCCAAGGAGGATCCTCCGAGCGAGCTGAACGCGGCGGTGAGCGCGCTGACGATGGAGTCGGCGGTGAGTATCACGGGCACGGCGGTGGCCGACGAGCGCGTGAAGCTCGGCGGTCTGGAGCTTAAGCTCGAGGGCCTGGAGGTCGACTCGCCAGCCGAGCCCGAGCTGCCGATCGCGCCTGATTCAGCCCTGGACAAGCGCATCGACTGGCGCTATCTCGATCTGCGTCGCCCCGACAGGCGGCTGATCTTCGAGGTGCAGAGCACGGCCGAGCACGCCATGCGCGAGCTCTGGCGCAAGGAGAGCTTCATCGAGATCCACACGCCGAAGATGATGGCCTCGGCCAGCGAGTCGGGGGCGGAGCTGTTCCACGTGGACTACTTCGAAGGCGACGCCTACCTCGCCCAGTCGCCCCAGTTCTACAAGCAGATGGCAATGGCGGCGGGTTTCGGCAAGGTGTTCGAGGTCGGCCCCGTGTTCCGGGCCAACCCCTCGTTCACATCGCGCCACGACACGGAGTTCACGAGCGTGGACGTGGAGATCTCGTGGATCGACTCGCACGAGGACGTCATGGCCTTCGAGGAGCGCTGGCTGGCACACGTGTTGGGGGCGGTCAAGGAGCGCCACGGCGAGGCGATCGCCGCGACGTTCGACACCGAGCTGGTGGTGCCCACGGTGCCGTTCCCGCGGGTGACGCTCGAGGACGCCAAGCAGATGCTCCGCGACGCCGGCCACGACGCGCCGGGCGTGGGCCACGACCTCGACCCGCCGAGCGAGCGTGCGTTCTCGGCGCTCGTCAAGGAGCGCCACGGCCACGAGTTCGCCTTCGTCACCGACTACCCCTCGACGGTGCGGCCCTTCTACCACATGCGCCACCCCGACGACCAGACGCTGACGCGGAGCTTCGACCTTTTGTGGCGGGGGATCGAGCTCACTACCGGAGCCCAGCGCGAGCACCGCTACGAGCAACTCCTGGCGCAGGCGGCCGACAAGAACGTCGACGTCGAACCGATCCAGTACTACCTGAACTTCTTCCGCTTCGGCGCACCGCCGCACGGCGGCTTCGGCTTCGGGCTGACGCGCCTGCTGATGCAGATGCTCGGCCAGGAGAACGTGCGCGAGGTCACGTTCCTGTATCGCGGGCCGCACCGGCTCGAGCCCTGAGAACACCGGGCTCTCGGCACGCCAAGATCGAATAATTTCCGAAGCTCAAGATATAGAATCTTTCGGAAACATTCATTGACGGCCCGCTTCCGTTGCTACTACCGTCTCGGCTGCAGTATCACTGGCCAAGACGACCGAAAACGAAAGTGAGCAGGATGAATATAAGACGTGGAATAACTCTGGCCGTACTGGTGGCATCGCTAGCCGGCTTGGCGGTGGCGCCGGGCGCCCTCGCGGTGGAACCAACCAAAGGCTTCACAGTCTTCAAAAACTGTCCCCGCTTTACCAAAGGCGTGAACCTCTGCCTCTACGACCAGACTAAAAGCGGGGAAGTGACGCTGAACAAACAGACAGTGCCGATCTTAAACACGATCACGCTGCAGGGCGGAATCGCACGTAACGAAGCGACTGAAGAAGAAAAATTCGTTGCCGCCTCAAGCGGCGAAACGCTGTCCAAAACCCCCCAGAACGTACCGGGTGGCCTCACCGGTCTCATCAACTGCAAAGAAATCACGGGCGAAGGATTCATTGAAAAAGCCGAGCGAGGCAGTTGTGAAGCGGTGTTCGAACATGGCGTCACGGCCGTGAACGCGATCACCGAACTCGCAAAGCCGGCCAGCGAAATCGGTATCAACAAAAACAACCTGGTCAACCAGGAAGGCGTCGACCTGTCGCTGCCCGTGAAGATCCGATTGGAAAACACGCTGTTGGGCAGCGAATGCTACATCGGCTCTAGCAGCACCCCGGTCGTTCTTGCTCTGACGACGGGCACGACCAGCCCCAAAGCACCGAACACGCCGATCACCGGAAAAGTCGGCAAAATCACGTTCACCGAAGAATTTGAAATCGTGAACATAACCGGTAACTCGTCGGTCAACAACGAATTCTCGGCACCCAAAGCAACCGGTTGCGGTGGGTTCCTGGTCGAATATCTCCTCGACCCGATCATCAACAGCAAAATCGGGCTAGCTTCTGAAGACGGCAAAAATACAGCCATCCTCACGGGCAACCTCGAGGAGGCATCCACCGAATCGGTTATCGCCAGCGAAAAATAGGCAGATGCCGTAGGCCCCCTGTTCGTTGGGGGTGAGTCATTGAGGTACGGACGGGTTCCCCAACTGGGGAACCCGTCCAACCTTCGGTCCAGGCTGTCTCTTTGGCGCTCTCCGGACGCCCCATCGCTGCCGTGCTCTCGAGCAGCGTCTCAGCTGGCGGCCGAGACCTTCCAGGCCTTGCCTTCCTTGACGAGCGAGACGGTGCCAGGCTTGCTCTTGCCGGACTGCTCGCTCTTGACGTGAGCGATCGCGCTCGCGCCGCCAGGGGCGATCTGCACCGACTGGACGCTCACTTCGAGGCTGTCGACCTCGGCAAGTTGGTTCTTGACGGCCGTTTCGCAGCCCTTCTGGCCACCGAGGCGGGTCACGACCGGGGCGGCGAGGTCATCGGCGCAGAGCTTCTTCTGTTCAGCGGCCGTGGCGTCCGCCTGCAGGTTGGAGATCGCCTGCGCGACTTCGTGCTTGGCGCCCGAGAAGGAGGACGTCGAGACCGCGCTGCCACACGCTGCCAGCGACACCGCGCTGAGCGGCACGCAGAGCAGCGTGAGCAGGTGCTTTGGGGCTGGAGCCGGCATACCGGCGCCAGAGGTTATGCGAACCGAGCTAGTTCTGCTCGTCGTCGCGCCGGTAGCCCAGGCGCGCCGAGATCCGGTCGGCGGTCGAGACCAGATGTGGGCCCAAAGCGTCGACGAGCTCCTCGAGCGTGATCATGCCGGCGGGAGCGGCGAGGTTGACCGCTGCAACCACGTCACGCGCCTCGTTGCGTACGGGCGCTGCGATCGCGTAGAGGTCGGCAGCGAGCTCCTGGTCGTTGACCGCGAATCCGGCCCCCTGGATCTCCTCGAGCTCCTCCCGCAGGGCTTTCTTGCTCGTGATCGTGTTGGGCGCGCGCTTGGTCAGCTTGACCTGGCCGATCAGCTCGCGCTGCTGCGTGTCGGGGAGGTTTGCCATCAGCAGCTTGCCCATGGCCGTGCAGTACGCCGGCAGGCGTGAACCGGTGTGCAGGCTGAGGTCGATCGCGCCCTGGCCGCGGCGGAAGCTGCGAACACGGTCCACGTAGAGAATCTCTGTCCCCTCGAGCACGCCGAGGCTGGTCGTGTAGGAGGTGCGCTGGCGCAGTTCCTCGAGGTAGGGGTGGGCGTGCTCGCGCAGGCCGGTGGAGTTCAATGCGGACATGCCGAGGTCGGTCACGCGCAGACCGAGGCGGTACTTGCGCGATGCGCCCTGCTCGAGGTAGCCGAGAGCCACGAGCGTGATCACGTAGCGGTGGGTGGTCGAGCGGCTCATGCCTAGGTCGTCGGCGATGTCGGCGATACCAAGCACGGGACGCTTGGGCGTGAAGCAGCCCAGAATCGCGAGACCCCGCTCCAGCGACTGTGAGTAGCGCGGCTCGCGCAGGCTGGGTATGGACCAGGCGGGCTCCTGTCCGTTGCTGTCGATCTTTGCTGCTGGCGAACTAGTTCTGGGCATTGGCACCTGATCCTGTGTTGTCCTCGGTAGACTCCCCCATCCGGGAAGTTCAACTGGATGATATATAGATCTTAGGTCGACATATCGACCGATCGATCTAAAACACTGGAATTTCGAGTTCCGTCGCCCACCAAACCGGGTGATTCGAACATGATGGGACCGCTCGACGGACCAAGGTGTCCCACGTCTGCGGCCCGTGGGGAGGCGTCTCCGCGAGTAGGAGACACCTCTGGCAATGACCGCACACGCGGAACTACAGTAGGCATGACAATAGTTCTTGCTCGCATCGTCGGCGTGGCTCGCAAGGCGTGTCCGGGGACTGTGGGGGCTTGAGCATCGTCCACCCTCTCCGACGATGCTCGGGGAGAGATCCAGGCGTCCCCCCGATGCCAGGTCTCCGCGGGCGTCGCGGTCCATCCGGCCGCGGCGTCTGTGAAGGCCTGCGCATCCGGCGGCCCCATCGCTCGGCGATGTCTGTGTCCGAGTCCCGTCCGCGACCCCCTCTACCTTCACGTCATGCTCCTGAACGAGCTCATCGACGGCACGGAGGTTGACCGAGTCCTCCTGGTTCGCGAGGCCGAGCGGCGCAGCAGGCGCGACGGCGGCGAGTACCTCCGCCTACAGCTCGGCGATCGCACCGGTGCAGTGGCCTGCATGGTCTGGGAGGACCTCGTCGAGATCACGGAGCTGGCTCGGGCCGGCCAGCCGGTGCGAGTGCGCGGGCGCTACACGGTACACCCCCGATTCGGCCCCCAGATAAACCTGCGCGATCTCGAAGCAGCCGCTCCGGGCAGCTATGACCTCAAGGAGCTGCTCGATGGGCCCGCGCGCGAGATCGAGCAGATGGAAGGCGAGGTCCGGGACCTGCTCGCCACAATCCAAGAGCCGCATCTGCGCCTGCTGCTCGAGCGCGTGTTCGGTGAGAGCTCGGAGACGTGGGCCGGCTACCGCATTGCCCCTGCGGCCAAGTACTACCACCAGGCCTACCGCCACGGCTTGCTCGAGCACTGCCTGGGCGTCGCCCAGGCGGTCAGCGCGATCAGCGCCACATTCCCGGGCATCGACCGCGACGTGGCGGTGACGGGGGCGCTGCTCCACGACATCGGCAAGCTCGAGGCCTACACCGAGGATCCACGCAACATCGATCTCACCGACGCTGGGCGTCTGCACGGTGAGATTGCGCTCGGCTACTACCGCATTCGCCGCGCGATCGAGGACATCGAGGGCTTCCCGCCGGAGCTGGCCCAGGCGGTCGGCCACATCATCCTCTCCCATCACGGCACGCTCGAGCACGGCAGTCCCGTGGTGCCGTGCACCCGCGAGGCCACGCTTGTGCACATGATCGACAACCTCGGGGGGCGTCTCGGCAGCTTCGACCGCCTTGAGAAGGAGCTGGCACCCGGGCGGCGCTGGTCCGGCTTCGACCGCGCGATCGGGGCGGGCGCGTTCTTCGGCGATAGTGAGGTGGAGGAGCGCTCGGAGATCGCGCAACCTGACGAACAGCTCGCGCTCCCGGCACGCGAAGCGGCTTGAACTTCCGCAAATAGCGGGACGGTCGTTGGGGTCGGACGCATCCGTATCGCCGTCGGCTTCTATTCTCGGAGCCGATGGCAAAGGACACCGAGAAGCTGATCCGCCAGCTCTCGCTGATCTCCTACCTGATGGCCGAGCGACGGCCGGTCACGGCTCTGGAGATACGGCGCGACGTGGAGGGCTACAGCGGCATGAACGAGGACGCCTTCGCACGGCGCTT
>DATARM010000080.1:0-6315 GCA_036264155.1 Solirubrobacteraceae bacterium
TATCGATCCCGAAGTGACGGTAGAGATCCTGGACGTCGCCCGACTGCCCGAAGTCCTGCACGCCGAGCGAGGCGGTCGGGGCGCCGTCGATCGCCGCGAGGAACGCCAGCGTGTGTGGGTGCCCGTCGAGCACGCTCACGATCGGCGAGGTACGCGTTCTGGGGAAGAGCTCGTCGAGCACCTGCTCCTCGCCCTCGTAGAGGCCTTGGCGTGTCTGCAACGCCCTGAAGATCAGATCGGGCGAGGTCAGGCAGATCACGTCCGCGGCGAGGCCGGCCGCCTGCAGCTCCTCGGCGGCGCCGAGCACCTCGGGCATGAGCGCGCCCATGCCCACGAGCGTGACCGCGGGCGCCCCGGCGCTCTCTCGCAGGCGGTAGCCGCCCGCGAGCACCTGTCGCCGGCGTTGCTCGCGCTGGGCGGGATCGGCCGGTAGCCGGGCGAGCGCTTGATCGAGGGGCCGGGTGCTGAGGCGCAGGTAGGCCGAGGTGCCGTCATCGCGCCCGAGCAGGCCGAGGGCGTGCAGGAGGACCCACTCGAGATCCTGGCCCCAGGCCGGCTCCCAGGCGATGCAGCGCGGTTGCTCGATCCCCACGGAAGGAGTGATGATCGACTGGTGGGCGCCGCCCTCGGGGGCGAGCGTGACGCCGGCGGGGGTGCCCACGAGGATCGACTGTCCGCCTGCGTAGATGCCGAACGACCACTGCTCGAGCGCCCGGTTGACAAACGGGTCATACAAGGTCCCGATCGGCAGCAGCGGTCGACCGTCTCGCGAGAAGGTGGCACCCAGCTCGCCGAGCAGGCCGACGAGGTTGCCCTCGGCGATACCGAGCTCGATGTGCTGCCCGTGCTCGGACTCTCGCCAGCGCACGAGCGTGTCGCTGTCGTCGGCGAACCAGTCGATGCGATCGCCGACACTCCAAACTCCGGCGCGGTTGATCCAGCCGCCGAGGTTCGTGGAGGAGGCGACATCGGGACTGACCGACACGATCGATGCGGCCGCCTCGGGCGCCGTATGAGCGAGGTCCATGAAGAAGCGCCCGAACGCCTGCTGGCTCGACACCGCGCCGCTGTGCTCGCGTCCCACATCGCGCGGCATTGGAGGTGGATCGTGGCGCTTGGGCTCCACGCGCTGAAGGCGCTCGGCGGCGAACGAGCACAGCCTCCCCTCGGGCGAGCTCTCCCCGAAGCGGGCCCAGGGGTCGCCCGGATCGGCGCGCAGCTCCACGCCGAGCTGCTCCCATTGGGCGCTCGTCAGCAGCGCCGAGTGATTGGCAGGGTGACCCTCGGTGGGCAGGCCCCATGCCTTGATCGTGTAGGCGAAGATCACCGTCGGGCGATCGCTCGTCTCATCCGCTTGGGCGAACGCGGCGAGCAGATCGGCGAGGTCGTGGCCGGCCAGGTCCCTGAGCGAGGCCGACAGGTCGGCGTCGTCGACCTCGGTGAGCACTCGCTCGACGTCGCGCCGTCCACGGCCCTCTCCGGGCAGGCGCTCACGCAGCTCCGCCACGGGCAGCCGCAGCAGGCGCTGGTACTCCTCGTTGGGCATCGCGTCGATGCGCTGCCTCAGCGTCTCTCCACCGGGACGCGCGAACAGCTCGCGCAGACGCCGCCCGTATTTGAGCGTGATCGCCTGCCAGCCGGCTGCCTCGAACATCGCAGCCCGGCGCGCAACGGCTATGTCGGGAACCACGCGGTCGAGCGACTGGCGGTTCACATCGACGATCCACAGGACCTCACCGAGCCGCGCCACGAGCGGATCGACGAGCGCTTCCCAGATGGCGCCCTCGTCGAGCTCAGCGTCGCCCACGAGCGCGACGTGGCGCCCTCCCTGTGGCACCTCGAAGTGTCCGGCCACATAGCGGTGGGCGAGGGCGCTCCACAGCGTGGCCGTTGCGCCGATGCCCACTGAGCCGGTGGAGAAGTCGACCTGATCGGGGTCCTTGGCGCGGCTGGGGTAGCTCTGGAGCCCGCCGAAGGCGCGCAGCTCGGTCAGGTAGCGCTCGTCGAGGTTCCCCAGCAGGTAGTTGATCGCGTGCAGGACGGGTGCGGCATGGGGCTTTACCGACACGCGGTCGGGAGCGCGCAGGTGCTCGAAGTAGAGCGACGACATGATGCTCACCATCGAGGCCGAGGAGGCCTGGTGGCCGCCGACCTTTACGCCGGAGCTGCTCTCGCGCACCTTGTTGGCGTGATGGACGATGCTCATGGCCAGCCACAGCACCCGCTCCTGTACCGCTTCGAGCACGTCCAGCCGAGGGGGCTCCGGCCGGTCAGCCCGACCGGGCCGAGACTCGCGCGCGGGTGTCTCTGTCGACATCTCCCTTACTGTAAAGCGCCTACCGAGCTGCGCTTCGCCGGCAACTCGACCGAGGACCTCAAGCGGGTGATCGACCTGCTCCTCCGCAGCCGACGCGTGACGGGAACGACGACGCTGATGGTGCTCGGCACCTCCACGCGAGCGGCGCAGGCGTGAGCGGAAGCTAGGACTCGTCCTTGGGGTATTCGTGCACCGAGACGAAGCGCACGGGGCCTTCGATCACGCGGTAGGTGTGCTGGCGGTCGGCGCGGAAGCTGATCAGATCGCCCTCACAGACGATCTCGCAGAAGGCGTCGGTAGAGATCTCAACGGTCCCCGCGGTGATCGTGAGGTGCTCGAACAGGCCGCCCACGTGCGCCCCGGCGTGGCGCACCGCGCCTTCGTCGAGGGTCACCGTGTAGAGCTCGATTAGGGCCCCGCCCGTACGCGTGAGCAGGTGGCGGATGATCAGGCCGTCGCTCTCCAGTCCGGCCTGGTCGATGGCCACCAGAGCCGCGTCGTCGCCGCGCACCACCGCTACATCGTTGTTCGGGGGCTCGTCGTGGAACAAGCTGGCGAAGGGAACGCCCAGCGCGGCTGCGAGTGCCCACACGGTGTCGATCGATGGGTTGCCCTGCCCGCGCTCTATCAACGACACGGTCGACTTGGCCACGCCTGCCTGCTCGGCCAGGGCGGAGAGCGTCATCTCGCGGGTCCTCCTCCAGCGACGCAGGTTGCGTGCGATCGGCTGAACGGCCCCTGGCACGCGGCTAGTTGTACCGCACGACCGAAACGTGCAGGCAGTTCACAACCAGTGGTCAGCCATCTACACGCGCTCGCCGACAGACTCGGCCACATCGGCCAGGGCGCTGCGCAACGCAGCGCCGGCCTGTGCTATCTCGAGATCGGTGAGCGCCGTCGAGAGCCCGAACTCGCCGCCGGCGCCGTAGTAGACACCACGGTTCACGGCGGCGAGATGCAGCAGCCCAGTCGCCTCCCAGTCAATCTCCTCGCTGGCTCCGCCGAGCACATATAGGCCAAACGCCGAGCCCACGCCCTTGGTGCACACGGGCACGCCCGTCGAGTCGGAGGCGAGCTGGATATCTGCCCGCAGCCTCTCGCCCTGCGCTTCGATGCGCGCGATGTCCGTTGCTTTGAGGTCGTGCACGGCGATCCTCCCGGCGACCATCCCGAGGGGGTTGCCATTGAATGAGCCGCCGTGGTAGAGCGGTCGCTCGGGGGCGATGTCGAAAGTGCTCATCAGCTCGCCCGAGGCGGCCACGACCCCAATGGGCAGCCCCCCGCCGACCCACTTGCCGAGGCAGGTTATGTCTGCGTCCATCCCGAAGCGCTCGGCCGATCCACCCTCGGCCAGCCTGAACATCAGGCTGTCGTCGAGCACGAGCAGGACACCGGCTTGGCGCGTGAGCTCGCGTAGTGCCGCCAGGAAGCCCTCGGGTGGGGGTGTGACGATGCCCGTGTACTGCACCGGCTCGACCACGATCGCCGCCACCTCGCCGCGGTGACGTTCGAGCGTGGCTCTGTAGCTGTCGAGGTCGCCGAACCTCGCCAGTGCCACGCGGCCCGCGAGCTCGCCGTGCCCGTGCAGGCCGGCCTCGAGGTCGTCATAGGAGCCGTGGAAGCCGTTCCAGGCCTTGACGATCAGCGTCCGGCCCGTGACATGGCGCGCGAGCTTCACGCCCAGCATCGTGGCCTCGGTACCGGTGTTGGCGAAGCGCACCTGCTCCGCCCTCGGGACCCGCTCGCACAGAAGCTCGGCAAACTCGACCTGGGGTAGCGAGGTGCCGGGCCAAGCCGTGCCGCGAGACACGGCCTCGCGTAGTGCTTCTTCGATCGGCCCATAGGCGTGCCCGTGCATCAAGCTGAGGCCGTTGCTGAAGAGGTCTATGTAGCGGTTGCCGTCGAGGTCGTGCAGCGTTGCTCCGCGGCCGCGGTCGAAGACGACCGGATAGGGAGCGAACCAGCTGAGGGTGCGTGTCAGGCCGCGGGGCATCGAGTGTGCCGCGCGCTCCATCATCCGCGCCGAGCTTGGAGTCAGTCGCAGGTACTCCTGCTCGATCGCCGTCCTGTCGTACTCAGACACGTGACACTGGCTCTCTCCCGTGCGTTGATGGGGGGTTAGCGCTCGGGACCTTTGGATATCGACTGGCTGATATGCAGCATAGTCGAGGTGGCAGTTGCTATGCAAGGGCTGCGTCATCGACTTCGGGCTCCTCCGCCGCCGCTCACAGAGGGACCCGCGATGAGCAACTGCTCGCGCCGCTCGCGTGTGGCGACCGGGTCTACCCACAGCTCACCGCCAGGCCCGTGCTCGGAGAGGACAACGCCGTAGACGTCGTGTGCGGCCCTGGCGCTTACCCAGCGTTCGAGCACGTCCGCCAGGACGGCCTGCGGGTCGCGCTCCAGCGGATCGCCGTAGCCTCCGCCACCGGCCTCGACCCCCCTGATCCACTGACCCTGCACCAACAGCGAGTCGCCCACCGGCTCGACTTGGACCTCGCTCCCGTCCTTGTCGATCACAGCCACCGACGCCGCCGTGCCGGCGAGCCCGCCGTTCACGCCCTGGGCCGGGTGCCTTGCGAAGTCAGCCAGATAGAAGACGCGAAGCGGCGTTGCGCTGGGCCCGTAGACGACCTCTGACGCCGGGCCGCCGCGCAGCCGTCCGGCTCCGCCAGAGTCGGCCAGGAGCCGGAAGGAGCGAAAGTGCAGCGGATAGGTGCGCTCGAGCATCTCCACGCTGTCGACGTAAATGGTCTTCGAGCAGTCGGGCATCGCGTATGTGATCCAGCCGTCGCAGTGAGGCGAGGCGGGTCCGCCGTTGTTGCCGATCACCATCTCGCTCACATATGGCTTGCCCGGATTCGATCCCCACCCGTCCGGATAGGTGCCCGAGAAGACCGCATAGCCGACGCCCATCGCGCCCGCTCCCTCGGCCAGCCCCTCGCCGTCGCCGAGCTGGCAGAAGGCGCTTTGAGCCGCGTTGATCATGCGGTTGAGCACGTTGGTGGTGGAAACTGAGGCCGAGTACGGTTCCACCAGCCCGCCCATGATCGACCCCTCGCGCAGCAGCACCTCGACGCGGCGGAAGGAGCCGGCGTTGCGGGGTATGTCCTCGGGCAGGCAGTTGAGCAGGGCGATGATGCAGCCACCGCGGGCGCAGCTCTCCGACACGTTCAGCCCGAACGGGATGCAGTCGGGGTTATCGCGCAGGTCGAAGCTCACGCGTCCCGCGTCCGGGTCGACGTCGATCGTGACGCTCACCTCCACGCCATCGGGGAGGCCCGGGATCGGGTCGTGCTGTGAGCGCGCGTGCAGCTGACGGGCGGACAACTTGCGGATGGCCTGCTCCATCGAGCGCTCGGAGTAGTCGAGCCACGCGCTGATGAAGGCACTAATCGTGTCGGTCCCATAGCGGGCGATCACCTCCTGCAAGCGGCGCTCGCCGATCCTGGCCGCGCCTATCGTCGCGAGGTAGTCCCCGTACCAGACCTCAGGCACGCGGATGCGCCGGCGACACATGCGGATGACATCCTCGACATCCTTGTAGTCCTCCTGCACCTTCACACAGGGGAACATCAGGCCGCCCTCGGCGTAGACGTCCTCGACGTAGGTGACGTAGGTGGAGGGCTCGGCGTTGCCGCAGTCGGCCTGATGGGCCTTGGCCGAGGCGGTGAAGATGTGCTCGCCGCCGACGAACACGGGAACGAGGATCGTGTGGTCGGCTGTGTGAGTGTTGCCGAGCATCGGGTCGTTGTGCAGGAAGGCGTCGCCCTCGCGCAACTCGGGGTGCAGCCTTCGCATCGAGGCTGTCTGCAGTCCTGCGCCGAGCACGTGTACCTGCAGCCCCTCGGCGGCCGCGAACAGCTCGTCCTCGGCCGTGATGATCGAGCAGGAGAAGTCGCGCGCCATGTTCAAGATCGAGCTGCGCCCCGTGCGGAACAGGGTGTTGGTCATCTCGCGCACGATCGCTTCGAAGCGGTGCGCCAGCACCGCCATCA
>DATARM010000154.1:0-33748 GCA_036264155.1 Solirubrobacteraceae bacterium
TCTGAACCTCCGGCTCGAGCTCAACCCCGAAGCGCTCCAGCACGCGCGCCCGGCCCGCGGCCATCACCGCCAGCACATCGGCCGTGGTGGCCGAGCCCATGTTCTCGATGAAGTTGGCGTGCTTGGGCGCAAAGCGCGCCCCGCCCACCGTCAGCCCGTTGCACTCCGCCGCCGACAGCAGCAGCCCCGCGCTGCGCCCCTCGGCGCGGGGATCGGCAGGGTTCTTGAACGTCGAGCCGAACGTCTTGATCCCCTGCGGCTGAGCCTCATGGCGGCGACTGCGCATCTCGGCCAGCGTCGCCTTGACCTCGTCCACCGGCGCCTCGAGGAGCATCAGCGACGCACCGAGCACTATCTCGCTGCTGTCGATGTTGGAGCTGCGATAGGCGAAGCCGAGTTGCTGCGGGGCGCGGCGCTCGACCCCCTCGCTGCTCGCGATCTCCACCCACTCGAGCACCCGCGCAAGCTCGCCGCCATATGCGTTGGCGTTCATCCGCACCGCCCCCCCGAGCGTGCCCGGGATGTTGACCCCGAACTCGATCCCCGAGAGGCCCGCCCCGGCCGCCCGCGCAGCTACAGCCGGCAGCCGCGCGCCACCACCCGCGAGCATCCGCTGGCCGCTCACCGAGATCGTGGCCAGCTCCCCGTCGAGCTTGATCACCAGACCACCGAAGCCCTCATCGGCGATGAGCAGGTTCGAACCCGACCCCACCACCCGCAGCTCGAGCGCCTCTGCCGTGGCCCAGGCGATCAGCTCCAGCGCCCGCTCACGGCTGCCGGCCCGCGCGAAGAAACGGCCCGTGCCGCCCGTGCGGACCGTCGTCAGGCGGCTGAGGGGGAAGTCCTGCTGCACCCCATGCGGGAGGGGCGACTCGCCGGTGTGCTGCGAGGAGCTCATCGGGCCACGAGCTCTCGTGCCAGCGCATCGACGTTGCCCGCGCCCATCACCACGCACACGTCACCCTCGCCCAGCATCGCGGCCAGCACGGGCTCGGCGTCGGCAAAGCCGGGGAGCCAATAGACGGGACGCCCGCCCGCCGCATCGGCGGCGGCTTCCGCGATCAGCAGGCCGCTCACGCCCGGATGATCCTCCGCGCGCTCACGCGCCGGGTACACGTCGAGCACCACCACCACATCAGCGCTCGCCAACGCCGCCCCGAAGGCACGCGCAAGCGAGGCCGTGCGCGAATACAGGTGCGGCTGGAAAACAGCCACCAGGCGCTCGTGCTCGAGTGTGCGCGCGCCCGCCAGCGTGGCCGCCACCTCCGTGGGGTGGTGCGCGTAGTCGTCATACACCAGCGCACCGTGCGCGCTGCTCCCGAGCAGCTGGAAGCGCCGCCCCGCCCCCGTGAACGAGGCCAGACCAGCGATCGCCCCCCGGGCCCCGGCGCCCGCCAGGCGCACCGCCTCGAGCGCCCCCGTAGCGTTCAGGGCGTTGTGGGCGCCGGGGACCGCCAATGCGACCTCCTCCCCACGCCAGTCAAAGCGCGAGCCACCCGGCGTCAGCTCGAGATCATGGACGTCGTAGGCCACCAGCGGCCCCCGCTCGCGCAGCTCCAGCAGCTCAGGGCGATCCAGCACCACCGCCTGCTCCGGTCCCGTGAGGAACCGGCGAAAGGCGCCGCGCAGCTCCTCCAGCGAGCCATAGGTGGCGTGATGGTCGAGCTCCACGTTCGTCAACACCGCGATCTCCACATGCAGGCTGAGCATCGAGCGGTCCGACTCGTCGGCCTCGACCACAAGCCACTCCCCCTCCGACCACTGCGCGTTGGCGAGTCCCGCGCCGGGCGCGCCACCGATCAGCCAGCCCGGTTCCATCCCCGCCCCGCGCAGGGCGTGCACGACCATCGCCGTGGTCGTCGTCTTGCCGTGCGTGCCCGCCACCGCAATCGTGCGCCGCAGCGCCGTCAGCTCTCCCAGCAGCTCTGCGCGGGGACGCTCGGGTATCCCCCGCTCGCGCGCCGCCACACGCTCCACGTTCTCCGCCGGCACGGCCGAGGAGTACACGAGCTCCACACTCTCCCCCGCCGGCACGTTCTCAGCGCGGTGGCCGACCTCCGCTTCGAGCACACCATCGGCGCGCAGCGCCTCCAAATACGGGCCGTCGGCGCCGTCGGAGCCGCTGACCTGGGCTCCAAGCGCGTGGGCCGCGCGGACATAACCGCTCATACCCGCCCCGCCCACGCCCACGAAGTGCAGGCGCCGTCCCGTCCACGGCCGCGCCGGCGCGCTCACCCGCCCGCCGCCTCCAGCAGCTCCTGCGCCACCTCGCGCGCCGCCTGCGGACGCGACAGACGCGCCGAGGCCGCCGCCATCGCGCGCAGGCGCTCACGGTCGGCCAGCAGCGAGCCCACCTGACCGGCCAGGCGCGCCGCGCTCAGCTCCCCGTCGGGGATCGACACCGCCGCCCCCGCCTCGGTCATCCAGCGGGCGTTCGCGCTCTGGTGATCGCCCGCCGCATGCGGATAGGGCACGAGGACAGCCGGCAGGCCGTGGGCGGAGATCTCGAACACCGACCCGCCCGAGCGCGCCACCACCAGATCAGCGGCCGCGAGCGCGTCGGCGAAGTCGGCGAGATCGAGGTAGTCGCGCAGGTCATAGCCCTCCGGCAGGCCCCGGGCCGCCAGCTCGCCGTGATCGCGGCGCCCGCTGATGTGCAGCACGTGAAAGGGAGCCTCCGCGAACGCCTCGACCGCCGCCAGGTTGATCGAGCGCGCACCCAGCGACCCGCCGAACACCAGCACGCAGGTGGCATCGGCGGGGACTCCAAGCTTCGCCCGCGCCGCCCCCCGGTCAACAGCCACAGGCGGTATCGGACGCCCCGTGAGGCGGTAGCGCGCACCTGTGCGCCCAGCGATCGGGAACGCCAGGCACACCCTGCGCGCGAATGGCGCCAGCAGCCGGTTGGTGAGGCCGAGGTGACTGTCCGCCTCGGTCAGCACCAGCGGTATCCGCAGGCTGAGCGCCCCCAGGCCCACCGGTCCCGCCACATACCCGCCGCCACCCATTACCGCGTGCGGGTCCAGCTCCCGCAACAGCCGGCGCGCTCGCGCCGTCGCCTTCAGGGCGCGCAGGAGCGCACGCAACGCCTTCAGCGGATGCGAGCGGCTCATCCCTTCAACCGCTATCTGCCGCAGCGGGAACCCCGCCGCGGGCACCAGCTGCGCCTCGGCGCGCGCGCCGCCGATGAACGAGACCTCCGCGCCCTCAGCCCGCAGCGCTTCCGCGACTGCCAGCGCCGGCACCACGTGCCCCGCGGTCCCGCCGGCGGCTATCACGACTCTCTTCGGGGCTCTGCTCACGAGCGGATCGTCCCGATTCTCGCGCTCGCGCGTCGGGAGAGCGCCGGCGCGGGGCTCCCACGGCGCGCACATGCCCCGTGGCACCCGAGGCCACGTTCAACAGCAGACCCATCGCCGCGAGCATCACGATCAGACTGCTCGAGCCGTAGGAGACGAACGGCAGCGGCACCCCCGTCAGCGGCGCGAGACCGAGCACGGCGAACGCGTTGAGGATCGCCTGGGAGACGATCAGCGACGTCACGCCCACGGCGATCAGGGCACTGTAGAGGCTGCGCGCCCCCTTGGCCGCGCGCAGGCCCGCATAGGCGATCAGGCCATAGAGGAACAGCAGCGCGAACACGCCCACCATCCCCAGCTCCTCCGCGATCACCGCGAGGATGAAGTCCGTCGGCGCCTCGGGCAGATAGAAGATCTTCTGCACCGACTGCCCGGGACCGACCCCGAACAGGCCGCCCGAGCCGATCGCGATCTGGCCCTGCACGGCCTGGAAGCCGCTCGAGGAGGCGTGCGCCCACGGGTCGAGGAAGGATGTGAGCCGCGCCCGCGCATAGGGCCGCACCAGCGCATAGACGAAGATCAACCCCGCGAGCACAGCGGCCATCTTTCCCAGCTTGCGCAGCGGGATCCCCGCGGCGACCAGCATCGCGCCGATCGTGAACGCGATCACCATCGCCGTGCCGAGATCCGGCTGGGTGAACACGAGCAGACAGGCCGAGCCCACCACGATCAACAGCGGTTTGGCCAGCTCGCGCAGGTCGTGCACACGCTGGGGCCTGCGCGCGAGCAGCGTGGCGCAGTAGAGCACCAGCGCGATCTTCATCAGCTCGGATGGCTGGAACTGAAGCTGGGAGGGGCCGATCCAGCGCCTCGCCCCGTTGACGCTCACCCCCACGTGCGGGATGTGCACGGCCACCACCAGCACAAACGAGACGGCCAGCAGCGGCGCCGTGATGCTGTGCACTTTCGCCACCCCATCCTTGGCGAGCACACGCATGACCACCAGCCCCACACCACCGTAGAGAACGAACTTGATCAGGTAGCTGCTGCCGTAGCCGTGGCCCTGCAGCAGGTTGGTGGCCGAGGAGGCGCTGTAGACCATCACCGCCCCGAACGCCAGCAGGCACATGGTGGCGGTCAGCAGGATGCGGTGCTCGAGCGATTGGCCGCTGAACGCCAGAGCCCCGGCACCCGATCGCGTCGTGCGCTTGGAGGACGCCGGGGGCTTGCTCCGGCGTGCGGACGCTGATGGCATCCATGCTCACTTCGACGCCGGCCCGCGGAAGCCTCCCGCCATGGACGACCAGGCCAGAGCTCAGATTCCCCTGCTCTGGCGGTAGATGGTGAAGCCGATCGCACCGCAGATCGAGGCGACGATCCAGAAGCGCAGGATGATCTTCGTCTCAGACCACGCCTTCAGCTCGAAGTGATGGTGGATCGGGGCCATCAGGAACACGCGCTTGCGCGTCGTCTGGAAGGAGATGACCTGGATCACGACCGACAGCGCCTCCACCACGAAGATCCCGCCGAGCAGGATCAGCAGCACCTCCGTCTTGGTCATCACCGCCAGCCCCGCAATCGCCCCGCCGAGGCCGAGCGAGCCCGTATCGCCCATGAAGATCGTCGCCGGGAAGGCGTTGAACCACAAGAAGCCCACGCAGGCGCCCACCAGACAGCCGGCGAGCATCGCCAGGTCGAAGTCGCCGGCGATGAACGTGATCCCGATGTAGGCCAGCAGCACGATCGCCGCACAGCCGGCCGCGAGGCCGTCGAGGCCGTCCGTGAGGTTGACCGCGCTCGTCGTGCCCGCCACGACCAGGTAGATCAAGATCGGATACAGGGGCCCGAGATCGATGTGGTAGTCGACGAAGCGCAGCCACAGCGTCGGTTCCAGGTGAGCCTCGTGTTCGGCCACGAACCACAGCGCCAGCGAGATCGCGATCGTGATCCCGAGCTTGGTGCGCGCACGCAGTCCGAGCGAGCGGCGCTTCACCAGCTTGGTGTAGTCGTCGGCGAAGCCCAGCAGCGCGCAAGCGATCGCCGCCCCGAACACGCCCACCGAGCGCCATTCGAAGTTCGTCAGGATCAGGAACGAGACCGAGACGGCGAGGAAGATGATCACGCCGCCCATCGTGGGTGTCCCCGCCTTCTGGTGATGGCCCTCGGGGCCGTCCTCGCGGATGTGCTGCCCGAACTCGCGCTTGCGCAGGAACTCGATGAACTTGGGGCTGAGGAAGATGCAGATCAGCAGCGCGGCGGTGCCCCCGAAGAGAACCTCCCCCATTCAGCGCCGCTCCGCCGCGCGGGCGCCAAGGCTCTCTGCGACCTGCTCAAGGCCGACCCCGCGCGAGCCCTTCACGAGCACCGTGTCTCCGGGCGCCAGCAGATCTGCCAGCAACTCGCCCGCCGCCTGCGCGTCGGGGACCGTGTGGCTCTCACCCGCGAAGGCCGCGGCGATCTCTGCCGCGAGCGGCCCCACGCCGATGAGCAGCCCGACCCCGCGCGAGCCCGCGTACTCGCCGATCTCGGTGTGCAACGTCGGCGAGTCGACACCGAGCTCGAGCATGTCGCCGAGCACAGCCACCCGCCGCGCGGGCGCCGTGGCGGTGAGCTCGTCGATCGCCGCGCGCATGGACATCGGGTTGGCGTTGTAGCAGTCATCGATCACGACAACGCCGCCCGTGAGCTCGAGGCGCTCGCCGCGCATGCTCGAGAAGCGCACCTCCAGGCGTCCCGAGGGCTCAATCCCGAGCGCCAGCGCGCCCGCCACGGCAGCGAGCAGGTTGCGCAGGTTGTGCGCCTGGGAGAAGGACGGCCACAGCTCGATCCTCTCACCGCGAGCGGCGATCGCGACGCGACCGTCCTCGGCTCGCTCCAGCAACGAGACAGCGCCGCCCTCGCCAAAGGTGATCGACTCGAGATCGGAGCGCAGGTGAGGTTCGAGCAGCGGCTCGGCGGCCGGCAGCACCACGCACCTGCCGGGCGCCATTCCCGCAATCAGCTCCGCCTTCGCCGCCGCAATCGCCTCCAGCGAGCCGAGCAGCGCGAGGTGGGCCGGTCCAACGTTCACGATCACGCCCACGTCCGGCTCGGCGATAGCGGTGAGCTCGGCGATCTGGCCGCTACCTCGCATGGCCATCTCGAGCACCACCGCCTCCACGTCCGCCGGGGCCGCGAGCAGCGCGAGCGGCAGGCCGATCTCCGTGTTGAGGTTCTGCGGGCTCGCCGCCGTGCGCAAGCGCGTTGCCAGCAGCGCCGCGAGGATGTCCTTGGTCGAGGTCTTGCCCGTGGAGCCGGTGATCGCCACCACCCTCGCTCCCCGCGAGCGCAGCTCCTCGCGCCACGCATGCGCCAGCGCCTGCAGGCCCGCGAGCGGATCGGGGTGCTCCAGCACCACGCCACCGCTCGACGCGGCCGCCGCCGGACGGGCGTGCTCAGCCGTCACAAGCACCCCCCACGCCCCCTCCTGGAGCGCTCGCAGCGCGTGCGCGCCGCCGTCGGTGTGCCTGCCGCGCAGCCCCACGAAGAGATCGCCCGCGAGCACACCGCGCGAGTCGATGCTCGCGCGCGTGGGCCCTCTCGATTCGTCCTGTGTCTCCTCGGCAGGGGGCGTGAGCAGCCGCGCCCCGGCCGCCTGGGCGACGCGCTCAGCGCTCCAATGCCTCATCGAGCTCCTGCTCCGGCGCCAACCCCAAGCGCACTCAGGGCCTCCCGCGCCACGGTGGCGTCGTCGAACGGGACCTTGCGGGCGTCCTCGAACTCCTGGCCCTGCTCGTGCCCCTTGCCCGCGATCACCAGCACGTCGCCACCGCGTCCCAGCGCAACCGCCTCAGCGATCGCGGCGCGGCGGTCGACCAACTCGCTGACCCGCCTGGCTCGTCGACCCGCGCCGGGCTCCACGCTGTTCGCGCCGGCCATGATCTCCGCGATGATCCGCCCAGGGTCCTCCGAGCGGGGGTTGTCAGAGGTGACGATCACCTCGTCGGCCAGACGGGCCGCGATCTCGCCCATCAGCGCCCGCTTGCCGCGATCGCGCTCCCCACCCGCTCCGAACACGCAGATCACGCGTCCCGGCGCGCCATCCTCGGATCCCGTCAGTTCACCCGCTGCGCCCAGCACGTTCTCGAGCGAGTCCGGCGTATGGGCGTAGTCGACGAGGACCGCGAAGTCCTGTCCCGCGTCCACCGGCTCGAAGCGCCCCGGCACACGCACCCCGCGTTCGAGCTCCGCCACCGACACCGCCAGGTCGACGCCGAGCGCATCGGCGGCCGCCAGCGCAGCGAGCGCATTGGCCACGTTGAAGCGGCCCGGCATCGGCAGCATCACCTCGCGCTCGCCCGCGGGGGTGCGCAGCGTGAAGCGGGCGCCGTCGAACGAGCAGCGCACGTCCTTGGCGCTGAAATCCGCCGGCGCGTCCACCGCGAACGTGCGCGCACCCTCGATCTCCGCGGCCAGCCGCAGGCCGTACTCGTCGCCGACGTTGATCACGCTCACCCGCGGAGGAGCGCCATCGCCGGTGACGAACAGGCGCCGCTTGGCCAGGAAGTAATCCTCCATCGTCTCGTGGAAGTCGAGATGGTCCTGGGTCAGGTTCGTGAAGATGGCCACGCTGAACGGGACGGCATCGGCGCGCCCCAGCTCCAGGGCATGCGAGGAGACCTCGATCGCACACGCGCGATCGCCGCCGTCGAGCATCGCCCGCAGCTCGCGCTGAAGATCGATCGCCTCGGGAGTCGTCCGCTGCACCTCCCGCTCCTGTCCACCGATGACCGACTTGACCGTGCCCAGCAGCCCGCACTGCACGCCGCCCGCCTCCAGCAGGGCGCGCGTGAGGTAGGCGGTGGTGGTCTTTCCGTTCGTTCCCGTCACCCCGACCACCTGCAGCTCGCGCCCCGGCTGGCCGTAGAAGCAGGCCGCCAGCGGAGCCATCGCGGCACGCGCCGAGACAACGAGCAGTTCCGGCACACCGAGGTCCAGCTTCCGCTCGAGCACAAGCGCCGCCGCCCCACGCTCGAGCGCCGCGGTGGCGAACTCGTGGCCGTCGCTGCGAAAGCCGCTGACGCAGAAGAACAGCCCTCCCGGCTCCACCGCGCGGCTGTCATAGGCGAGTCCTGTGATCTCCACGGACGCCGCGTCCGCGTCGAGGAGCCCAGCCGCCCGTGGCTCGGGCAACGCCGCTGCCAGCACGTCGAGCCTCATGGATCGATTCCCCGCTCGGGCATGTCGCTGAGTCTAGTTTCCACCCCCGCCGGAGTCGTTTCGGGGGATTGGCGGCAGCGCTCGCCTATCCGGGCGGGATGCCGAGATATGGCAAGGCGAAGCTCATGATCTGGCCGAAGGCCGGTGCGGCGACCGTTCCACCGAAGATCGAGCCGTTCTGCGGTTCGTCGACGACCACCGCTGTCAGGAGCTTGGGATCGGCGGCAGGCGCGAAGCCGATGAACGAGGCCACGTAGGCGCTTTTCGAGTATTCGCCCGTCGCGGGGTCGATCTTGCTCGCGGTGCCCGTCTTGCCCGCCAGCTGATAGCCGGGGATCGATACCTCGCTGGCTGTTCCGCCCGGAGCGAGCACACCCTCGAGCATGTGACGCACCTCGGCCGCAGTGGCACTCGAGATGACCCGGTGCCCGGTCGGGACGGGCTGCGGCTTGTTGGCGACGGCGCTGATTATGTGTGGCGGGCGCAGGATGCCGCCGTTAGCTACAGCCGCGTAGGCGGTGGCCATCTGCATCGGCGTGACCAGCTCGCCCTGCCCGATCGGGAGGTTCCCCATCGACGAGCCCGAGTAGTGGCTCAGGGGAAGGGTGACACCCATTTCCTCGCCCGAGAGGTCCACGCCCGTGCGCGCCCCGAAGCCAAAGCGGTGCACCCAGTTGTTGAAGTCGCCGGCGCCCTCGAGCGCGCCGATCTTGATCGCGCCGACGTTGCTCGAACGGGCCAGGATCTGCGAAGCGGTGAGCGTTTCTTCGGGATGTTCGGTGTCGTCGTGGATGGTGCGGTCGGCCACCTGGATCTGATCGGGGATGTTGAAAGGAGATTCCGGGGTTATGAGCCCCTGCTGGAGGGCACCCGAGACGGTGACCACCTTGAACGTGGAGCCCGGTTCGTAGTCGAAGCCGACGGCGCGATCCTCGAGGGCTTCGGCGGGCGCGCCCGCGGGGTCGTTGGGGTTCTCCTGCGGCCAGTTCGCAAGCGCGAGGATCGCCCCAGTGCGGGGGTCCATGACGATCGCAGTGGCATCTTTGGGGCTGAAGTCCTTGGCCACCGCCCCGAGCACGTCTTCGGTGCGCTGCTGGATGTTGGCGTCGAGCGTGAGCTTCAGCGAGCTGCCCGGGACCACAGGGCGCGTTTCGGTGATCGAGACGGGCTGGCCGATCGCGTCGCTGACCACGTGGCGCTCACCTGAGCGCCCGCGCAGGATCGAGTCGCGCGCATACTCCAGGCCGGCGAGGCCCTTGCCTTGGCTCCCGGGCGCCGTGCTCACGAGGCCCAGCACCTGGCCCGCCAGCGGGCCCCGCGGATACACGCGACGCATGACCGCCGTCCCCGTCACGCCGGGGATCTTGAGCGCCAGGATCTTCTGCGCACGAGCCGCCGGCACGCCTCGCGCCAGGTACACGAAGCCGGAGTGCTGGGAGAGCTTCGTCAGGACCGTCGACTGCGACTGCCCCAGCAGGGGCGCCAGGCGCTGTGCCGATTCGAGCGTGTGGGTGAGGAGGTAGGGATCTGCGACCAGATCCTTGGCCGGCTCCGAGACGGCGAGATCGGTGCCGTCGCGGTCGGTTATCGCCCCGCGCTGCGCGATCACCGTTTCGTTGGTGAGCTGCTGATCGCTTGCGGCCTTGCGCAGCGATCCACCACGGACGACGCCCAGATATGCGGTGCGTCCGGCCGCGAGGACGAGCAGGAAGAAGAACAGCGCGAAGATCGTCCCAATGCGGCTCTGGACAGCGGCCACCGCCTATCCCCCCGCTTCCGCCTGGGTTCCCCCGGCGGGCGTGGCCTGCTGCGAGGTGGGGCTGGAAGCCGTGGGGGCTGTGACCGGGACGCTCGACGGGCTCGGCGCCGATTCACCGCCGCTCGGGGTGGCTGCGCTGCCGGCGCCGCTCGCTTCGCCCGTCGGGGCAGCGACCGTGGGGCTTTCAGCTGAGCTCGGTTCGGACGTGGCCGCTGGGGCGGAGCTCGCCGGCGTCTGGCCTGCCGAGGATTCACCGGAGGTCGATTCGCTCGAGGTCGAGGCCTGTGCGGCGCTCGCGCCGGAGGAGCTGCTTTGCAACGGCGCCTTCAGCGCAGCTGCGGCGTGAGCGACGTCGGCACCGGGGTGGACACTGAGGAAGCGCAGAGCACCAGGGCTCACCAGTTGCATTCCCAGATGCGCGGCGGTCGCCTCGACACGGTTGCCGGCGGCGAGTTCGGAGTTTTCGATGCTAAGCGCGGCGTTTTCGCGCTGCAGTAGAGCGCTGCGCTCGAGTGAGCGACCGATCCCGGCGTTCAGCTTGAGCAGGCCCAGCTGGAGGGTGACGATCCCGATCAATGCGAAGGCGACCAGCACGATCCAGCTGCGTCCACGGATCAGGCGATCGAGCAACCGATGAGATGAGACACGCCGGGAGGCATCGATCAGGCCGACGAGGAGGCCCGCGTTCTCCTCGGCCTGGCGGCGCGCCGGGACGGACGGATTGCGCCTGACCGGACCGGAGACCCGCCGCGGCCTCGGAGCCGTGGTCAGCGGACGACCGGGAAGCGCGGTCCGAGCGCGAACGGTCGGTGCGGCTGCCGCGGGGGGCGTCATGGGAGATCCTCCTCTGTCAGCTTCCTGGCAGCGCGCAGCCGCGCCGAGGTGGCGCGCGGGTTGCACGCGAGCTCGCCCGCCGACGGCACGATCGAGCGACGTGAGAGCAGCGCGCCCTGTGGCTCGCGTCCGCAGGCACAGATGGGCAGATCCGGTGGGCAGATGCAGCCCCGGGCGCGGTCGGCGAGGAAGCGCTTCACGCGCCGGTCCTCGAGCGAGTGAAAGGAGATGCCGGCGAGCACGCCGCCCTTGCGCAGCAGCTTCCAGGCGAGCGGCAGCGCCCTGTCGAGCTGGCCGAGCTCGTCGTTGACGGCGATTCGCAGCGCCTGGAACGAGCGCTTGGCGGGGTGTCCTCCGGCGAAGCGGGCGGGCGCGGGGATGGCTGAGTTGATCGTGTCGACGAGCTCGAGCGTGGTCAGGATCGGCGCCTGCATACGTCGGCGCACGATCGCGCGGGCGATCGCGCTCGCGTGGCGCTCCTCGCCGAAGTCGCGCAGCGTGTGCGCCAGGCGGCGCTCGTCCCACTCGGCGATTATCTGACGCGCCGTCAGCTCCTCGGCCGGGTCCATGCGCATGTCGAGTGGCGCCTCGTAGGAGTAGGAGAAGCCGCGCTCGCGGGTGTCGACCTGCATGGAGGACATGCCCAAGTCGAAATACGCCATGTCAGCGCGCATTCCCTCCTCGCCCAGCAGCTCCAGCGCCTCGGCGTAGCTCGCGCGGATGAAGCGCACCGAGCACGCCGTCTCGGCCGCCAGCGCCGCGAAGCGCTCCTCGGCCAGCGGGTCGCGGTCGATCGCCACCAGCGTCCCGGACGCGCCCAGCCGCTCGGCGAGCAGTCGCGCGTGTCCGCCATCGCCGAAGGTGCAGTCGATCGCCGTCTGTCCCGGCTGGGGATCGAGCAGCTCCACGAGCTCGCTCGCGAGCACAGGCGTGTGCGATGCCCGTGTCGGGCCGCCCTCGCGCGAGGCGTCGCCCGGCTGTGAGCAGCCGCCACGCCTTCCCGGCGCCCCTCGCGCCGAGTCGCCGGCTCCCCGCCGGCGGCGTGCCAGCTCGGGGGCACGACCATCGCCCTGCGCGTCCAGGCCCTCAAGCAGCGTCATCGACACGCGAGGTGACCTCCGCGACGCCGCTCAGCAGCGTCGATCGATGCTCGCTCCAGGCCGCCCTGTCCCACAGCTCGAGGCGGTCCCCGACGCCCACCACCACAACCTCTTTCGTCAAGGCGGCGTGCTCGCCCAGGAAGCCGGGGATCATCACGCGCCCAGCAGCATCCAGGTCGGCGTCGTGCGAGCTCCCGTAGAAGAAGCGCTCGAGCTCGTTGAGGCGAGGCGAGAGCGGCGGGAGCTCGGCCAGCGCGCGCCGCGTGTAGCGCTCGTACTCCTCAGGACGCCACACGCCGACACAGGGCTTTAGGTCGACGGGCATCGCGAGCACTACCCCCTCCGACAGGGCTGCGCGGTAGCGGGCAGGCACCGTGAGGCGGTTCTTGGAGTCGATCGTATGGTCGAACGTGCCACGGAAGGGGACCACTTTTGAAGCTCCCAAGTTGATTACCGAGCCGAGGTGGAGGAGTGGGAGGAGCCCCTCCACCCCGGCTCGCTGTGCGCGAACATATCCCACTTCCTCCCACAATGCAACTCAATATGCACATCTTCTCCCACTTTCCCTCCCCCGGCCCCCCATTTCGGCCCTGGGAGCCGATGCGGACTGGCTTTTCATGAGCTCGTCTTCGCGGGTGGGAACGCCCCTGGAAGTGCAATCGGTGCTGCATCCAGGCGCCCCGCATGCGCTCTTGCATGCACATGGGCCTTGCGCGAGGTCACACAAGGCGCATACGATCGGCTCCACCCCACCGGGTCGACCATGCCGCCGAAAGGACAACCGTTGCGCTCACTCTCAACCCCAGCCGCTCCGCCACTCGCCCGGACGCGCCCGCTCGCACCACTCGCGCTGTTCGCGGTCGCAGTCGCGTTGGCAGTGGCGCTGGCAGGCTGCGGCTCGAGCGCATCGCCGGGGAGCACGGTCGACCCAGCCACGGTCATCCCCGCCTCGGCGCCCCTGTTCGCCGACGCGAGCGTGCGCCCCAGCGGCTCGCTGAAGTCGGCGGCGCTCGCGGCAGGAAAAGCGCTCACCCATCAATCCGACCCCTATCTGCGCCTGCTCGGGGCGCTGCAGACGCCCGGAGCGCCGCAACTGAGCTTCGCCCATGACATCGCGCCCTGGCTGGGACCCAGCGCCGGCGTGTACCTCAGCTCGCTCTCCTCCGCAGGCACGCTGCTGAGCGACCTGCAGTCCGGGCTGCTCGGGGGCTCCGGCTCGGCGAGCTTCCCCTTCAGCGCCGGCGGCGCTCAGGGCGCGATCGTGCTCGACACCAGTGACGCGAGCAAGGCGCAAAGCTTCCTAAGTACCCAGGCTTCCCATGCGGGCGCCCACACCACGAGCTACCGAGGCATCTCATACAAGCTGAGTAGCGGCGGGGTGGCCTTCGGCCTCGTCCACCGCCTGGCTGTGATCGGCAGCGAATCTGGCATCCACGGCGTGATCGACACCGCCCTCGGCGGAGCCTCGCTGAGGAGCTCCAGCGCGTACTCGAAGCTGCTGACGAAGGCGCCCACCGGCGCGCTCGGGCACCTCTATTCCAACCCCGCCGGCGCCATCTCCACTGGACCCGCGGAAGGCATCTCGGGCCTGCTGGGGCTGCTTGCGGGCCCGAGTGAGGCGAACATCTCGGTCGTACCCTCATCGAGCTCGCTGACGCTCGACGCGGACACGCTCGCCACGAACACAGCCGCAGGCCTGCTCTCCAGCAACCCCGAAAGCGCCAAGGCGCTGAGCGAACTGCCCGGAGAATCCTGGCTCGCCGTCGGTGCGGGACATCTCGGATCGAGCCTCAACCAGTACATCCAGGGGCTGAGCGCGCTGGGCTCGCTGGCGAGCATCCCCGGGGTGTCGAGCCCCGAAGGCTCAGGCGTGAGTGGCCTCAGCATCAAATCGCTGCTCGGCGCGATGCTGGCGCCGCTACAGGTGCTCGGCTCGAGCAGCGCCCAGGCGCGCCACGACTTCGCCAGCTGGATGGGCTCGGCGGGGATGTTCGCTAGCGGCGGCAGCCTGCTCGAACTGAAGGCCGCGATCGTGATCTCCTCGAAAGATCCTGCGCTCTCGCGGGCCGCCGTCGCCAAGCTGACAGCCGCGCTGCAGAAGACCGGCGCCTCGCCCCGGTCGGTCTCGATCCCCGGGACCGACGCGGCCGCCGGGGTTGCGATCTCGGGGCTGCCGGTCGTGCTCGACATCGCTGACGGGCGCGCCGCAGACGGCCAGACGAAGTTCGTGCTCGGCTTCGGCGAACCATCGGTCGAGGAGGCGTTGAGCCCGTCGAGCACGATGGCGAGCGCGGCTTCCAGCAGCGCAGCATCCACAGCGCTCGGAGGAGGCGTCCAGCCGAGCGTGCTCGTCGACTTCCCGACGCTGCTCACGCTGCTGGAAGGCGTGGGGCTGACCAGCGACCCCAGCATCTCCCCGTTCGTCGCCTACCTGCGGTCGCTCTCAACGCTCGCCGGCGGCGGGCACGAGCTCGGCGGTGGAGTCCAGCGCTTCGGCCTCGTGCTCGGCCTGCAGCAGAACGGCGGCTGAGCTCAGGCGAGAGGGCGCGGATCAGCCGGCGGCAGGCGGGGCGACTTCGATCGCGCGCAGGAAGACGAGACGCCCGCCGGCGCTGACCCGGTCGGCACCGAAGCGGGAGAGCGTCGTTTCCCCGTTGGGCTGGACCGAGTAGCGCCCGAGCACCGAGTCGCGGTTGCGGGTCGCAAAGAAGCGGTCGATCACCGCCACACGGTCGTTGCCGTGCTCGCGCGCCCTGCGGATGGAGTCGAGAACGACGCTCATGGCCTCGTAGCCGTAGAGAACGTAGGGAGTGGCTTCGCCCCCGAACTGCCTGCGGTAGTCGCTCAGCACGCGCCGGGCTGAGCGCGGATAGAAGCTTTCGGGAAGGATCGGAGTGGTCAGATAGGTGGTACTGGCGGCAGCTCCGATCTGGGAGGTGAACTCTTCGCTGGCCATCGAGCTCGAGCCCAGCAGCAGCAGGTGCGGGTCGGCGCTGTGCAGCGCCTGCCACAGCGCGACCGGGCCGGGACCGTCGCCGCCCGCGAAGAACACGGCCTGCGCTTCGCTCTTCACGATCTTCTCGACCTCGCCGGTAAACGTGGCACCCGTGGTCGTCGAGATGCTGTCGTGGGCTGCCACGGTGATCCCCGCGCTCGCCGCATCGCCCGCCACGAGGCTTGCCAGCGGCACCTCGAAGGGATCTTCGTCGTCGAGCACGTACAGCTTGCGCACCCCGAGCGAGCGCATCAGCTGCACCTGGGCGCCGGCCTGCACCGCGTCTCCGGGCTGCAGGCGTCCGAACGTGCGTCGGCCGTTGGGATAGAAGCGTTCGGGCTCGTCCTGACCAGCATCGAGCGAGGAGGTGAGGCCCTGGTAGGGGCTTGCCGTGCTGACCTGGAGGATCCCGGCGGCGTTGATCAGCGGCAGCGAGACGGCCGTCGCGGCCGAGTTGTAGTCGCCGATGTAGGCGATCGTGCTGGTGTCCTGCGCGGCGGTCTTGGCGTCGGTCGCTGTGACCCCCGGCGAGAACTGCTCACTGGTCGGATTGGAGTCGTCGAGCGAGACGAAGCCGATCTTGTGAGGACCGACATGCCCGCCGGCCTCTGCGAGCGCGAGCTTCTCGCCCCCCACCATCTGCTGGGAGATCCCGGCCGTGGGCCCCTGCAGTGGCAGGCTCGAGTAGATCGCGAGCTGGCTGCCGGTCGCTTCAGCACCGGACACGGCCGTGCCGGCGCAACCGCTGAGGATTGGAGCCGCGGCGGCGAGAGCGGCAAGGCCCAGCCAGCGTGCGAGCACCGGGCGCTAGCTGCGACGGCCGGGGAGGTAGCCGGTGAGGATCCTCAACGTAGCTCCGACGAGGATGATGACCGTGGCCAGAAGAAACGCATCGGTGCCCTTGGCCCCGAGCGCCCAGAGCACGATCCAGACCACCAGTCCGGCGGTGACAGTGAGTATCAGTCCCATGCGCGCGGAATCTTAGCTGGCCGGTTCCGAATCGGTCGAGGCGAGGCCCGCGGCCAGTTCGGCGACGAGCGCGCCCACGGCGCCCGCCGGGTCCTCGGCCTCGGCGGCGGCGCGAACCAGGCGCGTGCCCACGATCACCCCATCCGCGCCGGCGTCGGCGGCCTGGCGCGCCTGCTCGGGCGTGGCGATGCCGAAACCGAGCGCGACCGGAGCGTGCGTGCTCGCGCGGGCGGCTGCCACAACCCCCGCGAAGCGCTCGACGAGGCCCTCGCTGCGCTCGCCGGTGGTCCCCACGACGGACACTGTGTAGAGAAATCCGCGGGCCTGGGCTCCGATCGCGGCCATCCGCTCGGGTGTGGTGGTGGGCGCCACGAGTGGCACGAGAGCCAGTCCGTGGCGCTCACACGCCTCGAAGACCTCAGGGGCCTCCCCCAGCGGCAGGTCGGGCACGATCAGCCCGCATGCGCCCGTGCGCGCCAAACGCTCCACGAACGCGTCCACGCCCGGGGCGAAGACCATGTTGGCGTAGCACATGAGCACCACGGGAACGCTGGGAGACAGCGCCCGGGCGACCTCGAAGACACCCGCAACGGTGGCGCCCGCCGCGAGCGCCTGCGTGCCGGCGGCGTGGATCACGGGGCCATCGGCCAGAGGGTCCGAGTAGGGCACGCCCAGCTCGATCACGTCGGCGCCGCCCCGCACGCACGCCTCGCCGATCCGCACCGACTCCTCGAGCGTGGGGAAGCCCGCCATCACGTAGGGCATCAGGGCTGCCCGCTTGGTGGTGGTGGAGAACGCGTCGGCGATCCGCTCCACCCCGCTCATCGCCGTGGTGCTCATCCGTCGCTGTCTGCCAAGACCTCGGCCAGGTCCTTGTCACCCCGGCCCGATAGGCACACCAGGTCGAGCTCGCCGTCAGCCTGCCCGCGCCCCTCAGGGTGGGCGAGCACCCAGGCGAGCGCGTGCGCGGTCTCCAGCGCGGGGATGATGCCCTCCAGGCGTGCCACCTCGCGGAAGGCGGCGAGCGCATCGCGATCTGTCACAGCGACGTAGCGGGCGCGACCGCTGTCACGCAGATGGGCGTGCTCGGGCCCCGCGCCGGGGTAGTCCAGGCCGGCCGAGATCGAGTGCGCCTGCACGATCTGCCCCTCCTCGTCCTGCATCACGGCCGAGCGAGACCCGTGCAGGATCCCGGGACGACCGCCCACGGTCAGCGGCGCTCCGTGGCGGGGAGTCTCGATGCCCTCGCCGCCGGCCTCCACGCCGATCAGCTCGACTTCGGCGTCGGGGATGAAGGCCGCGAAGATCCCCATTGCGTTCGAGCCGCCGCCCACGCATGCCACGACACGCCGGGGCAGGCGCCCCTCGCGCTCGAGCATCTGCGCTCGCGCCTCCTCGCCGATGATCCGCTGAAGATCGCGCACAAGCGCCGGGTATGGGGCCGGTCCGACCACCGAGCCGATCACGTAGTGGGTGCTTTGCACGTTCCTCACCCAGTCGCGGATCGCCGCCGAGGTTGCCTCCTTGAGCGTTTTCGCACCGGCGTCGACCGGTTGCACGCTCGCGCCGAGTAGTTCCATGCGCTGCACGTTGGGTCGCTGGCGGCGCGTGTCCTCCACGCCCATGTAGATCACGCACTCCATGTCGAGCAGGGCGCACACGGTGGCCGTGGCCACGCCGTGTTGGCCCGCGCCGGTCTCGGCGATGATCCGGCGCTTGCCCATGCGCTTGGCGAGCAGCACCTGGCCGAGTGCGTTGTTGAGCTTGTGCGAGCCCGTGTGGTTGAGGTCCTCGCGCTTCAGGTACACGCTGCGTCCGAGTCGCTCTGAGAGCCTGCGGGCACGGTAGAGCGGCGTTGGCCTACCGCCGAAGTCGCGCAAGAGCCCGTCCAGCTCGGCTCGATAATCCGCATCCACGCGCGCGGCGCGCCATGCCTGCTCGAGCTCGGCGAGGGCCGGCATCAGCGTCTCAGGCACGAACTGGCCTCCGTAGGGCCCGAAGCGATGCTCGAGCGGGAGCTGCTCGACGCTGGAGCTCACGCCGGCTGTCCAATCGCGTCGAGCGATGCCGACGCTTGGCGTACCCCCTCGAGCAGGGCTCGTAGCTTCGCCGGATCCTTGTGCCCGGGCGCAGCCTCGGTGCCGCTGGCGCTGTCGAGGGCAAAGGGGTGCACGGCGGCGATCGCCTCGGCCACGTTCTCAGCTGTGATGCCACCGCTGAGGATCAGCGGGATCTTCGAGCGGCGCAGGAGCAGCAGATCCCAATCGAAGCTCTCCCCCGTCCCGCCCCGCATGCCCTCACGCCCGACGGCCTTCGAGCGCGCGTCGAGCAGATGGAAGTCGACGTGGTAGCGCTCGAGATCCTGCACGTCGCTTGCTCCCGCCACCTGGGCAGCCTTGATCACGCGCGCTCCGGTGCGGCGGCGGACCTCGGAGCAGAACGAAGGGCCCTCGTCGCCGTGAAGCTGCACGAGGGTCAGGCCGAGCTCCTCGCTCATCCGCACGATCTGCTCGAGCGGCGCGTTGACGAACACACCGCACAGCTCGACACGGCGGCGCAGCGTCGCGGTGATCAGCTGCGCCTGCTCCGCCGAGCAGCGGCGGGGACTGTCGGCGTAGAAGATCATGCCGAGCGCCCACGCGCCCAGCTCGACCGCCAGCTCGGCGTCGGGAAGGTTCGTGATGCCGCAGATCTTCACCTTCGTGGCGGGCGCTTCGGCCACGGCCGCGACAGGGATCGTCTCGTTGGCTTCGCTCGGCTGGGGTGGGGCTGTCATCGCCCACAACGGTAGCGGGCGCCCGATGGCACGGGCCGGGCGCCCTGCTCCGCTGCTCAGCCTTCGGGCGTGTTCGGGTTGGGCACCGAGGCGGGCCTGGTCCCGAGGGTCACGCTGACCGTCTTCTTGGTGTAGCCGCCGCTGCCGGTCGCGCGCTCCAGTTCGACGGTGACTGTGTCGCCGGGTTTCTTGGTGGCGATGTCGTTGGCGAGTTCTTCAGAGCTGCTTACGGCTTTGCCGTCGATCCCGGTGATGATGTCGCCACCGACCGCGACCTGGCCGCTTTCGGTGTTCGACGTCACGGAGCCGCCGCGGATACCGGCCTTGGCGGCAGCGGTGCCCTTCTGCACGCTCTGCACGAGCGCGCCGGATTTGACGGGGAGGTTGAGGGCGGAGAGCGAGCCGTCGACGGTCAGCGAGGTCAGACCGAGATAGGCGCCACGCACCGTCCCGCCCTTCTCCAGCTGCGAGATCTCAGACTTGGCGGTGTTGATCGGGACCGCGAAGCCGATGCCGACGCTGCCGCCACCGCTGCCGCCGGTCTCGATCTGAGAGTTGATGCCGATGACCTGACCCGCGGCGTTGAGCAGCGGACCGCCCGAGTTGCCGGGGTTGATCGGAGCGTCGGTCTGGAGCACGTTGTCGATCGTGAAGCCGTTCGGCGCGGTGATCTGGCGCTGGAGCGCCGAGATGACGCCGGTGGTGAGCGTGCGTTCGAGATCGAACGGGTTGCCGATCGCATAGACGGGGTCGCCGACAGTGACGGCGCTGGAGTCGCCGAGCGTGAGCGGGTGCAATGTCAGTCCGTCGGTCGGGATTTTCAGGACGGCGAGGTCGTTCGAGGGGTCCTTGCCGACGACCCGCGCTTCGACGGCCTTGCCTTTTTCGAAGCTCACAGTGACCTTGATCGCGTTCTCGACCACGTGGTAGTTGGTCAGGATCGTGCCGTTGGCGGAGATCACGATCCCCGATCCTGTCGCCGTGCCCTTGCTCTGAGATTCGCCGCCGAAGAGGTTGAACGGGGATTCGGACTTCTGCACGATCGTCGAGGTCACAAACGCAACTCCGGGCGCATCGCGAACGTAGACTTCGTGCGGTGTCAAGCCCTTGGTGATCTGCGAGGCGTTGGAGGGCGCGGCGGGGGCGGCCTGCACGGTCGTGACCGTGGTCTGGTTGCCGGAGCCCAGATCGCCGGCTGCGGCGATCACGCCCACGACCACTCCGCCGCCGATCAGGGCGGAGACGAACGGGATGGCGAACATGCGTTTCATGTGGAAGAGGATGAGAGACCGGTGTGAAGCGGATCTAAATGTCTGGCCCGGTGTGTCTAAAGGATGTCAGCTTCGCCAGCGCAGCGGCCGGGTCGGGCGCACGCATCAGCGACTCTCCGACCAACACCGCCTGCACGCCGCGGTCCTGTAGGCGCATCAGCTGCTCGGATGTGGCGATGCCCGACTCCGAGACGACGAGCTTCTCGCTGGGTATCTCACCCATCATGCGCTCGGTGCGCTCGATGTCGACGCTGAAGTCCCTGAGGTCGCGGTTGTTGATGCCGATGATCTCGGCCCCGAGCTCCAGGGCGAGGTCGAGCTCAGCGCGGTCGTGGACCTCCACGAGGACGTCGAGCCCAAGCCCGAGCGCACTCGCGTGAAGTGCCTGAAGGGCCGCGAACTCGAGCGCCGCCACGATCAGCAACACCGCATCGGCGCCAGCGATCCGCGCCTCGTGCAGCTGATAGTCATCGACGATGAAGTCCTTGCGCAGCAGTGGCAGCGTGCAGGCGGCGCGCGCCGCGCGCAGGTCCTCCAGCGAGCCGGAGAAGTTCGGCCCCTCGGTGAGGATCGACACGGCAGCGGCACCCCCGCGCTCATAGGCCGGGACGATCGCCTCCAGCTCGGGACGCGCGTGCAGGGCCCCGGCAGACGGGGAGCGACGCTTGAACTCCGCGATCACACCGATGCCCTCCCCGCTGAGCGCCGCCCGAAAGCGTCCGTTGCCGGAGGACTGCTGCTCCGAGGGCGCCTCGATCGGGACCTCGCGCTTGCGGCGCTCGACCTCGGCGCGCGTTTCAGCCAGGATGCGGTCGAGCACGGTCGGCACCGATGCGCTCATCGCTGGGCCTCCGAAGACGCGGGGACACAGCTCGCCTGCACGTAGCGTTCGAGCGCGGCCGCCGCAGCACCCTCGGAGATGGCAGCGCGGGCAGCCCCGACACCCTCGGCGATCGAATCGACGCGCCCGGCGGCGTAGATTGCGGCGCCGGCGTTGATCAGCGCAAGCGCCTCGCCCGGCACTGACTGGGCGCCCGCGACGGGCCCGGCGAGGATAGCCCGCGTGATGGCCGCGTTCTCAACGGGGGTGCCGCCGGCGGGACCCTCACCAGCGCGGACATCGGGCCTGCCGATCCCGACCGTCTCGGGCAGGAGCTCGTAGCGGGTGATCTCCTCGCCGTTGACCTCGACTACCTGCGTGGGTGCGCTCGCGGAGACCTCGTCGAGCCCGTCCTCACCCGCCACCACCAGCGCACGGTCCACCCCGAGGATCGCCAGCGCGCCGGCGATCGTCTCCAGGAAGCGCGCATCCGAGACGCCGATCAGCTGGCGGCGTGCGCCCGCGGGGTTGGTCAGCGGCCCGAGCAGATTGAAGATCGTCCTCACGGCCAGCTCGCGGCGGACGGGGATCACGAAGCGAGTGGCCTGATGGTGGGCGGGAGCGAACATGAACCCGAAGCCTGCCTCCTCGATACAGCGGGCCACCTCAGCCGGCGCGAGATCGATGCGCGCGCCGAGCGCCTCGAGCAGGTCGGCCGAGCCGGAGCGGCTGGTAGCAGAGCGGTTGCCGTGCTTGGCCACCGCGCACCCGGCGCCGGCGGCTATGAGCGCAGCTGTCGTGGAGACGTTGAACGAGCTGCGACCGCCGCCTGTCCCGGCGGTATCGAGCAGGTCGTGGCGCTCGGTGGGCACGTGGGCGGCGAGGTCGCGCATCGTGCGGGCCAGCCCGGCCAGCTCCTGGACGGTCTCCCCCTTGGTTCTCAGCGCGATCAGAAAGGCGGCGATTTGCGTCTCTGAGACCTCGCCGTGCATGATCTCGGCCAGCACCTCGGCGGTCTGCTCCGCGCTCAGATCGTGGCGCGAGGCGAGCGTGTCGATCGCGCCGGTGAGTATCGGGTTGGGCATCAGTTCTCCAGGAAGTTGCCGAGCAGCTCCCGGCCCTGTTCGGTGAGCACCGACTCGGGGTGAAACTGCACGCCCTCGGCGGGCAGCTCACGATGGCGCACCCCCATCACGAGCCCGGCGCCGCGCGCCGACTCCTCCAGGCAGTCGGGCAGCTCGGGATCGACGACCAGCGAGTGGTAGCGCCCGACCGTTAGCGGCGTGCTCAGGCCACGGAAGATCGTGCGCCCATCGTGCTCGATCGTGGTCGACTTGCCGTGCACCGGCGGGTTCAGCTTGACGCGGCCGCCGAAGGCCTGGGCCAGCGCCTGGTGGCCCAGGCAGACGCCGAGCGTGGGAATGCCGGCCTCGGGCATCCGGCGCACGAGCTCAAGCGTGATCCCCGCCTGATCCGGCGTGCACGGACCCGGCGAGACCACACAACGCTCATAGCCACTGTCGAGCAGATCGTCCACCGAGGCCCGGTCGTTGCGGACCACCTGCACCTCGGCCCCCAGCTCCCCCAGGTACTGCACGAGGTTGTAGGTGAACGAGTCGTAGTTGTCGAGTACGAGGACATTCATGACCAGTCCGGCTGCTCGCAGGCCAGTGCGACTGCACGCACGACGGCCTGGGCCTTGGCGGCCGACTCCAGGTACTCGTAGTCCGGTTGTGCGTCGGCCACGGTGCCGCCACCGGCCTGCACGTGCGCTTCGCCGTCCTTGACGACCACGGTGCGGATGTGAATCGCCGTGTCGAGGTCGCCGGCGTAGCTGAGATATCCGATCGCACCCCCATAGCCGCCGCGCTTGATTGGCTCGAGCTCGTCGATGATCTGCATCGCCCGAACCTTGGGCGCACCGGAGAGCGTCCCGGCGGGCAGCACCGAGCGCAGCGCGTCCATCGCCCCCACGTCCGCATGCAGGGTTCCGGACACGGAAGAGACGATGTGCATGACATGGCTATAGAGCTCGATCTCCATCAGCTCGTCGACCGTCACGCTCCCGTACTCGCACACACGGCCGAGGTCGTTGCGCCCGAGGTCGACGAGCATCACATGCTCTGCCAGCTCCTTCTCGTCAGCCAGCAGCTCGGCTTCGATGCGCCGATCTTCCTCGGGGCTCGACCCACGCGGACGCGTGCCGGCGATCGGCTTGGTCGAGACATGGCGCCCACTGACCGTGAGCAGCGGCTCGGGGCTGGCGCCCGCGACCTGGAAGTCACCGAAGTCGAGGAAGTACATGTAGGGGCTAGGGTTCACCGCACGCAGACCGCGGTAGATGGAGAACGCCTCGATCGGGACCTGCGCAGACCAGCGCTGGGAGGGAACTACCTGAAAGGCGTCGCCGGCGTAGATGTACTCGACGATCCTCGCGACCATCGCTTCGAAGCTCTCGCGCCCCATGTTCGACTCGAACTCCGGCACCGGGCGACTGCCGGGTGCGACGGGCACGCCGCGAGGCACCGGCCCGGCAAGGATCTCGCGCACCTGCTCGATCGTGGCCGCCGCCTCGGCGTATGCCCGATCCACCTCCGGCTGTGCTTGGAGATCGGCGTTGGCGATGATCGTGACGGTATGGCGCAGATGATCGAAGACGACCAGGACATCAGAGAGCATCAGTGCCATGTCCGGTAGGCCCAGTGGATCGGGCGGCGGATCCCCCAGCGGCTCCACGGCCCGCACGAGGTCATAGCCGAAGAAGCCCACCGCGCCTCCGGTGAACGGAGGGGCGTCCTGCATCGGCGCCTGGTTGAAGCGGGCGACGTGCTCGGCAGCGAGCGCATAGGGGTCTCCCCCGTCGGCCAGCGACCACCTGAGCACCGACCGTGGACGGAAGCCGATGAACGACCAGCGCCCTACGCGCTGACCCTGATCGGCGGACTCGAGCAGGAAGGCGGGCTCACCGGGGGCGAGCGCACGCAGCTTCAAGAACGCCGACACGGGCGTCTCGCAATCCTCGATGAACGTGCAGCTGAGGGGAATCAGGTTGTGTGCACGCGACAGCTCACGGGCCCGCTCGAGGTCGGGCTTCAGAGCCGCCCCCCCAACGCCCGCCTGAGCGCCGGCTGCGCTAGGCGCGACGGCCATCGAGCACCCGCTCGGCGTCGGCGAGCGAGCGGCCCCGGCTGCGCAGGAGCACCAGCAGGTGGTAGAGCACGTCGGCCGCCTCTTCATCGACGCGCTCATCGGACTCCTCGCGCGCGGCACGGGCAACCTCCTCGGCCTCCTCCATCACCTTCTCACCGATCCGGCCGGGGTTCTCGAGCAGCTCCACCGTGTAGGAGCCCGCCGGCCGCTCGCGCGCTCGTTCGATCAGCGTCCGCTCGAGGCTGGGCAGCGTCTCGCACGGCGCGCCCGGTTCGAGCTCGCCCCGGTGAAAGCACGTCCGCTCGCCCGTGTGGCAGGCCGGTCCGGCCGGATCGACCAGGGCGAGCACGGTGTCGCCGTCACAGTCGAGGCGCAGCGCCCGAACCGTCTGCACGTTCCCGCTGGTCGCGCCCTTGTGCCACTGCTCGCCGCGAGAGCGACTCCACAGGTGCAGCTCGCCCGTGTCGCGGGTGCGCTGCAGCGCCTGCTCGTTCATGTAAGCGAGCATCAACACCTCGCCGCTACTCCAGTCCTGAACCACGCACGGCACGAGACCCTCGTGGTCGTAGGCGACCTGCTCGGCGATCGGATCGGGCGACGGCGTGCTCACCGCACCGATTGTAGGTATCGCCGCTGCCCCGCGGTTTTGAGACACACTCTGTGCTGCATGCAATCGCTGCTCGACCGCAAGCTGCTGTTCATCACCGGGAAGGGCGGTGTCGGCAAGACGACGATGGCGGCGGCGATCGGCCTGGCGGCGGCGCGTGCGGGACGACGCACGATCGTCGTGGAGGTCGGCCAGCAGAACCGGCTCACCGGCATGTTCGGCCTGCCCGAGGCGCAGCCCGGAGTCGAGCGTCGTCTCGAGCCTCGACTGAGCAGCATCTCGATCGACCCCGACCGCGCCCTGCTGGAGTGGCTGCAGGCCCTCGGAGGACGAGTGTCGGGCCGCATCCTCGCCTCGAGTGGGACCTTCCAGTACTTCGCCGCCGCCGCGCCTGGAGCCAGGGAGCTGGTGAGCATGGTCAAGATCTGGCAGCTCACGCGCTCAGGGCGTGGACGCGGCTCCGGGGGCTATGACCTCGTGGTTGTCGACGCTCCGGCCACGGGCCACGCGCTCGGACTGCTGCGCTCTCCGCAGACGTTTGGAGCGATCGCCCGCGTCGGCCCGATCGCCGGGCACACCAAGCAGGTCCAGGAGCTGCTGAGCGACCCTGCCGCGAGCGCCTATGTGGCGGTAGCCCTCGGCAGCGAGATGGCAGTCAGCGAGGCGCTCGAGCTCCAGAGCGCGCTCGATGCCCAGCTCGGGCGCAGCCTCGAGACCGTGATCGTCAACGGCCTGCTGCCCAGGCGCTTCACGGCCGCCGAGCTGACGCGCATCGACGCGAGGAGCCGCAACGGGCATGCGAGCCCAAAGCGGGGGAGCGGCGGCCAGCGTGACGGCGTGGCTCAGGCCGCCGCGCGAGCGGCGCATGCCGCCCATGAGCGTTCGCGGCTGCAGCACAACCAGGTGGCGCGGCTGCGCCGGCGCAGCTTCGAGGTGCTCCCCATGCCCTTCGTGTGGGGGTCGCACCTGGATCTGGCGGCCCTCGAAGATATCTCCAAACGTCTCTCGCGCAAGCTCTGAGGCTACTGCGGCGCGATCCGATAGCGACGGGTGGCGGGGTCACGCTCGAGCAGGCCCACGGCGAGCAGCGTCGTGACGTAGCGGTGGGTGGTGCTCGTGTTCATGTCGAGCATCCGCGCCAGCTCGGCGATGCCCAGATAGCCACCGTCGTAGGGGAAGCACGAGAGCACGAGCAGGCCCGACAGCAGTGAGCGCGACAGGCGCCTGTCGTCCATCTGGGCGGGATAGGCCCACTCGTCGGGGCTCAACGAAAGCGTCCATTTGGGGTCTTTCAGGGCAGACAGCAGCACTGACATCGTCCCCCCCTGCCCCGCGGCACGAATCACGTGATCGACCTGGCCCTTGGTCAGCTCGATCAAGACGGTCTCCCCCTCCCCGGCGTCGCCTTTGCGGACCGAACGCTTGGCAGGGCGTCCGGTCCGCTGCCACTGGCGAGACGACGCGGCCTTGGATGAAGCCGAGTTGCCCGTTGCGGCGTGCCGTGGGCGGCGCCGCTTTTCTCTCCCTGTAGGCAATACCCCGGTTGTGTTCTCATCCTTCATCGCGTTCGTTCAATCATCGCGACACGCCACACACCCACAAGGCGCCGCTGAATATTCAGTTCTGACTAAGAACCTCTACGCCGGTCGCAGCTGATAGGCGACCCGCCACGCCCGCAGGATCGGCAGCAGCACCCTCGTCAGGGCGCCCCCGGCAGTGATCAGCCTGCGCGTGGTGTTGCGCTTGGCCTCCGTGCGGGCCTCGTCGCATGAGAGATACATGGCGACCATACCCGCGGCGATCAGCGCGTGGCGAGCTCCGCCCGGCAGGATGCTCGCTTCGGAGAGCGCGCGGCGAACCAGCTCGTATGTCCGGTCGACTGCGATGACGGTGCTGGGATAGTGGGATATGTAGCTGTGCGAGGCGTCGGCCGTGTCCTTGATCGTGTCCACATAGCTGTCGAGCATCGTGCTTGCCGCGCAGATCCAGGGCATGTAGGCCCCATCGACCTCGATCGCGTCGCGTTCGCCCGTGGCGGGGTCGGCCGCCAAGGCGAGCAGCGCGTGGATCCCGAGCGTGCTGCTCGCCGCCGCCGTGAGCTCCCACCAGCTGATCCCCCAGTTGCACCGAAACGTGCTGGCAGCCCATTGCTGGAGCGTTTGGTCGCGGCGCCTCCCATCGGGATCGTGGTTGAAGCCCTGCACGCCGCAGCGCTCGGCGCCCAGGATCGCCAGCGAGCGGATAACGGGAAATGCGGGCAGCGCGACGGCGTGCCTGCGACAGGCCTGCACGAGCGCCCGCAGATAGCCGCCATCCCCTCTACAGGGATGATGCGCGTAGTAGTCACGGATCTCTGCTTGCGGATCCAGGGCGTCCCTGAGCGCCAGATGCAACAGCCGCCCGTCGGCGACGGGATCTGGCGCCGGGCGCTCGCTGACGCTGTCGAGGAAGTCGAGCATGACCTGGTAGGCGACGAGCAGGCGCAGCAGGCGCAGATCACGTCGCGGGGGCAGCACCGCGAAGAGAGCGGCGCCCTCGATGTTGAGGCGCTTGGCGCGCAACGCCTCCAGGGCGTCGTGTCTGATCGTGGCGTCGGGTATGCAGCGCGCACAGCGCTCCCAGTGGGTCACCTCAGCTGCCACGTGAGGACGTATCCACTGGAGCTCGCGGACGCCCACCACCCAGAACGCCACCAACTGACGGAACATCAGACACACCTTGTCTCAAAGTCCGGGAATTAGAATCTTCCCGAAAGGTAGTCTGTGCGGCGGTCAGTCTGAAAGCGCGATCGCGGGTCCTACCCGCGTCGCCAGTCCTCCCGGTATCGCGACGATCAGCATCGCCGTAGCGCTCACCAACGCAAAGCTCGCGACGGCCGGGTGGAACCCAGGCGCATAGGCCACGGGAAAGCCCGTTACCGTCGAAAGAGCGCGACTGAGGAGCACCTGGCCGAAGAGGCCAAACAGAGCACCGAGCGAGCAGCCGGCGCCGAGCAGCAGCGCACTCTCCCACATCAGCGCCCGCCAGAGCACGCCGCGGTTGAAGCCGTCGACCTTCATGTCGGCCAGACGCACACGGCGCTGCCAGATCATTGCGCCCATCGTCGCCGCCATCGCGAGCACGGCGGCGACCAACACCAGCGTGGAGATCTGGGTGAGCCGGGACAGCCCCTGACGAGCGGTCGCGCGAAAGCCCAGCTCACGCTGATGCGCTGTCTGCACCTCCAGGCCGGATTCGGCTCCGAGCGCGCCGCGAACCGCCTGCACACCGGCCGTCGCCGAGACACCCGGTCGCAAGGAGACCTCGAGCGCACTCGGGTCGCTGCTCCCCCAGGCCCGTTCGTAGTCCTCCGCATTGAGCATGATCGCCCCCGGCGGCCAGCCCAGGTTCGTTCCGAGCCCAGCGATCCTGAACCGGGTCGGGTTGGGAGACGGCAGCAGGAACGACTGACCGATGTGAAGGTGCTGCTGCTTGGCGATCGCGGCCGAGACCATCAACCAGCCACCCGCGCGGATGCGTTCGGTGGCGATCTGCGGGTTCCCGGCTATGAGCTGTCCTGTCGGTATCGGATGCGCCACTGTACGTGGCTGGGCGATCACCCACGTACGCCGATCGCCGATGTCGAGGAACGAGCCGCGGTAGAGCGCCACCGAGGAGACCTCGGGCAAGCGCGCGAGCCCGCCCGCGGCCGAGCCGGTGAACGGCGTGGTTGCGAGCGAGTTGATCTGCCCCGAGGGCAGCACCCACAGATCTGTCGTCGCGTTCAGCCCGTGTGCCACCCTGTTCAGTCCGGCCTGCAGATCGCCGTGTGCGGTCTCGATGGCGACGCTCCCGAATACCGCGATCGCGCCCGTGGCGGCCACAGCAATCGAGCGCGCACGGTTGGCGGCGGAGCGCAGCTCGACAACCGCCAGATATGGCGAGGTCGCCGAGCTCAGCGACTGCGCCCGGTCGAAGGCGCGGGTGAGCACGTCCAGCAACACGGGCAGCGCCAGCAGCAGCGCCACGGTCAGACTGACGATGCCCGTGATCGCGGCCGCGGGGGCAAAGAGCGCAATCGCAGCGGTGACAGCGAGACAGACGAGCGCGCCCGCCAGGAGCCACGGCACGCTGCCGCGCGAGGCGCGAGCCGGCAGGCCGAAGAGATCCTCGTGGCCTGAGAAGATCGCGCTGCTCAAAGGAGCCAGCACGCCAACCAACGCAGCGAGCATCCCGCCGCCCAAGCACAGGCCCACGCTTGCAAACGAGACGATTCGCTGCGTGCCGACCGGGAAGGCAAACGAGAGATAGCCCGGTCCGGAGTCGAACAGCGCGATCGAGAGCACGTCGCCCAGCAGCAGTCCGGCGGCCGAGGCAACTACGCCCAACACGACTGCGTCGAACGACAGCACCTCCAGGATCATCCGTCGGGTGTAGCCATCGAGTCGCAGATCCTCCACTAGCCGGCGGCGCTGGGGCACGCCGAGCAGCAGGGCGTTGAAGGCGAACAGGAAGCCCACGAGCGCGCTGATCGCCGAGAACAACCCGGTCGACTGATCGGTCGGTTCGGCCGCACGGTCGAACAGCGTTTCGCCGAAGGTAGCCGGTCGGACGTTGAGACGACCACCGGCGAGACGCTGAAGCGCAGCCACGACTTCTCGACCGCGACCGCGAGCCGGCTGCACGAATACGCTGCTCAGGCGGCCACCCATTCCGCTCAGCTGCTGTGCATATCCGAGCGGGGCGATCGCGACGGGACTGCTCGCCAAGCCGTCGGACACGCCCACCAGCAGGTCGGGAACCACGAGCGCCTTTACGATCTGGGCGCCGATGCGCACGCGGACGCCCTGCAGTGACGATGTCCCCAACGCGCGAGCGGTCGAGGCTGGCAGCAGCAGGGCGTCGACCTTCGCCATGTGGAAGGCGCCGAAACCTTGGACCAGCTTGCCGCCCAGGCGGGCAAGCTGCGGATCGAGCCCGAACAGGTCCACCGAGCGCGTGTGGTTCGCGCCGACGATGGTCACGCTCTGTTCGAGGATCGGCGCGGCGGCGCGCACGCCGGGGATCGCCCGCACCTGGCCGATCAGGGATTCAGAGACGCCGTGCGGGTCGCGAGAGGCGATCTGAACGCGCATCTGCCCGACGATCCCCTTGGTGAGTTCGCGAACAGAGCCATCGAGGCTCGTGTTGGACACCTGCGAGGAGAACAACAGCGCCAGGCCGATGGCGATGCCCAGCACCGCGAACAGTTCCTGGACGAGCCTCGCACGCAGACGAACGCGGTACAGCCGCGCGATGCTGGACAGCCTCACCCCCGCAAACCCCTAGATGGCTGATTGCACGGTTGTGTGCCGTGGTCCAGCGGTGCGGATGGCCAAGCTGGCCGCGGACGCAGGCCGAAGGCCTTGGTGGTGGGAAGGGCGAGGCCGAGGACAAAGGCCGGCGCAGGCCAGGCGCGCCAGCCGGCGGTGCAGAACCGGGCAATCAACCATCTACTACCCGGCTCAGCTGCCATCGTCGGGCACCGCGGCGCACTCAGACTCCACCAGACGACCGTCGCGCAACGTGTGCACCACGTCGGCGTAGGCGGCCGCACGGGGATCGTGCGTCACGAGCAGTACCGCCACCCCACGATCGCGGCAAAGCCCGGACAGCAGATCCAGCACTTCGCCTCCCCGCTGGCTGTCAAGGCTGCCCGTGGGCTCGTCGGCCAGCAGGAGCTTTGGTTCGGTGGAGAGAGCGCGAGCGATCATCACTCTCTGGCGCTCACCCATAGAGAGCTGCTCAGGTCGGTGGCGCGCTCGCTCGGCCAACCCCAGTCGCTTCAGTAGCGGCGTCACCCGCCGGCGCGCCTCCCGGGCGCCGATGTCGGCGCCCATCAGCTTGAGCGCGGCGTTGTCGATCGCGTCGGCACCCTCGATCAGGTTCATCGATTGGCGCACGAATCCGAGCTCCAGCAGCCGGTAGCGAGCAGCAGCACGAGCCGACAGCAGCGAGATATCGCGACCGGCGACGATCACCCGTCCTGCGTCTGGGCGTAGGAGCGCTGCGATCAGCATCATCAATGTCGTCTTGCCCGAGCCGCTCGGTCCGTAGAGCGCGAGCAGTTCGCCCTGCGCCACGGACAGCGAGACGCCGTCCACCGCGCGAACGGGATCGCCGTGCACGGATGGGAAATGCTTGCTCAGCTCATGCAACGTGAGCGCCGCGTCCCCATTCAGCGAAGGTGAGGAGTCAGCGGGCCCGTCCCCGAGAAGCACCTATGCGAACCGTTCGCCGCCGGGAAAGTCGATCACGTTCCCGCCACGCTCAGGCGCCGGCGTGGGAACCAGCAGCCGGCCTCCGCTGAGCGCTGTCAACTGATGCGAGCGCATTGCTGTGGGCATGTCGGGAACGGTCATGAGCACGGCCAGGTCCGTTTCCTCGACGAGCGTGCGCAGTAGCTGCACGACCTCCTCACGCTCGATCACACCGAGGTTCGCCGTGGGATCGTCGACGAGCATCAAACGTGGGCGACGCACGATCCCATGAGCGATGCCCACGAGCGCACGCTCACCGTCGGAGAGACCGCCCCACCGCTGCCCGGCGCAGTCGGACATGCCGACCCGCCGCAGTGCCTCACTCGCCCGAGCGTGAGCGCGCCGCCTACCGTGCTCGATCAACAGCGGCAGTGACACGTAGTCGATCATCGTCAGCTCGCTGCGGGGCCCGCCGCGACCGACCCATCCCATCCGCTCGCGCATCAGCCGCGCGTGCGCGCGCTCGGAGAGCGTGGAGAGATCCTCGCCTTCGAAGCGGACCACGCCTGCGTCCAATGTCTCCCATCCGGCGGCAATTCGCAGCAGGGTCGTCTTGCCGGCCCCCCGCCTGCCCCATACCGCGACCAGCTCTCCCGGGTGGACATCGAGCGAGAGCTCGGAGAGAACAGTCAGCTCGTGAGGACCGCGCCAGTAACTCTTGCTCACCCTCTGCAGCGAGAGCAGTGCGCTTCCCATCAGAGGACCCGCAGCCGGCCCATCCGTCCGGCACCCGCGGCAACCGCCCCCTCGGCGGGTGGGGGCACGCCGTCCTTCACGAGGCCCTCGAGCAGCTCCCGGGCGCTCTGCAGCCACTCGATGCGGGCTCGCCACAGGGCGATCTCGGCGTCGCGTGCGAGCACTCGCATGAGCCTCGACCACTCCTGTGCGTCCCCGGCGTCTTCACGTTCGGAAAGCTCCTTGAGATCGCGCAGGCGCCCCATACAAGCGAGTTCCTGCCCGTAGACCATGTCGATCAGGCGAGGTACGTTGCGGGGGCTGCACAGAGCGATCTTCATGTGCAGCTCGTCGCGCAGCGGCGGCGCTGGAGAGGAGCCGAGCATCCACGCCTCGAAATGATCGACCCCCTCGTCGGTGGCCTCGTAGATCGTACGTGGCGCAGCACGCCGCGCGGGTCCAGCCCCCATCTCACCGGCAGCACGAACGTACTGGTCACGCCCGAGCTGGTCGAGCGCCGAGTAGACCCCCGAGGGCGCGAACGCCGAGGAGCCGAAGCGCTCCTCCAAGCGCTGAGCAAGCTGGTATCCGTAGCCGGGTCGCTCGATGACGAGTCCCAATATCGCGTACTTCGCCGACATGCATTCCTTCCCCACGAGGCCGCTTCAGGGCAGAAGTTATCCCAATTGGGGTCGCTGCGCATCCCAAAGGTGGAATGAATCAGAAGGGCAGGAACTTCTCGGCAGTAGATCGCGTGCAGTTGTCGGAACTCTGTCAGCGATGCGTGGCCCGGGGATGGGAGCCTCTCAGGTGAAGCCGAGCCGGTCGAGCAGTCCCTCATCGGCACGCCAGTCCTTGCGCACACGGACCGAGAGGTCGAGGTGGACCTGGGAGCCCATCGCACGCTCGAGCTCCCGCCGAGCGGCGCTGCCTATCGCCTTGATCATCCGACCACGAGCACCGATCAGGATGCCCTTCTGCGAGTCGCTCTCGACCCAGATCAGCGCACGCACCCTGACAAGACCCTCACGCGGCGCTTCGACCTCCTCGATTATCACCTCAGCGGCATGTGGCACCTCCTGGAAGGTCCGCCTGATGACCGCCTCGCGAATCAGCTCAGCCAGCAGCTGATCGCGCGGCTGATCGGAGGTGTCCTGTGCGTCGAACATGAACGGCCCCTCGGGCATGAGTGCGGCCAAATGCTCAACCAGCTCGCCAACTCCCGCGCCGCGCCGCGCCGAGATCGGGAAGACCTCGGCCTGCAGGCCCAGCTCGTCGGTCTGCTCGAGCACCGCCATGAGCGCAGCCCGCGACAGACGATCCTGCTTGTTGACGGCAATCGTCACGGCAACACCCGCCTCAGCGAGAACCTTGGCGATGAACCTGTCGCCGGGACCCACGCCCTGCTCGCCGTTGAGCATCAACAGGGCGACGTCCGATCCCTCCAGCTCCTGCTGCACGCGCCGTGCCATCCTCGAGGTGAGCGCGTCGCGCGGACGCTGAACACCGGGCAGGTCCACCAGCACGATCTGGGCGTCGCCGGTGTGGTGAACCCCGCGAATCGCGCGCCTGGTTGTCTGCGGACGATCGGAGACGATCGCGACCTTCTCTCCCACCACTGCGTTCACGAACGTGGACTTGCCGACGTTGGGACGCCCTGCGAGCGCTACGAAGCCGCTGCGGGTCACTGCGCGCCGTGGACGAGCAGCTCGCGTTGGAGGGCGAGCATCTCGCCGCTATCGGTCTCGTGATCCATGCCTAGCAAGTGCAGCATCCCGTGGACCACAGCCTCGCGAAGATCGGCGGTGTGCTCGGGGCAGATGACTATGTCCCCGAGCTCGCGGGGTGCCACAGCCGCCAGTTCGCCCTGGCCGGCGGCACCGGTGGCATCCGGCGGCGTCTCGTGGACGCCGTCGATCGGGAAGGAGAGCACGTCGGTCGGTTCGGGTTTGCCGCGGTGCTCCCGATTCAGCTGTGCGATGCGCTGCTCGCCGACGAACTCGACCGCCACATGCC
>DATARM010000087.1:0-19007 GCA_036264155.1 Solirubrobacteraceae bacterium
AGCGCCAAGCGCAGGTCACCGAGCTCGGAGCCGCCTTCAAGCGCGTGTTCCGCAGTCTCAACCGGCTGCGCGGTCGCGACACCCACCTGGCCGGTGGCGAGCTCAGCCACGCCCAGTTCGAGCTGCTGATCGAGCTGCACGAGCGTGGCCCGCTCTCGGCCGGCGAGCTTGCCACGGCCGCGCGGCTCAGCCCGGGAACCGTCACACAGATGCTCGACCACCTGGCCGACTGCGGACACGTCGAGCGCGTGCGCTCCCAGACCGACCGCCGCGTGGTCGTCTCGCGCCTGACCGCCCAGGGTCGGCGCAAGATCGAGGCCAAGCACGCAGCCTGGAAGAGTCGCTGGGAGCAGGCCCTCGAGGGCCTCGACGTCGCCGAGCTGGAGGCGGCCACCCGTGTGCTCGAGCGGCTTGGAGCGATGTTCGAAGACGCGCCCGCCCAGGACGGCTGTGCCGCCTCCAAGGACCCCTTGGCGACACCCGCCTAGGCCGCTCAGAATTGACAATTGCTCTGCTATAGTCGGCACCGCGTCACGGGCGGACGCAGCCAGTTTGCATGCGCCCCGTGAGTCGCAAATCAAGATGGAGACCTCGAGCAGATAACCACGCGGACCGGTCCAAACCAGACCAGCAGCGTGCGTGGGCCCGAGGGGCCCATTTTTTTGCCCGCATGACCCATTCCCGCCCCGCGACGACCCGGACCTTGAGAGATGCCACGTAAGTTCACACTTCAAAACACCCGCAACATCGGGATCATGGCTCATATCGACGCCGGTAAGACGACGACGACCGAGCGGATCCTCTACTACACCGGTCGTACCTACAAGATCGGCGAGGTCCACGAGGGCGCGGCCGTGATGGACTGGATGGAGCAGGAGCAGGAGCGTGGCATCACGATCACCTCGGCTGCCACCACCGCCCAGTGGAAGGGCCACCGCATCAACATCATCGACACACCCGGCCACGTCGACTTCACCGTCGAGGTCGAGCGCTCCCTGCGCGTGCTCGACGGCGCCATCGCCCTGTTCGACTCCGTCGCGGGCGTCGAGCCCCAGTCCGAGACCGTGTGGCGTCAGGCCGACAAGTACCACGTCCCGCGTATCGCCTACATCAACAAGATGGACCGCATCGGCGCCGACTTCGACATGGGCGTTCGCACCATGATCGAGCGCCTCGGCGCCCACCCCGTGCCGATCCAGCTGCCGATCGGGGCTGAGGGCGACTTCCTCGGTGTGATCGACCTGGTCGAGATGAAAGCCATCGTCTACAAGGACGAGATGGGCAAGGAACAGGAAGAGACAGACATCCCCGAGCACCTCGCCGAAGCCGCCCAGGGCGCTCGCGAACACCTGCTCGAGGAGGTATCCCACTACGACGACGCACTGCTCGAACTGATGCTCGAGGAGGCCGACGTGCCCGTCGATGTCCTCAAGAGCGCAATCCGTGCGGCGACGTTGTCGACCAAACTGACGCCCGTGCTGTGCGGCTCCTCGTTCAAGAACAAGGGCGTGCAGCCATTGCTCGACGCGGTCATCGACTACCTGCCCTCGCCGCTGGACGTGCCGCCCGTGGTGGGCACCGAACTGATCAAGGGCGAGGAGGAGGAGCTCCAGGTCACGCGCAAAGCCGACGACTCCGAGCCGTTCGCAGCGCTCGCCTTCAAGATCGCCGCCGACCCCTATGTCGGCAAGCTCACCTACTTCCGCGTCTACTCGGGCCACCTCGAGGCCGGCGCCAAGGTTCTGAACGTCGGCAGTGGACGCACCGAGCGTGTCGGGCGCATCCTCATGATGCACGCCAACGAGCGCGAGGAGGTCACCGAGGTCTACGCCGGCGACATCGCCGCGGCCGTGGGCATCAAGCAGGTCATCACCGGTGACACGCTGGCCGACCCTGCGCACCCGATTCATCTCGAGAACATCGTCTTCCCCGAGCCCGTCATCAAGGTTGCAGTCGAGCCGAAGACCAAGGTCGATCAGGAGAAGATGTCGGTCGCGCTCGGACGTCTGGCCGAAGAGGACCCCACCTTCCAGGTGCGCACCAACGAGGAGACCGGCCAGACCGAGATATCGGGGATGGGCGAGCTTCACCTCGAGGTGCTCGTCGACCGCATGAAGCGCGAGTTCGGCGTCGAGGCCAACGTGGGTCGTCCGCAGGTCTCCTACCGCGAGACCGTGCGCGGCACCGTCGAGAAGGTCGAAGGCAAGTTCGTCCGCCAGACCGGCGGCTCGGGCCAGTTCGGCGTGGTCTTCATCGACCTCGAGCCGGCGCCCGGCGTGGGCTTCGAGTTCATCAACAAGATCAAGGGCGGGAACATCCCCTCCGAATACATCCCCGCTGTCAAGAAGGGGATCGAAGATGCCCTCGACAACGGGGTGAAGGCGGGCTACCCGATGGTGGACATGCGCGTCACGCTCGTGGACGGCAAGTACCACGACGTGGACTCCTCCGAAATCGCCTTCAAAGTGGCAGGCTCCCTCGCCTTCAAAGAGGCCGCCAAACGCGCCAAGCCCGTGCTGCTCGAGCCGATCTTCTCGGTCGAGGTCGTCACGCCCGAGGACTTCCTCGGCACAGTGATCGGCGACCTCAGTAGTCGCCGTGGTCGCCTCGAAGGCCAGGAGCGCCGCGGTAACGCGCTGGTGGTCACGGCGAAGGTGCCGCTGAGCGAGATGTTCGGCTACGCGACCGACCTGCGCTCCAACACGCAGGGGCGAGCCAACTACACGATGCAGTTCGAGGCCTACGAGGAGGTCCCGCCCAACATCGCCGAGAAGATCGTCGAAGCGCGGACGGGCGAGCCGGTCCCGGCCTAGGAGCCTCGGACGGGTCGGATTGGAACAAATGAAGCCGAGGAATCACAGGCAGCAGTCAGCAAAGCCCGCAGTTAGATAGATTTCTGAGGTTCGCCTTCACAGAGGGTGGACATACAAGTCGATACAGGAGCGAGTCAAAAGTGGCGAAGGAGAAGTTCGAGCGCGATAAGCCGCACGTCAACGTCGGGACCATCGGTCACATCGACCATGGCAAGACGACGCTGACCGCTGCCATAACGACGGTGCTGGCCGAGCACGGAGGAGCGGAAGCCCGCACCTTCGCGGAGATCGACAACGCGCCCGAGGAGAAGGAACGCGGAATCACGATCGCCACCTCCCACGTCGAGTACCAGACGGAGAACCGTCACTACGCCCACGTGGACTGTCCCGGTCACGCCGACTACGTCAAGAACATGATCACGGGCGCCGCCCAGATGGACGGGGCGATCCTCGTGGTCTCGGCCGCCGACGGCCCCATGCCCCAGACGCGTGAGCACATCCTGCTCGCCCGCCAGGTCGGCGTCCCCTACATCGTGGTGTTCCTCAACAAGGCCGACATGGTCGACGACGAGGAGCTCCTGGAGCTGGTCGAGGTCGAGGTTCGCGAGCTGCTCAGCGAATACGACTTCCCCGGCGACGACATTCCCTTCATCGTCGGCTCGGCGCTCAAGGCGCTCGAAGGCGACGAGGCCTACAAGGCCAAGATCCTCGAGCTGGCTGCTGCGCTCGACACCTACATCCCTGAGCCCGTGCGCGAGCTCGACAAGCCCTTCCTGATGCCGGTCGAGGACGTCTTCTCGATCACCGGCCGTGGCACCGTTGCCACCGGCCGCGTCGAGCAGGGAATCGTCAACACCGGCGACACCGTTGAAATCGTCGGCGTGCACGAGTCGACCTCCACCGTCGTCACCGGCGTGGAGATGTTCCGCAAGATCCTCGACCAGGGCCAGGCCGGCGACAACGTCGGCTGCCTGCTGCGTGGTACCAAGCGCGAGGAGATCGAGCGTGGACAGGTGCTGTGCAAGCCGGGCTCGATCACCCCTCACACCAAGTACAAGGCAGAGGTCTACGTGCTCAAGAAGGAGGAGGGTGGACGTCACACCCCGTTCTTCACCGGCTACAGGCCGCAGTTCTACTTCCGCACCACCGACGTCACCGGCGTGGCCAAGCTGCCCGACGGCGTCGAGATGGTCATGCCGGGCGACAACGTCCAGATGGAGATCGAGCTGATCCAGCCGATCGCCATGGACCAGGGCCTGCGTTTCGCCATCCGAGAGGGTGGCCGCACGGTCGGTTCTGGCGTGGTCACGGAGATCATCGAGTAGTACCTGCGCGCCGACCGCACGTCGGCGGCGCGCACTATTGGCAGTCCGATACGACTAATACGGCCCCGCCACCTCGGTGGGGCCGGTGGGAAACCCGCCCCGTCATTCGCCCGGGCTCATCCCGGACGGTGAAGTGCGGGGCGGGAAGGCTCCCGCCGGCGGATCAGCAGCGAGCAGACAACAGACCACTCAAAGACACGAAACAGACGCTAGAGAGACACCATGGCAGCCGCCAACCAGAACAAGATCCGCATCCGCCTGAAGGCCTATGACACCTCGGCCATCGAGTCTGCGGCCAAGGAGATCGTCGAGACCGCCACGCGCACCGGCGCGAGCGTCTCGGGGCCCGTGCCGCTGCCCACAGAGAAGAACGTCTACTGCGTGATCCGCTCGCCGTTCAAGGACAAGGACTCGCGCGAGCACTTCGAGATCCGTACCCACAAGCGCCTCATCGACATCCACCAGCCGACACCCAAGACGGTCGACTCGCTCCAGCGCCTGGATCACCTCCCGGCCGGCGTAGACATCGAGATCCGTCTCGCCACCTGAGCAGATGCCCGCGATCCTCGCCAAGAAGCTCGGCATGACCCAGGTCTTCCAGGAAGATGGCAGCCTCGCGCGCGTGACCGTGCTCGAGGCCGGCCCCTGTCCTGTGACCGCCATCCGCACCGAGGAGCGCGACGGCTACGAGGCCGTCCAGCTGGCCTTCGGCGCGACCAAGGAGAAGCACCTGACCAAAGCCGAGCTGGGGCATCTCAAGAAGGCCGACGCCCCGCCAATGCGCACCGTGGTCGAGTTCCGTGACGAGGCCGGCGAGCTCCAGGTGGGCGAGACCGTGACCGTCGAGGCCTTCGAGGCCGGCACTCGTGTGAAGATCGCCGGTGTCTCCAAGGGCAAGGGCTTTCAGGGCACCATCAAGCGCCACAACTTCGCCAGCGGTCCCAAGTCCCACGGCTCGCACAACGTCCGTGCGCCCGGCTCGATCGGCGCCTCGGCCTGGCCGGCGCGCGTGATGAAGGGCATCCGCGGCCCCGGCCAGATGGGCAACAAGCGCGTCACTCAGAAGGGCCTGCAGATCGTGAGCATCGACTCCGCTCAGAACCTGTTGCTCGTCCGCGGCTCCGTCCCCGGTCCCTCGGGCTCGATCGTGGAGGTGAGGACCGATGGCTGACGCTCCTGTGCTCGGCTCATCCGCAAGCAAGAAGGTCAAGCTCGACGACGCTGCCTTCGGCGCGCGTTTCGCCGGTCCGCTCGTGCACCAGAGCGTGCGCGCCGAGCAAGCTGCCCGCCGGCGGGGAACAGCCGCGACCAAAACCCGTGGGATGGTCTCCGGCGGAGGCGCCAAGCCCTGGCGTCAGAAGGGCACCGGCCGTGCCCGTGCGGGCTCCAACCGCTCGCCCATCTGGACGGGCGGTGGCACGGTGTTCGGCCCCCAGCCCCGCTCCTACACCTTCAAGGTCAACCGCAAGGAGCAGCGTGCGGCGCTGCGCAGCGCTCTTTCGTTGCACGCCGAGCGTGCCTCGATCGCGATCCTTGACGCCTCTGCCTTCAGCGCTCCCAAGACGCGCCAGGCGCTCGACCTTCTCGATGACTGGGGCCCCGAGACCAAGCGGCCTCCCTCCACCCTGGTCGTGCTCGCCGCCGAGGAGTCCGCAGCGGCACTGTCCTTCCGGAACCTCGAGCGGGTGGCCGTCCTCACCCCCGAGAACGTTGGCGTCACCGACCTGCTGGGCGCCGCCAGGCTGCTGGTCTCCGAAGGCGCGCTCGAGTCACTGACCGCCCGCACCGGCAAGCCCCGCACCGGCAAGCCCCGTAGCGGCGAGGAGGCCAACGTCTGATGAAGCACACCCAGGTTCTGATCCGTCCCGTGGTCTCCGAGAAGAGCTATGTCCTCTCAGCCGCGGACCGCTACACCTTCCGCGTCCATCCCGACGCGCACAAGACTCACATCCGCCAGGCCGTGGAGGCGCTGTTCGACGTCCACGTGGTCGAGGTGCGCACCATGAGCGTCAAGTCCAAGCCCAAGCGTCGCGGCAACACCAAAGGTCGCACGCGGAGCTGGAAGAAGGCCATCGTGCAGGTGCGCCCCGGCGAGTCCATACCCATCTTCCAAGGCCTCGCCGCGCTGGAGGGCTGATCGATGCCGATTCGCAAGCCAAAGCCGACCAGCCCCGGGATGCGCTTCGTGTCCTACCCGGACTTCGCCGAGGTCACCAAGTCGAAGCCCGAGAAGTCGCTCGTCGAAGGCCTCAAGAAGAGCGGCGGTCGCAACGCGCGCGGACGCAAGACGGCGCGTCATCGCGGCGGCGGCGCCAAGCGCGCCTACCGGCGCGTGGACTTCAAGCGCCGCAAGGACGGCGTGGACGCTCGCGTGGCCGCCATCGAGTACGACCCCAACCGCTCGGCCTACATCGCGCTGCTGCACTACACCGACGGTGAGAAGCGCTACATCCTCGCGCCTCAGCGCCTCACGGTCGGCATGACCGTGGCCTCGGGCGACACTGCCGACATCGCTGTGGGCAACTGCATGGAGCTCGCGCGGATGCCCGTGGGTACGGTCGTGCACAACATCGAGCTGCAGCCCGGTCGAGGCGGACAGATGGCGCGCTCGGCCGGCGCCTCGGCACAGCTGATGGCCAAGGACGGCGAGATGGCCACCCTGCGCCTGCCCTCGGGCGAGATGCGCATGGTGCGCGCCGAGTGCCGCGCCACGGTCGGCACGATTGGCAACGCCGAGCACCAGAACGTCAAGGTGGGCAAGGCCGGGCGCAAGCGCCACATGGGCGTACGCCCCCAGACCCGCGGTGTGGCCATGAACCCCGTGGACCACCCGCACGGCGGTGGTGAGGGCTCGACCACAGCCGGACGTCACCCCGTCACCCCCTGGGGCGTGCCCACCCTGGGCTATCGCACCCGCAAGAAGAACAAGACCTCCAGTCGATACATCGTGCGCGGACGCCGCCGCGGGAAGGGCAGAAGCAGATGAGTCGCTCAAGCAAGAAGGGGCCGTGGGTTGAAGAGCGACTGATGAATCGCATCGAAGCCCTCAACTCCGCCAACAACAAAAAAATGCTGCGCACGTGGTCGCGCGCCTCGACGATCTTCCCCGAGATGGTCGGCCACACCATTGCCGTGCACGACGGCAAGAAACACGTGCCCGTGTTCATCAGCGAGTCGATGGTCGGTCACAAGCTCGGAGAGTTCGCGCCCACCCGCACCTTCCGCGGGCACGCAGGCTCAGGGAAGGTGCGATGAGCCCCGACGAGGACACGCCGGTGGACCCCAAAGAGGGCGCCGAGCAGCCGGCCGAGGCCAAAGCAGCCAAAAAACCGGCTGGCAAAAAAGCGGCTGGCGATAAAGCACCCGCCAAAAAAGCCGCAGCCAAAAAAGCTGCTGCGAAAAAAGCTCCCGCGGTGACCAGCGAGAGTGAGAGCAAGCCTGCCGGGGAGCAGAAAGTCACCGCAGAGAAAAAACGCACCGCCAAAAAAGCCACACGCGCGACAGCTGCCGCTCCGGGGGACGCCGGCGAGGCGCAGGAGGCCGCCGAGGCCCAAGAGTCGGCAAAGGCCGCCAAAAAAGTCGCTCGTGCCGCAGCCTCCAGCGTGAAAGCTGCTCCCCGTCGCAAAGTCGTCGCTGCCCACGCACGCTACGTGCGTACCTCTGCCCGCAAGGCCCGCATGGTCTGCGGCCACATCCGAGGCAAGTCCGTCGAGGAGGCACGCGCTATCCTCGCCTTCACCCCTCGTGAGGTGGCGCGCGACTGGAGCAAGCTGCTCGAGTCCGCGGTGGCAAACGCCGAGAGCAACCACGAACTGCTCGAGGACGATCTGATCGTCCGGGAGGCATTTGCCGACGAAGGGCCGACCATCAAGCGCTTCCGGCCGCGCGCGATGGGACGCGCGACACCGATCCGCAAGCGCACCAGCCACCTGACGATCACATTGACCCCGCGCCCTGAGCCCGGGACGAGCAAGCGACACCGCTAAAGAGACTGAGATATGGGACAAAAGGTTCATCCAGAGGCAATGCGCGTGGGTTACATCCACGACTGGAAGTCCAACTGGTTCAACGAGAAGCACTTCGCCGAGTACCTCGCCGAGGACGTGGCTGTGCGCGAGCACATCGTCAACAAGCTGGCCCACGCCGGCCTGTCCGACATCACCATCCGCAAGGACGCCCAGGAGCTCGAGGTAAACATCCACACGGCGCGTCCCGGCATCGTGATCGGCAAGTCCGGAACCGAAGTCGACGCCCTGCGCCGTGACCTGCACCGGATGACCAAAAAGCAGATCAAGGTCAACATCCTCGAGATCAAGCGTCCAGAGCTCGACGCCAAGCTGGTGGCGCAGTCGATCGCTGAGCAGCTGCAGAACCGCGTGGCCTTCCGCCGCGCCATGAAGCGCGCGCTCACCAGCGCCATGCGCTCGGGCGCCAAGGGCGTGAAGGTCCAGGTCGCCGGTCGCCTGGGCGGCGCCGAGATGGCCCGCACCGAAAGCTACTCAGACGGACGCGTGCCGCTGCACACGATGCGCGCCGACATCGACTACGGCTTCTACGAGGCGCGCACAACCTTCGGGCGCATCGGCGTGAAGTGCTGGGTGAACAAGGGCGAAATCATGCCCGAGGGCTACACCGGCGCAGACCTCACCGACATGACCGCACCCGCGCCCCCAAGCAACGACCGCGACGGTCGCGGTGGACGCGACGGGCGCGACGGACGCGGACGTGGACGCGGCGCCGGTGGACCAGGCGGCGGTGGCGGACGCGGGCGTGGAGCCGGCGGTCCCGGTGGTGGACGTGGCCCCGGTGGTGGCGGGCGTGGTCCCGGCGGTCCCGGTGGTGGACGCGGTCCCGGCGGTGGCGGACGTGGACGCGGTCCCTCCGGTGGAGGCGGACGCTGATGCTCTCGCCCAAGCGCGTAAAGCACCGCAAGCAGCACCGTGGCCACCGGCGTGGAAACTCGCGCGGGCAGCTGCATGTCCAGTTCGGCGAGTACGGCCTGAAGGCGCTAGAGGGCGGTTGGCTGACCAACCGCCAGATCGAGGCAGCCCGTATTGCCATGACGCGCAAGATCAAGCGTGGCGGCAAGGTCTGGATCAATGTCTTCCCCGACAAGCCAGTCACCAAGAAGCCGGCCGAGACCCGCATGGGCTCAGGCAAGGGCTCGCCCGAAGGCTGGGTGGCGGTGGTCAAGCCCGGCCGCGTGATGTTCGAGCTGGCCGGTGTGTCGGAGCCGCTTGCGCGTGAAGCGATCCGACTGGCCGCCCACAAGCTCCCCGTGAAAACCAAGTTCGTGCTGCGTGAGGACTAGCGATGAAGGCCAGCGAACTACGTGACCTCGACGACAAAGAACTCGCCAAGCGCACCGGCGAGCTGGGCAAAGAGATCTTCGGACTGCGTTTTGCCAACGCAACCGGCGAACTCGATGACACCGCTGGCATCTCACGTGCCAAGCGCGACCTCGCCCGGGCACTGACCGTGGCGCGCGAGCGCGAGCACCAGGCTAATCGCTCGCAGAGCAACTGACTTCCCTTCAGGACAGGATGAACCAAGCAAATGGCTGACGAACCAGACAACGAGACCGCAGAGACTCCTCAAGACGCTCCCGAGGCGCAGGCCCCTGAGGCCGAGGCCCCCGTGGCCGACGCACCGGAGTCCGCTGCTCCCGAGGCTGAGGCAACGCCTGAGGCCGAGGCGACGCCCGAGGCCGAGGCAACGCCTGAGCCCGAGCCTGCCGCGCCCAGTGAGCCCGAGGTGCAGCTTCCGCCCAAGGACCGCCGCCGACAGGCGCGCTCGAAGCACGCGGGCGAGGCCAAACCGGCACGCTCACCCGAGGAGCGCCACGCCGAGCGTGTGACCGAGCGTCGCAACAAGGCCGTGCGCCGTCGTGCCCGTCGCCTGCAGGAACGCGCCAAAGCGGCCGAGCGTCGCGCCGCGGCCCCTGCGCCCGAGCCGCTCGCTCCCGTCCACGCTCCCGTCGAGGGCACGCGTCGCGTGCGCCAGGGCATCGTGGTCTCAGACAAGGCCGCCAAGACGATCACCGTGCGCATCGACGTGGCACGCAGGCATCGCCGCTACGAGAAGATCGTGCGCAGCTCCTCCACGGTTCACGCACACGACGAGAACAACGACGCCCACGAGGGCGACGTCGTTCGCGTGATCGAGAGCAGGCCGTTGTCGCGTACCAAGCGCTGGGCGCTCGTGGATGTGCTGGAGAGGGCTCGATGATCCAGAACGAGACCAGGCTGCGCGTGGCCGACAACTCGGGCGCACGCGAAATCCTCTGCATCCGCGTCAAGGGCGGATCTCAGCGTCGCTACGCGTTCGTGGGCGACGTGATCACCGCCACCGTCAAGCAGGCCAACCCTCAGGGTGCGGTCAAAAAGGGCGACGTGGTTACCGCTGTGGTCGTGCGCACCAAGAAGCCCATCGGGCGCCCCGACGGCACCTACATCGCCTTCGACGAGAACGCGGCGGTGATCATCGACGACCAGAACAACCCCCGGGGCACCCGCGTGTTCGGTCCGGTGGCCCGCGAACTGCGCGAGCGCAACTTCATGCGCATCGTCTCACTGGCTCCAGAGGTCCTCTGATGGCGATCAAGAAAGCACCCAAGCGCGGCACACGCACCCACTTGAAGATCCGCAAGGGCGACAACGTCGAGGTGATCTCGGGCAAGGACCGGGGCAAGAGCGGCCGTGTGCTGCGGGTCGACCCCGACCGCCAGCGCGTGTTCGTCGAGGGCCTGAGCATGGTCAAGCGCCACACCCGCCCGCAGCAGGTCGCAGGCGCCCAGACGGAAAACGCGATGGGCGGCGTGATCGAGCGCGAGGGTCCCATCCACGTATCCAACGTGATGCTGCTCGACTCCAAAGGCAAGCGCACCCGCGTACGCATCGAGCGCGAGGACGGCAACCGCTACCGCGTGGCCAAGAGCACCGGCGCGAGGCTGGACTGAGGCCATGGCTGCACCTACCGACACTGCCCCCCCGGCCCGCCTGAAGGCGCGCTACCTCGAGGAGATCCGTCCCGCGCTGATCGAGCGCTTCGGCTACTCATCCGTGATGCAGGCTCCGAAGATCGAGAAGATCACGCTCAACATGGGCGTGGGCCTGGCCAAGCAGGACTCCAAAGTGCTCAAGGCCGCCACCGAGCAGCTCGCCACGATCGCGGGACAGCAGCCCAACGTGCGCCGTGCGCGCAAGTCGATCGCGGCCTTCAAACTTCGCGAGGGCATGCCCGTCGGCCTCACCGTCACGCTGCGCGCCGAGCGTGCCTACGAGTTCCTCGACCGTCTCGTCTCCATCGCCATTCCCAGGATTCGTGACTTCCGCGGTCTGAACGCGCGCTCGTTCGACGGTCGCGGCAACTACTCCATGGGCGTCAAGGAGCAGATCATCTTCCCCGAGATCGACTACGACGCGATCGACACAGTGCGCGGCCTGGACATCACCATCACCACCTCTGCAGCCACCGACATCGAGGCCTACGCCCTGCTGGCCTCCTTCGGCATGCCGTTCTCGCCCGAGCGTCGTCCCAAGGGCTATGACCCCGAGGCCGACCTCGCCGCCGAACGTGCCCACGAGCAGGCTGAGGCCGAGAGCGCTGCCGCTGCCGTCACCGCAGCCGCAGACGCCGCCGAGGCCGCAGCCGCGAAAGCGGCCGCCGCCGAGGCCAAGGCCGCCAAGGCCGCAGCCGGCAAGCCCGCCAAAGCCAAACCCGCCCCTAGCGAGCCCGAGCCTGTGCAGGAGGCCGCTGAGCCCGAGGCTGCAGCCGAGCCTGAGGCGAGCACGGAGACTGAGCCCCAGACGAGCACCGAGACTGAGCCCGAGGCAGCTGCTGAGGCGGCGCCCGAGGCAGCGCAGGACGAGGCCCCCGGAGACGGGGACGCGCAGACCACCGAGAAAGAGAGCACCGACTGATGGCCAAGACTTCTCAGCGCGTCAAGCAGGCGCGGACCCCCAAGTTCAAGACACGCGCCTATACTCGCTGCACCCGCTGCGGACGTCCGCGGTCGGTGTACAAGAAGTTTGGGGTGTGCCGCATTTGCCTGCGCGAGCTCGCCCACAACGGCCAGATCCCCGGGATGACCAAGTCCTCCTGGTAGAGGTCTGAAAGAGAGCAACGAACCATGTCAATGACCGATCCGATAGCCGACTTCCTGACGCGCGTGCGCAATGCGATTCACGCTGCGCACGAGACCGTCGAGCTTCCCGCCTCCAAGCTCAAGACCGAGCTGGCCCGCATCCTCGACGAGCAGGGCTACATCGACTCCTACTCAGTCGTCGACGCGCCCGAGGGCAAGGCCGGACGCCTGATCGAGATCCGCCTGAAGTACACCGAGGACCGCCGCTCGGCGATCTCGGGTCTGCGGCGCGTCTCGCGTCCCGGTCGGCGCACCTACGTCGATGCCAAGCACATCCCCAAGGTGCTCGGTGGCATGGGCACAGCGATCATCTCCACCTCCCACGGCGTGATGACAGGCCACGATGCACGCGCGGCCGGCGTCGGCGGCGAGGTCTTGGCACAGGTTTGGTAGATGTCGAGAATCGGTAGACAGCCAATCCCGGTTCCGGCCGGCGTGACGGTCTCGATCGAGCCCGAGGAGGTCCGTGTTAACGGGCCCAAAGGCGAACTCGCCGAGCGCGTGCACCGCGACATCGAGGTGACGCAGGACGGCGATGAGCTCGTGGTCAAGCGCCCCACCGACCGCGGCGAACACCGAGCGCTTCACGGTCTCACGCGCTCGCTCGTAGCCAACATGGTGCACGGCGTCACCAACGGCTATGAGAAGCGCCTGGAGATCCAGGGAGTGGGATACCGCGCGCAGCTCAAGGGCAAGAACCTCGAGCTTGCCGTGGGCTACTCCCACCCGGTGCCAATCCCCGCGCCCGACGGCATCGAATTCGAGGTTCCCCAGCCCACCCGCGTGGTCGTCAAAGGCATCTCCAAGCAGCTCGTGGGGGAGACCGCGGCGATCATCCGCAAGCAGCGCCCGCCTGAGCCCTACAAGGGCAAGGGCATCCGCTACGAGGGCGAGCACGTCGTCCGCAAGGTCGGAAAGCGCGCATGAGCGTCATCACCAAGGAGGCGCAGCGCCTCAAACGGCGCCGTCGTGTGCGGGCGAAGATCTCGGGCACGGCCACGCGTCCGCGCATCTCGGTCTTTCGTTCCAACCGTGGCCTCTCGGCCCAGCTCATCGACGACGTTGCCGGCCACACGCTTGCGGCGGTCAGCTGGTTCGAGCCCGAGCTCAGCTCCGTGGGCAAAGCCGAGCGTGCCACCCGCGCCGGGAAACTTCTGGCCGAGCGCGCCAAGGCGGCCGGCGTCTCCGAGGCCGTGTTCGACCGCGGCGGCTACCGCTACCACGGCCACGTTCGTGCGTTTGCAGAAGCCATCCGCGAGGCCGACATCACTGTCTGACGTGCCCGCACGCCAGCTACCGCTACCCTCTCCCTCCTGCCCATGTCCATATCGATAGATCGCTCAGTCAACCAAGCCGGCCTGGACCTCCAGGAGCGCGTGGTCGAGATCAACCGCGTCGCCAAGGTCGTCAAGGGCGGCCGGCGCTTCTCATTCACCGCCCTTGTGGTCGTAGGCGATGAACGCGACGTGGTGGGCGTGGGCTACGGCAAGGCCAACGAGGTGCCCCTGGCCATCCAAAAGGGCGTGGAGCGCGCCAAGAAGGATCTCTTCAGGGTTCCCAAGCACGGCTCGACGATCACCCACCAGACGACCGGCGTGTTCGGCTCTGGGCGCGTCCTGCTCAAGCCGGCCGCTCCCGGTACAGGTGTGATCGCCGGCGGTGGCGTGCGCGCGGTGCTCGAGCTCGCGGGCATCCACGACATCCTCTCCAAGAGCCTCGGCACGCAGAACCCGATCAACCTCGTCAAGGCGACGGTGGCCGGGCTGCGCGAGCTCTACACCCCCGAGGAGGTGGCCAAGCTGCGCGGGCTCACCATCAACCAGGTCCTGGGCCTCGGTGGCGGCGAGGCTGCAAACGGCGTGATCCACGCCGACGAGGTCGAGACAGAGACAGCCCCGGCGGCTGAGGCCGCCGCGGCGGCCGTCGACGGAGCCTCCTGATGGCTGAGCTGAGCGTCACCCAGCGCCGCTCCAAGAACGGCGCCAACAGCAAACAGCTCGACACGCTGCGCTCGCTCGGACTGCGCCGCATCGGCCACACGGTCGAGGTCAAGGACACAGAGCAGGCGCGCGGCATGTTGCATGCTGTCCGCCACCTGGTCGAGGTCGAGGAGGGCAAGTGATGAGCCCCACGAGCAAAGACGACGAGCGGCCGATCGGGCTGCACAACCTCGCTCCCTCGCCCGGCAGCCGCCGGCCCCGTAAGCGGATCGGCCGCGGCGAAGGCTCGGGCACGGGCAAGACCTCAGGGCGCGGCCAGAAGGGCGCGGGCTCGCGCTCCGGCTCCAAGCGCAGAGCGGCATTCGAGGGTGGGCAGATGCCTATCCACATGCGCATGCGAAAGCTGCGCGGCCCGCACATGAAGAAGTCGATGCCCTTCGAGATGTTCCGCACGCACACCCAGCCCGTCAACATCGACGCGTTGGAGAGCCGCTTCGACGTCGGCACCGAGGTCACGCTCGAGCTGATGAAGGCCAACGGACTTGCCACTCGCAAGGACGTGCCCGTCAAGGTGCTCGCCAAGGGCGAGCTCTCGAAGGCGCTCACGGTTCACGCCCACGCCTTCAGCGCCGGAGCGCGCGAGCGCATCGAGGCGGCCGGCGGCACCTGCACCATCGTCGAGGGCTAGCGAGCCCCGGCCGTGCAGGCGGCTTCGCGCGCGAGCGCATCCACTAGAATCGCCCGCTGCGTACGCATATCGCCACCGTGCCTGACTGCGGCGCACTGAAGCCATGCTCGCCACCATCCTCAACGCCTTCCAGGTCGCGGAGATCCGCAAGAAGATCGCCATCACGGCAGGTCTGCTCCTGATCTACCGCGTGGGCTCGCACGTGCCCGTCCCGGGCGTCAACCTCACAGCCGTCAACAACATCCAGAAGCAGTTCGGCGGCGCGGGCATCCTCAGCTACCTGAACCTCTTCTCGGGCGGTGGCCTGTCGCGCATCGCGATCTTCGCCCTGGGGATCATGCCCTACATCACCTCCTCGATCATCCTGCAGCTGCTGCAGGTAGCCGTGCCTTCCCTGGAGAAGCTCTCCAAGGAAGGCGAGGTGGGCCAGGCGCGGATCACCCAGTACACGCGCTACCTCACCGTCGGCCTGGCCTTCGCCCAGTCGATCGGCTACGTCTTCCTGTTCCACAGCCTGCAGGCAAAAGCCGGGGAATCGGTGATCAGCCACTTCGACGCCCCCCACATCTTCCTCGTGGTCGTCTGCCTCACAGCGGGCTGCGTGCTGTTGATGTGGATCGGCGAGCTGATCACCCAGCGCGGCATCGGCAACGGCATATCGCTGTTGATCTTCGCCTCGATCGTCTCGCGCCTGCCCTCGGGGATCCAGACGTGGTGGACCTCCACCGACCAGGTCTTCAAGGTGATGATGCCCTTCCTCGTGCTGGCCGTGGTGGCCGCGATCGTGTTCGTGCAGGAAGGCCAGCGGCGCATACCCGTGCAGTACGCCAAGCGGGTGATCGGACGGCGCATGTCCGAGGGTGGACAGACCTACCTGCCGCTGCGGGTGAACATGGCGGGGGTCATCCCCGTGATCTTCGCGGCCAGCCTAATGGCCTTCCCACCAACCGTCGGGCAGCTCGTGAAAACCAAATGGGGCCAGTCGATCTCAGACTTCTTCACGCCCAACGGCTGGCACTACGTGCTCGGCGAGTCGCTGCTGATCCTCGTCTTCACCTACTTCTACACGGCTGTCACGTTCAACCCGGTCGACAAGGCGGACAACCTCAAGAAGTACGGCGGGTTCATCCCCGGCGTGCGTCCCGGACGCCCCACGGCGGAATTCCTCGACCGCATTCTCGCTCGCCTGACGTTCCCCGGGGCGCTGTTCCTGGCGGCGGTGGCGGCGCTGCCCGCGATCCTGTTCGCCCGCACCCACCAGCAGTTCAACTTCGGCGGCACCTCGATCCTGATCGTGATCGGGGTGGCTCTGGAAACCATGAAGCAGCTTGAGGCGCAGCTGATGATGCGCAGCTACGAGGGCTTCCTGAAGTAGCCCCCAACGGCTGGAGCGGGTAGGCTGCTCCGGTTGTGTCCCAGCTGAACCTGATCCTCCTCGGCGCGCCGGGCGCCGGCAAGGGCACCCAGGCAGATCGCCTGCGCGACGACTTCTCGCTGCCGCACATCTCGACGGGCGACATCCTGCGCGCCCAGGTCACCGAGGGAACGGAGCTGGGACGCGAGGCCAAGCGCTTCATGGATGCAGGCGAGCTCGTACCAGACGAGGTGATCGTGGGCATGATCACCGACCGCGTCTCCGGCGGCGACGCGCGCGACGGCTTCCTGCTCGACGGCTTCCCGCGCAACGAGGAGCAGGCCGACGCCCTCGACAAGGCCCTCGCAAAGCTCGACCGGCACCTCACGGCGGCGCTGCTGATCGAAGTGCCCGACGAGGAGGTCGTGCGCCGGCTGGCCGGGCGCAGGGTGTGCGTGAAGAACCCCAGCCACATCTACCACGTGGACTTCGACCCTCCCAAGCACGAAGGCGTGTGCGACCAGGACGGCTCGCGCCTGGAGCAGCGCAAGGACGACAGCGAGGAGACGATCCGCCGGCGCCTGGAGGTCTACCACTCCCAGACAGAGCCGCTGATCGGCTACTACGACCCAAAGGGACTGCTGCGCCGCTTCGACGGACGCCGCAGCCCCGACGAGGTCCACGCCCACATCCGCGCCACGGTGGCCACGCTGCGCCTCGAGGAGGACCTATGAGGGCCTACAGCGCAAGCTAAGCTCTCCGGGTGATCATCAAGAAGTCACCCGAGGAGATCGACAAGATGGCCCGCTCGGGGGCGATCCTCGCGGCCACGCTCGATCTGATGGCCGCCAGCGTGCGACCGGGAATCAGCACCGGCGAGCTCGACGCCATCGCCGAGCGCTTCATCCGCTCGCAGGGCGCCACCCCCACCTTCAAGGGCTACCGCGGCTTCCCCGGCTCCATCTGCGCATCGCCGGGCGCGATGATCGTGCATGGCATCCCCGGCAAGTACAAGCTCGCCGCCGGCGACATCATCTCGATCGACGTCGGCGTCACGTTCGACGGCTGGGTGGCAGACGCCGCCCGCACCTTCCCCGTCGAGAGCATCGGTCGCAGCGAGCAGAACCTCCTCAGCGCGACCCACGAGTCGCTGGATGCGGGCGTGGCGCAGTGCCGCGTGGGCAACCGCATGGGCGACGTCTCCAATGCGATCCAGCGTGTGGCCGAGGGTGCGGGCCTTGCGGTCGTGCGCTCGCTCGTCGGCCACGGCGTGGGGCGCAGCATGCACGAGGACCCGCAGGTCCCCAACTATGGAAAGCCCGGCAAGGGCCCGATGCTGGAGGAGGGGATGGTGCTGGCGATCGAGCCGATGACCACGGCCGGGCGCCCGGCCGTGCGCGTGGGCGCTGACAACTGGGCGATCTTCTCGCAGGACGGCTCCCCCGCTGCGCACTTCGAGTTCACCGTGGCGATCACCGGCGAGGGGCCGCGCGTGCTCACGCCCTGGCACCTGCCGGCCGAGGAGCGTGCCGGCGAGGCGCTCACGGAGGGCGTCGCGGGCGCAAGCTGAGCCGCCAAAGTAGCCGCGCCGGCCAGCTTCGCGCTGGTCCGAGGCACCGGGAGGAATCGCCCGAGCGAAGTTGCTACCATCACCAGTCCTGCCCGTGCGCCAGGCGCTTCGTCTGCCCAAGGGTAATCCACGACCTGGTAGCGGCAGCCGCAACGGCAGCCAGAGCCGCGTCGCCGGAACACAGCCGCTGAAAGGGATCATGAAGGTAAGACCGTCGGTCAAGCCGATGTGCGAGAAGTGCAAGATCATCCGCCGCCATGGGGTGGTGCTGGTGATCTGCCAGAACAAGCGCCACAAGCAGAGGCAGGGCTAGTGGCGCGTATTGCTGGCGTAAATCTCCCTCTGAACAAGCGTTCTGAGATCGGCCTCACCTACATCTACGGGATCGGGCGCTCGACGTCCAACAAGGTCCTCAGCCAGGTCGGGGTCAACCCCGACACCTACATCCGCGACCTCACCGAGGACGAGGTGTCCAAGCTGCGCGACGCGATCGACGACGGGCTCACCGTCGAGGGCGATCTGCGACGCGAGCGCTCGCAGGACATCAAGCGACTGCAGGAGATCGGCTGCTACCGGGGTCTGCGCCATCGCCGTGGCCTGCCCGTACGTGGACAGAAGACCAAGACCAACGCCCGCACCCGCAAGGGTCCCAAGCGGATGCAGGTGGCGGGCAAGAAGAAAGCGGGTAAGAAGTAGTGCCTCCCGCTCCCAAACGTGCACGCGGCCGGCGCAAGCCGAAAAAGAACATCCCCGTCGGCCAGGCGCACATCAAGACTTCGTTCAACAACACGATCGTCTCGCTGACCGACACCCTGGGCAACGTCATCGCCTGGGAGTCAGCGGGCGGCGCCGGCTTCAAGGGCTCGCGCAAGTCGACCCCGTTCGCCGCCCAGGTGACAGCCGATGCGGCTGCCCGCAAGGGCCTCGAACAGGGCCTGCAGAAGGTCGAGGTCTACGTCAAGGGACCCGGCTCGGGTCGCGAGACGGCGATCCGCTCGCTGCAGGCAGCGGGACTGGAAGTGACGGGCGTCAAGGACGTCACCCCCCAGGCCCACAACGGTTGCCGACCTCGCAAGCGGCGGAGGGTCTAGCAGATGGCTAGAGACACGAGCCCCCAGTGCAAGCAGTGCCGCCGCGAGGGACAGAAGCTGTTCCTCAAGGGCGAGCGCTG
>DATARM010000124.1:0-42885 GCA_036264155.1 Solirubrobacteraceae bacterium
GAACGCGACCATGCCGCCGCTCGCCTGCTGCCAGTCGTAGTTCTCGTTCGGGGCGTGATAGCCGTGTTCGGGAAGCGAGAGGCCGAGGAAAAGGACGGGGCAGCGGAGGACCTTCTCCATGTCGACGACCGCGCCGATCGAGCCGCCTTCGCGCACGAACACCGGCTCGCGGCCGAAAGCGAACACCCGCCGCGCGCTGGCCACCAGACGCGAGGGGTCGATCAGGTGGGGAGCGCCACGCGGGTGCACGAACACGGGAAGCTCGGGCCAGTGGGCGAGGAGCGCGCCCGCGGCGCCCGCGTGGTCGAAATGGATGTGCGTCAACAGCAGTCGCTCCGGTCGACGCTCGCCGAGGCCCTGCAGCAGGGCCGGTAGGCAGGCGCTCGGCCCGCAGTCGATCAACGTCTCGCCGTCGACCCACGCGCCCAGCGCCCCCGTGCGCCCGCCGTAGCGCAGGTCGATGATCTCGGCGCTCACTGAACTTCTGAGGCGTGCGCCTTGGCGCGTTCGAGCAGCAGCGTGTACAGCTGCTGCTCGGCAGTCGCCGGGAAGGGCTCGGGGATGCCCGACGTCTGCAGCATCACCTCGCTGGATCCCTCCACGAATCCGAGCAGATCGAGGTAGAAGGGGACGTGTACCGAGCGAACGATGATCGAGGTGCTGACCCTCAGCCCGAAGCTGCCCGCGGTCCCCGCCGCCGGGGGAGTTCCGTGGGCGACCTTGACCGGCCCGATCTTCGCGCCGCTTCTCGACGATCCGGCGAACAGGCCGGTCAGGTACTTGACCAGGCACGAGCTCGCGTGGGCGCTGCCCATCGCCTTCAGTTCTTCGCCGGCGATCGCCTTGGAGCGGGCGACGGTGACGGAGGAGCTGACGCTCTGCTGGGCGATCGAGGCGCCGCGCTGGAAGCTCAGCGAGCTTTCTTCGAGCAGCGGGCGCTTTTCGCTCCTGGTGCCCACGCAGTGCTGCAGTTCTTCGCCCAGGCGTTTTTCAGCTGGCGTCTTCTGACTGCTTTCTTTCGTCTTGCTGCGGAAGCCGGGCACATCGCTGGGGCGCAGGTTCACCGCCCGCGCGAAGGCCTGGGCCTTCGAGGAGCCCTGTTCGCCCGACGCCTTGGACTGCTCTGAGGCCACGACGGTGACCGTGCGCGTCGCCGCCGTCTGCTGGCCCTTGCCGCACCCTGCCAGCAGCGCAGCTGTGGCCAGGAGAACCGTGACGAGCGGGCGGCGCATTGCGCGCATTGTCGCAGTCACGATGCCCACGGCGCGTGCGGCGCGGCGGAGGGGGGTTCCTCGCGCCGCGCCGCCAGGCGCCGCCGTTAGCCGCCCACGACCGGCAACACCGGATAGCAGGCCGGATGCTGCGGGTGTTCGGGGTCGAGCGCGCTCAGCACATCTGCGTCTGCGATGTGGTCGTAGGGCATCGAGAGATGCTCGCCCGCGTCCAGGAAGCACTGTGACTGGAGGTTGACGTTGTTCACTTTCGAGCCTGACAGCCAGGCTGAGGTGTAGGGGGTGACGACCTCGTCGTACTCCGACTCGATCACCGTGTAGTTGACGCCCGCCACGGTGTCCCCGCCGGAGTTCAGCCCGGTGATGAACGACGAGCCCGCCGTCTGCTGTTCACACGCCGGGCAGAGGATGCCCAGGAACGCATCCGCGCCCGGGAAGTAGCCCGCCAACGTGGCCAGGCCGAGCAGTGTGGTGCCGTGGTTGGAGGGCGCGAGGCCCACCAGCGTGTGCACCTTCGCTGCGCCGCCGAGGTACTTCAGGTAGTAGCGCGGCATCATGCCGCCTTGTGAGTGGCCCACCAGGTCGACCTGGCTGGCGCCCGTCGAGGTAAGCACGCGGTTGACGAAGCCGGACAGTTCTTCGGCCGACTGGGCGATGTTGCCCGTGCCGTAGATCCCGAGCAGGCCCGACCCGGCGTATGAGCCGTAGTTGAACGCGTACACGCAGTAGCCGTGGTTGTAGAGCAGCGGCGAGAGAGCCTGCCAGCTGTCTGCCATGTCGGCGAACGTGCCGTGCACGAGGATCACCGGCCGCGGGTGCGCCGCCGACGGTTTGCACGAGAAGTTGTTCGAGCCCGGGGGGCTCGCGGTCGAGCTGATGTGGGCGTAGCCCAGCGTGCCGTTGTAGATGACCGTCAGTTCCGAGGCCTGTGCCGCACCTGCGGCCACCGCCATCGCAGCCACTGCCGCAATGGCGCATCCAATGATCCGTCGCATACCTTCTCCCTCTTGAAGTTGACAAGCATGGCCGGGCTCCCTCTCCCAGGCCGGCTCCCGTGGCACGCGTGGCGCCACAAGGCACTTATAACCTGGTGGGACCCACTCCAATCGCTTAGCGGACAGCTGTTGCGCGCCGATCCAGTGTTCGAGCGCCACAGCGCATGGGTCTGGCGCTCGCGCATGTCTCCCTCTGCGCCTATCGTGGGCGGCCCGTGTCCCAACTCGATCGCACCCTGCACCGCACGCCGGAGCGCACCGGACCGGCCACACACCGCCAGCTGTCGATCTTCGCCAAGCGCATCATCACGCTCGCCGCTGTCGCGGCCGGGCTGCTGGTGGCGGGCGCGATCGGCCTGTCGCTCAGCGAGGGCTCGGGCCTGTGGTACTCGTTTCGCTGGGCGCTGGACACGGCGGCGACCGTCGGGGGCTTTCCCCAGCCGCACTCCACCGCTGGGCAGATCGTCCAGGTCGCGCTGACCATCCTGGGCGTGGGTACTCTCTTCTACGCGCTCGCCACCGTCACCGAGTTCTTCGTCGCAGGTCACCTCGGCGATCTGCTGGCCGCCCGGCGCATGCAGAGGATGATCGACTCGCTCACCGACCACCACATCATCTGCGGCTTCGGCCGCGTGGGACGCCAGGTCGCCAGCGACCTGCATGCGGCGCGCGCCGAGTACGTGGTGATCGACGCCGAGAACCGCAACCGCCACCGCGCCGAGGGCTTGGGCATCAGCTTCATCGAGGGCGACGCGGCCGAGGACGAGGTGCTGCTGAGCGCGGGCATCGAGCGCGCCGTGTCGATCATCGCCTGCGCCGACTCGGACGCTGACAACGTGTTCATCACGCTCACCGCCCGCGAGCTGCGCGCCAACATCGCGATCGTGGCGCGCGCCGCCAACGAGGACACCGAGAAGAAGCTCAAGCGCGCCGGCGCCGATCGCGTGATCTCCCCCTACAAGGCCAGCGGCACCGAGATGGCGCGCCTGGCCCTGCATCCGCAGCTGAGCGGCGTGGTCGACGTCAACTCCGAATACCGCATGGAGGAGATCCGCCTCGACGATGGCTGCGGCGCCGTCGGGCAGACCGTCGGCGACATCCGCGGCGGCTCGATGATCGTGGGCGTGCGCCGCGGCGCTGACTTCCAGCCCCAACCACCCGCCGAGACGCAGCTGAGCTCAGGCGATGTGATCCTCGCGATGGGCACACCGGACGCGCTCGAGCGTCTGGAGGAACTCTCCACCGCCCGCTCCAGCCCGCGCTGAGCACCCGCCCGCGTGGGCGCCAAGATCCTCACCAGCGGCCGACCCATACACTCATGCTGATGCGCGCCCATCACGTCCACATCGAGCACACCTTCGCCAAGGCGCCTGAGCTGATCTTCGCTCACCTCGCCGAGCACGAGAACCTGGCCGAGGTGTTCGGCGCCAAGGTCACCCGCCTGCGCGACGGTGAGGACGGCCAGCGCAACGGCGTGGGCTCCGTGCGCAAGCTGCAGATCGGTCCGCTGCCTCCGTTCGAGGAGACAGTCACCGAGTTCGTCGTTCCCGAGCGGATCGTCTACCGCATCACCAAGGGCAGCCCGCTGCGCGGTCACGTGGGCGTGATGACCTTCGCGCCCGAGGGCACGGGCACGCGCTTCGTCTACGACATCCGGCTCGCCTCGCCGATCCCCGGCGTGGCCGTGATCGTGCAGGGGGCGCTGACGCGCTCGATCAACAAGAGCCTCGCCCAAGTCGACCGCGACGCGTAGGCCCCAGCCATCCCCGAGGAGGCCTATCGTGCTTGGCTTACGTGTCTGCGCTGCCCTTCTCCGCCGAGCTCGCCCACGAGGAGGCCGTGCTGCGCTTCCCCTACGACGAGGATCTGCGCCAGCTCCTGCGCGCCATCCCCGGCAGGCGCTGGGATCCAGTGCAGCGCGCCTGGTGCATACCGCTCGAACCCGAGCAGGCCGAGGCCCTGGCAAATCTATTTTCAGGGCTCCAGGGCGAGCCTGACCTGAGCGGCGGGCTGGAGCGGGCGATCGGCCGCCGCCGGGCCCGGCGCAGACGTGACGAGTGCTTCGTCGATCTCGTACGGCCCGACGCCGACTGGTGGCTGAGCTTCGCAACCGACGGTCCCGCCACGGCCGTGGCCACCCTGCTCGAACACCCCGACGCGCGCGAGCTGCCCGCCATCGGGCGCGCGCTGGTGCCGCTCGACGACCATGCCACGGGACTGCTCGAGGATGTCGGCGAGGGCACGGGGCGCCTGCGCCTGAGCGAGACGGTCCGCCGCGCGCTCTCCGCGCGGGCCACCCCCGCCGAGGGCGCGCGCGCCGACCGCGAGCCGATCGAGCGCGCCCACCACGACGTCGAGTTCCGTCGCGACCGCCGCGGCGAGCACTGGATCCTCATCGGCGGTGCTCACGCACGCCTGGCGCGGGTGCTGGCCGGGCAGGCCGGGTTGCGCAGCGCCGAGGGCCCCGCCGGCTCTGTCGGGCTGGCCGCCGTCGAGCACACCGCCGAGCAGCTGCTCGAGCTGATCTCCCATCTTGACGCCTCGGTCGACCCTCGTGTCTCCGCGTGGCTCACCCGGGCGACCACGTGGCGCGGCAACATCGAGGTCCAGGGCTCGAGCGAGGAGCCCGTGTTCCTGCTGCTCGGCGACCCGATGCGCCTGCCCCAGGTGTTGCGCGAGCGGGCCACCATGGTCGACGGCGGCGCCACCGTGCCGCTCACGCTCGAGTCCTGGCGCCTGGTCGAGGCCAAGCTCGATGGTTGGATGAGCCATGCGGCCAAGCGCTGCGCAGCCGCGCTCGCCGATGGGCGTCCCGCCCCGCCCGCCGTGCTCGAGCTATCGAGCGTGCACGAGGAGGAGAGCTTCGTGCTCGCCCCCGGTCACGACCCCTCGCTGCTCGAGCGTTTCAGCGCGCTGCGCGGCGCGCTCCAGCCCCGCCCACAGCCACGCCGGATGTCCGCCCGCGAGCACGCCCGACTGCCGGGCATCCGTGCAGATCCCTTCTGCGTGCCCGAGCTCGATCGCTTCCTCGCCTCCAGCGGGGCCTGGGTCGAGCCCCACGCGCTCGAGCAGCTACAGGAGATCCGCGAGCAGCACGCGGCGGCGGCAGGCCTCGTTGACCTCTCGGCTGCGACCGACGCCCCCCTGGTCGTCCCTGGGCTGAGCGGCGAGCTGAAGCCCTTCCAGCGCGCCGGCGTCAGCTATCTGCTCTCCCAGCGGCGAGCCTTCCTGGCCGACGAGCAGGGTCTCGGCAAGACGATCGAGGCGCTGGCCACGATCGAGGCGGCGGGCGCCTATCCGGCGATCGTGGTGTGCCCGGCGAGCCTCAAGCTGAACTGGCTGCGCGAGCTCGAGCGCTGGCTGCCTCAACGCAGCGCGCAGACGCTCAGCGGCACCGGCGGGGGCGAGCCGATCCCAGCGGCGGACGTCACGATCGTCAACTACGACATCCTCGCCCCGCGCCTGGATGAGCTGGCGGCGCTTCGGCCGAACGCGCTGATCCTCGACGAGTCCCACTACTGCAAGAACGCGGCCGCCAAGCGCACCCAGGCCGTGCAGCGGCTCTCTGGGCAGATGGCGCCCGAGAGCATCGTGCTCGCGCTCACAGGGACCCCCGTGGTCAACCGTCCCGCCGAGCTGATCTCGCAGCTGCGCATCCTCGGGCGCCTGGAGGACTTCGGCTCGGGGGTCAAGTTCGGCGAGCGCTTCCGGGGCCCCGACGCCCACCTGCGGCTGCACTGGCATCTGCGTGCGCGCTGCTTCGTGCGGCGGTTGAAGGAGGACGTGCTCACCCAGCTGCCCGCCAAGACCCGTGCCGTGGTGCCGGTGGAGCTCGACAACGAGTCCGAGTATCGCCTGGCCGAGCGCGACCTCGTCGCCTGGCTGCGCTCCCAGCCGCTGGACCTGCGTGAGCTCGACGCCAAGGTCGCCGCTGCGCTGCGAGCCGAGCGCCTGGTGCGTCTGAACGCGCTCAAGGTGCTGGCCGCGCGGGGCAAGCTCCACGCCGCGCTCACCTGGATCCACGACTTCTGCTCCTCCGGCGAGCGGCTGGTCGTGTTCGCCCACCACCGCGAGATCCAGCGCGCGGTGATCGAGCACTTCCCCTCCGCCCTGCACATCCTTGGAGCCGACAGCCACGCCGCCCGCGACAGATCCGTGCAGGCCTTCCAGGAGCCCGATCGGCCAGGCAACCAGCTGATCGTGTGCTCGATCGAGGCGGCCGGTCACGGGCTCACGCTCACCCGCGCCTCCAACGTCGTGTTCCTCGAGCTCGACTGGACGCCCGCCAAGCACGACCAGGCCGAGGATCGCTGCCACAGGATCGGCCAGCAGGACGCCGTCAACGCCTACTACCTGCTGGCTGCCAACACAGTCGATGAGACCATCTCCGCGCTGCTCGAGCGCAAGCGGGCGGTGATCGGCGCCGTCACAGACGGACGCGAGGAGGACGAGGAGGGCGTCGTCGACGCGCTCGTGCGCGAGCTGCGCGAGGGCGCCCCCTACCGCCACCTACGCGCCGTGGCCTGAGCTGGGACGCCTCCGCCCTAGGGCTCCAGTTCCAGCTCGTTCATGATTTTGCCCCACGATTCCACGGCCCTGGCTTCGCCGTCAGTCAGTTCTACTTCAAGCGCGTTGGAGCGCGCGAGCACACCCTTCTGGGCTGAGCTCTCAAACGGCTTCAACGATCCCGGCAACAGGCCGATCGCGACCCAGGCGGGTAAGAAGATCGCGTCGAAGTGCAGCGTGCTCGCCGGCAGCGTCTCATAGCCACTGGCGGCCCACGCGCGCACGTCCGCACAGAGGTTCGGTGGGGCGAGGTCCGCCAGCACCTTCAGCTTGGCCGCATAGGCCCTCACTGCGTTCGTTGCGCTCTTGCTGCTCCAGTGCAGGTGCGAGGTCTGGCTGACGAAGCGCCGCAGGCCCGGCACGTCGAGGTGGTAAGCGGCGATCACCATCGCGCCGATCACCTCGTCGCTCAGTTCTGTCGACTGCGGGTCCTGGGGCGAGCCTGCAGCCGCCCGCGGGCATTCGCGGGTCACCTGCGCGAGCACCTTCAGCGGCGCCGCTTCCGCGCGGCGCAAGTAGGAGCGCGCCGTGTGCACGAGCGTGTAGTTCGCGGCGAGGTACTGGCTGGTCGCGGTGGCGTCGCCGCTCGCGAGGGCGGCCGTGGACGGGCCGGCGAGAGTCATCGCCACAGTTGTCATGCCCAGCGCCGCGAGCGCCCTCATCCCCATGCACCCAAGCCTACGACACCGGGCACAGCCGATGCGTATTAAGAACTCGGTAAGGATCGCCACGTTTGCAGCATCGACGCCTGGGCCGCTGGGGTTCCCCGATATTGTCCCGCCGGCACGCCGCGCCGGACCACCCCTCATATGCGAATCAGATACATCGCCCTTTCGGTCGTGGTGCTCGCATGGATCGTCGCCGCTCTCGTCACGGGCTCGCCCACCTTCGGCGTGTTCAAGTCCTCGAAGGCCAAGTCAAGTGTCGCCGGGGCCTCGCCGCTGTGCCTGCCCACAACGCTCGAACACCAGGCGCGTCTGGCGGGCACCAGCGTCGACGTCTCGCCCGAGCCGGGAACCGACACGGCCAACCCCCACACCCAGATCAGCTTCCTCGGCATCGCGCCCGCCAACATCAGGGAAGTCGTGGTCATCGGCTCGAGCTCCGGCAAGCACCGGGGGCATCTGGCCGCCTACTCCCAGGGCGACGGCGCCAGCTACGTTCCCGACAAGCCGTTCCGCCTCGGGGAGCGCGTGATCGTGATGCTCACCCTCGTGGCGCGCACCCGGCACCTGGCGTTCCAGTTCCACATCGACACCCCCTACGCGACTGCCGGCACGTCGGAGTTCCCCAACCCGCAGGCGGCGCCCGCCGACTACCAGAGCTTCTACACGCTGCCCGGCGTCGAGGCCCCGCTGATGACCGTCACCGTGCCCGACCACGACCCCGCGACCGGCGACATCCTTACGACCAACGGTCCCGGGCCCGGCCAGTACGGGCCGCTGATCTACTCCCCCCAGGGACAGCTCGTGTGGTTCGACAAGCTGCCGGCGGGCGAAACGGCCGAGAACCTGAGCGAGCAAACCTACGAATCTCAGCGCGTTCTCACCTGGTGGAAGGGGCGCGTGCTCTCGCTCGGCTTCGGGCAGGGCGAAGACCTGATCATGAGCTCCCACTACCAGACGGTCGCCAGGGTCCCCGGCGGCAACGGACTGCACGCCGACCTGCACGACTTCCAGCTCGCGCCTCACGACGTCGCCTACATCACCGCCTTCAACCCCGTTCGCTGTGACCTCACGGCGGTCAAGGGCTCGCGCGGGGGCGCCATCATCGACACGGCGATCCAGGAGATCGACCTGCACACCGGGCTCGTTCGCTGGGAATGGCACAGCCTCGACCATGTCGGCGCCTCGGAGTCGGAAGTCGAAGCGCCAAGCGGCCCCGAACCGTGGGACTACTTCCACCTCAACTCGATCGACCCCGAGCCCGACGGCAACCTCCTGATCTCCGCACGCAGCACCTGGGCCACCTACCAGCTCGAAGCCGGCAGCGGCAAGATCCTGTGGCGCCTCGGAGGCAACAAGAGCTCGTTCGCGATGGGGCCGGGCACGCAGACGGCATGGCAGCACGACGCGCGCCTGCTGCCGGGCGGTGCGATCACGATCTTCGACGACGGCTCCAACCCCCCGATCCACCACCAGTCTCGCGGGCTGCGGATCGCGCTCGATCTCACCACCCACAAGGCGCGCCTCCTCTCCTCCTACACCCACCCCGACCCGCCGCTGCTGGCCGCCAGCCAGGGCAACATGCAGACGCTCGCCGATGGAAACGCCGTGATCGGCTACGGCGCGGTGCCCACGATCAGCGAGTACAGCCCGAGCGGCTCGCTGCTCTTCGACGCCCACCAGCCCCTCGACATGTCCTTCTACCGGGCCTTCCGCTTCCCCTGGAGCGCGCAGCCCCAGAGCCCACCGGCGATCCTGGCCGACCTCAACAACACGGGCGAAGAGACGATCGTGCACGCCAGCTGGAACGGTGCCACCGACGTTTCCTCGTGGCGGGTGCTCGCGGGCAAGACCCCCGCCACGCTCACCGCCCAGGCCACTGTCCCCGTCGCCGGCTTCGAGAGCACGACCACGCTGCCGACCAAATACGGCTACGCGGAGGTCCAGGCCCTCGACTCATCGGGCCACACGCTCGCAAGCTCGCGTGCGGTCGCGGTCATCAGCTATGCGGCCTCGTTCCCGAGCTCAGGAGGGGCGGGATGAGCCCTTCTAATACGCCGGCTTGGACTTGTGCTTATGAGTCGTCGTCGTACTTGTCGTGCTCGGCGTCGTGGCCGCGGGTGTGCTGCTCGTCGTGGAGGTGGCGGAGGACGAGCTCCCCGAGCTGCCGCCGCAGCCGGCGATCGCGAGGGTGCTCGCGACGAGCGTTAGCATTGCGATCAGTGGCGTTCTCTTCATGGGCCGGGCTCCAAATTTCACTCGAGGGCTCGGTGACTCACCCTACCAGCCGCTCTTTGAGCGAACGTAAGACCGGCGGGTGCTCGTGAGCGTCCAGGCGAAGCCGACAGCAGAGGTGACAGAGGGCTCGACCGCCGAGGGTGGGCGGGGCCTGGGCTGGCTGCTGGCCGTCTGCTGCGTCGCCCAGTTCATGGTCATCCTCGACCTGAGCATCGTAAACGTCGCGCTGCCGCGGATTCAGTCGAGCCTCGGCTTCTCCTCACCGGACCTGCAGTGGGTCGTCGACGCGTATGCGATCACGTTCGCGGGCTTCCTGATGCTGGGTGGCCGCGCGGCCGATCACTTCGGCCAGCGCCGCACGTTGGTGCTCGCGCTGGTGCTGTTCGCGCTCACCTCGCTGGCGGGAGGCGCGGCGCCCAGCCAGTTGGTGCTGATCGCCGCGCGTGCGCTGCAAGGCCTTGCCGGCGCGCTGATGGCGGCGACCTCGCTGGCGATCATCACCGCATCGTTCCCACCGGGCCCCAAGCTCCATCGTGCGATTGGCACGTGGGCGGCGATGAACGGACTCGGCGGCGCCGCCGGTGTGCTGCTCGGCGGGATCATCACCGAAGTGCTCAGCTGGCGCTGGGTGCTGCTGATCAACCCCCCGATCGCGTTCGCCGTGGCGGTCGTGGCCTATGCGCTCGTCAGCGAGCGCCGCCGGGTCAAGGACGGCAGGAGCTTCGATCTCGCCGGTGCGCTGACGCTGACGATCGGCCAGATGGTGCTCGTCTACGGGGTCGTGGAAGCCGGCCTGAAGGGCTGGGGCACGCCCGACGCGCTGGGGCCGATCGCCGTGGGGCTGGTCCTGCTGGGGATGTTCGGCGCGATCGAGTCGCGCGTGGCCTCGGCGCCGCTGATCCCCTTCAAAGAGCTGACCAAGCCGCTGCGCACAGCCAACACGATCGTGCTGCTGTTCAGCGCCTCGCTGTTCCCGATGTGGTTCGTGAGCTCGCTCTACATGCAGCAGGTGCTCGGCCTCTCACCACTGCACGCGGGCCTCGTGTTCCTGCCGATGACGCTCACGATCATGCTCATCGCCTCGCGCGCCGGCAAACTCGTCAGCAAGTTCGGCGTGCGTCCCGTGCTGGGCAGCGGCTTGATCATGCTGAGCGGCGGACTGCTGCTGTTCACGCGCATCAACTCCAGCGGCAGCCCGCTCGTGTACGTGGTCATCCCCGGGGTGCTCACGGCAGCGGGCATCGCCATGTCGATCGTGCCCTCGACGATCGCCGCCACCCAGGGCGCCAAGGAGGGCCAGGCGGGGCTCGCCTCGGGCCTCGTCAACACCTCGCGCCAGGTCGGCGGCGGTCTCGGTCTCGCGCTGCTGATCTCCTTTGCCACCCAGCGCACGACCCACCTGATCGGTACAGGCCAACAGGTGGCCCAGGCGCTGACCCACGGCTTCGCGCTCGCCTACCTGATCGGCGCGGGCCTGGCCGCCGTGGCCGCCGTGATCACGTTCACCCAGGTTCCCCGCCCCGACCCCGCGCTCGGCTCGGCGCCCAGGCGCTTCGCGCTGGTCATCGCCGGCGTGCTCGCGTGCTTCCTAGCGTTGACGGTGGCCTTCGCCGGCTCGCACGGGGCCCCGCTCGGCAAGTACACGACCGACGACGCCTACAGCTTCGTCACAGCACCCGGGCTTCATCCCCCGGTGATCCGCAGCACCTACCGGGCGCCGTCGGCCCGGCTGGCGCCGGGCTACCTCCTCACGACCAACTTCTATGACCTCAACGAACCACCGATCATCGGCCAGAGCGGACCGATGATCCTCGATGGCAACCTGCACCCGGTTTGGTTCCAGCCGGTGCCGGAGAAGGTCGTCGCGGTCAACCTCAGCCTGCAGAGCTACGAAGGCAAGCCGGCGCTCGCCTGGTGGCAGGGCCGCGTGACGAACACGGGCGCGACCGAAACCGGTGAAGACGTGGTCGTCAACCAGCACTACCAGCAGGTGGCGAGACTGAAAGCCACGGACGGCTGGGTGCTCACGCTGCACGAGTTCCTGATCAGCGGCGAAGACGCCTGGGTGACGGCGAACAAGAACATCCCCATGGACCTCTCCAAGTACGGCGGCGCCTACAACGGCGCGCTGGTCGACTCGGCCGTCCAGGAGTACAACCTCAAGACGGGCAAGCTCCTGCGCAACTGGGACGCGCTCGAGCACATCCCGCTCGGCCAGTCGCAGGCCTCGCTTCCCACCAACGGCTTCCCCTGGGACGCCTACCACGTCAACGCGATCGACCTGACCGGCGGCGGAACGTTCCTCGTCTCGATGCGCAACACGTGGGGCGCCTACCTGGTCGACATCGAAACCGGCAGGATCGAGTGGACCCTCGGCGGCAACCGCTCGAGCTTCAGGCTCGGCCCGGGAGCCGACTTCCAGTGGCAGCACGACGCGAGGCTGGTGGGCAGCTCGACGGTCACGATGTTCGACGACCACTGCTGTCAGCTGACCGGCGGCGGAACATCCGTCCCGGCGACGGGGCCGTCCCGCGGCCTCGTGCTCGAGCTGGACCAGAGCGCCCACACGGCGACGCTCGTCTCCCAGTACAGGGGCGATGGCGAGTTCGAATCCGAATACATGGGCGACACGCAGCCGCTTGCCAACGGGAACGTGCTCGTCGGCTGGGGCTCCGAACCGTACCTGTCGGAGTTCACCAGCTCGGGCAAGCTGCTGCTCCAGGGGCAGTTCCCCGGACCCGACCTCAGCTACCGCTCGACGCTCGAGCAGTGGGTGGGGCAGCCAACGACGCCGCCCGTGGGCGCGGCCCGCACGAGCAGCGGCAAGACGACCGTGTACGCCAGCTGGAACGGAGCCACGGCGCTCGTCGGCTGGCGGGTGCTCGCCGGCACGAGCGCCGGGCAGCTAAGAGCCGTGGCGAGTGCCGCCAAGTCCGGCTTCGAGACAGCGATCTCCGTGCCCAAGAGCTACCCGAGCCTCGAGGTGCAGGCGCTCGGCGCGAACGGCCGCGTGATCGGAACCTCGAGCACGTTCACCGCCAATGACTGACGCAAGCGCCCGGACAGGGTTGTAAGTTCCTCCCCCCATGAAGCTCAAGATCCTCCCCGCCTGCCTCGTCGCCCTCCCCACAGCGGCCGCGCTGGCGGCGTGCGCCGGCAGCACCTCATCGGCCAGCCAAGCCGTGCAGGCGGCTGCCTCCAATGCGCTCGCCGTCTCGCCCGAGCCGGGGACGCCGGACGCCTCGCCGAGCACCCAGATCAGCTTCCTGGGCACGGCCGGCACGCGTGTCACCAGCGTGCACGTGGTCGGCTCGCGCAGCGGCAACCACGGCGGCGTCCTGCGTGCCTACTCCACGGGCACGGGCGAGAGCTTCCTGCCCTCCCACTCCTTCTCGGCGGGCGAGCACGTGAGCGTCACGGCGAGCGTGAGCACGGGCGCCGGGACCAGCCAGGTGCGCACGTCCTTCACGATCGCCCACCAGGCCCCAGTCAGCCAAAAGCAGTTCCCGACCAGCCCAGGCGACCCGCACGCCGTCCAGCGCTACAGCACCACCCCGTCGTTCGCCCCCTCGACCGTGCACATCACGACGCCGGCGAAGGGGGGCGCGGCGCCCGGCGACCTGTTCCTGGCGCCCTACCAGGGCGTGGGCACGGCCGGGCCGATGATCACCGAACAGAACGGCAGCCTCGTGTGGTTCCACCCGCTGCCCGCGGGCGAGGCCGCGACCAACTTCCGTGTGCAGGAATACGAAGGCAAGCCCGTGCTGAGCTGGTGGCAGGGGCACATCCTCGAAGTCGGCTTCGGCCAAGGTGAAGACGAGATCTACAACACCTCCTATGAGCCCGTGGCGAGGGTACGCGCGGGCAACGGCTATCACGCCGACCTGCACGAGATCAGGCTGTCGGGCGAAAACACCGCTTGGATCGACATGTTCGACCCGATCTACATGAACCTGTCCTCCGTGCACGGCGCCGCCAACGGCGTGATCCTCGACTCTGTCGTCCAGGAGATCGACGTCAAGACGGGCCTCGTCATGTGGGAATGGCACGCGCTCGGGCACATCCCGCCTGCCGAATCGTATAAACCCGTCTCGCACTCGAGCTCGCCCTGGGACTACGTGCACATCAACTCCGTCGATCCGGGCACGAATGGCGACGTGCTGCTGTCCTCGCGCAGCACCTGGGGGTTGTATGACGTTGACCTCCACAGCGGCGCCATCCGCTGGCGTCTCGGCGGCAAGCACTCGAGCTTCAAGCAGGGCGCGGGCACCCAGTTCTACTGGCAGCACGACGCCGAGTTCCAGCCACGCGGGCTGGTCTCGGTGTTCGACAACGGCTCGGACCCGCCCAAGGAGAAGCAGTCGCGCGGCCTGCTGATCTCGGCCAACACTGCCACCCACAGGGCCACGCTGGTCAAGCAGTTCGCCAATCCCTCAACGACGCTGCTGGCGAGCAGCCAAGGCAACACCCTGAGCCTGCCGGGCGGCGATTGGCTGATGGGCTACGGCGGCCTGCCCAACTTCACCGAGTACGACTCCTCGGGCCACGTGCTGCTCGACGGAACGCTCGGCAAGAACGTGCAGGATTTCCGCACCTACCTCGCGCCCTGGAGCGCGCAGCCGAAGAGCGTGCCGTCTGTCATCGCCAAGCCCGCTGGGTCGGGCCTGTCGGTGTCGGTGAGCTGGAACGGCGCGACCAACGTGGCGGGCTGGCGGGTGCTGGCCGGGACGAGCTTCGGCTCGCTCGCACCAGTGGCCACGACGGCCAAGAGCGGCTTTCAGACCACGCTCTCCGCGGCCGGCGCCGGGCCCTACGTAGCGGTGCAGGCGCTGGACGCCTCGGGCGCCGTGCTTGCGGTCTCGGCGACGGTCAAAGCCTGACGAGCGTCGTGCCGCGGGCGCTCGCCGGACTGCTCTCGCCGGCATATGCGGCCACGTTGCTGGGAGCCCTCTTGTGCTCCTCCGCTCCGGCTATGGCCGCCTCCTCGACGCCGGTGCGCTGCTACCCGCCGCAGCTGAACGTCTCGTCGCTGCTGGCCGACGGCCAGGTGACGGTCTCCCCGGCGCCGCACAGCAGGGACGCCTCGCCCGACACGCAGATATCGATGCTCGGCGTACCCGCGGGCGAGCTCTCGAGCGTGACCGTGACGGGCTCGCGCACGGGGCCGCACGCCGGCCAGCTGGAGGCCTACTCGCAGGGCGACGGCGCGAGCTTCGTCCTCGTTCACCCCTTCGTGCCCGGCGAGAACGTGACCGTTCACGCCGTGTTGAGCACGGGCACCCAGACGATCCCCTTCGCCTGGGGGTTCACGGTGGCCACGCCCGACACCGCCGGTGCGGCCGGGGGCGCCTCGCCGGTGCCCACGAACCCGCGCGACTACCAGAGCTTTCACTCGCGTCCCGACCTGAAGCCACCGACGGTGACCGTGACCGCCCACTCGCCGCAGGTCTCCCCCGGCGACGTCTTCCTGGCGCCCTACTCGGGCCCCGGGCAGTACGGGCCGATGATCCTCGACGAAAGCGGGCAGCTGGTGTGGTTCAAGCCGCTCTCCCCGAGCGGCACCCGCGCGGCTGACTTCCGTGTGCAGGAATACGAAGGCAAACCGGTGCTCACCTGGTGGCAGGACCCGCTCGTCTCCGGGGGCTCCAGTCAGGCCGGCGAGGTGATCGCCGACAGCGCCTACCAGGACATCGCGATCGTTCGCGGGGGCAACGGCTACCAGCCCGACCTGCACGAGTTCCAGATCACCCCGCAGGACACGGCGTTGATCACCGTCTACGCCGGGGTCGACTGCGACCTCACGTCGGTTGGCGGCTTGCCGGACGCGGCGGTGGCAGACACGCTGCTGCAGGAGATCGACCTGAAGACGGGCTTGGTGATGTTCGAGTGGCACACACTCGACCACGTGGCCCTGAGCGAATCGTATGTGTCGGCCGCTCACTCCAGCCAGAGGACGCCGTTTGACTACTTCCACATCAACGCCATCGACGTGGAGCAGGACGGAGACCTGCTGGTCGATTCGCGCAACACCTGGACGGCCTACGACGTGGACCCACACACCGGGATCGTGCACTGGCGCCTCGGCGGGCGACACTCGAGCTTCACGATGGGACCAGGGACGCGCACGGCCTTCCAGCACGACGCGCGCCAGCAACCCGACGGCACGATCACGTTCTTCGACAACGGCGCCACACCGCGCGCGCACCCGCAGTCGCGCGCCATCCAGGTGAGCCTCGACATGCAGCACATGACGGCGACGCTCGTGCGCAGCCAGACCCATGCGCCGGCGCTGGTGGCCGGCAGCCAGGGCAACGTGCAGGCGCTTGCCGGTGGCGACTGGATGGTGGGCTGGGGCCAGGAGCCCTACTTCACCGAATTCGCGGCAAACGGAGCGCTGCTGTTTGACGCGCACCTACCCTCGGCATATGAGTCCTACCGCGTCTTTCGCATGCCCTGGAGCGGACAGCCGAGCGCGCCGCCCTCGCTTGCCGTAGTCACCGCGGCGCACGCGCCGGCCACCGTGTATGCGAGCTGGGACGGGGCCACCGGCGTGGCCTCGTGGCGTGTGCTCGCCGGCTCGTCGAGCATGAGCCTCACGCCGCTGGAGAGCGTGGCCAAGACAGGTTTCGAGACGGCCATAGCGCTCCCCGGCGGATCCTCCCGGCGCTATGTGACGGTTCAGGCGCTGAGCGCGGCGGGCACCGTCATGGGTGCTTCGGCCGTGCGCCCCGTTGCCCGTGCTTGAGGTGCAGGCGGTCCAGGGTTTCCGGGCCGCCGATCGGGCCGGGGGTGGGATTGCCGCCGCGTTCCTCGCGTTCGCGGCGACGTTCGGTGGAGGCCTCGACTGCGTTGCGCGCCGTTGAGAAGTAGTCGGCGAACCCGCGGGCGTGGGCTTCGGTCAGGCGCGGCGGCAGCGGGCCGCGCAGCTCGTCGCGGAAGGCGCGTTCCAGCTGCGCGCGCAGCGAGCTCTCGAGCGGGCTTTCCCCGGCGCTGTTGTGGAGCTCCATGCGCCCGGTCTGGGTGGAGTAGTCGTAGAGCTCGCTTTCCTCGCCCTGGGTCTGGGGCGCGATCCCTTCGATCGGCCAGTTGGAGTAGGTGGCGTACTTGGCTTCTGGCGTGCGCATGGCCACCACGTGCAGGGGCGCATCCGCGGCGTAGGTCTCGACGGCGAACTCGGTGACGATCTCGTCGGTCGCGTGCAGCACGAACGGGCGTCCCGGCGCTTGCGGATCGGCGAGGACCTTGGCCAAATCGAGGCGCGGTGCGATGTGCGAGTAGTGGCCCTCGCTGCGCCAGGCCGATGAGCCCGTGGCGATCGTCAGCAGCAGCGGGGCGAAGTCGACGCTGGAGCTGAGCTGGGTGCGCGGCTGGGTGCTCGCCGTGGTGAGGGTCCCGCGCGGGTCCTTGACGAGCAGCGGCACGCGGATCGCCTCCTCGTAGGCGCTCGCGCCCTTGCCGCGCAGCCCGTGCGAGGCGCCGTACTCGCCGTGGTCCGAGGTGAACACGATCACGGTGTTGGCCGCGACCTCGGGCTCGCTCTCGAGCGTCCGCAGCACGTGGCCGATGTGGCGGTCGACCTCGCGTTGGAGCTTCATGTACAGGTCCAGGAACGAGAGCCACTGGCCTTCGAATTCCGGTCCCGTGAACGGCACCGGGCCGAAGGAGGCGGCGGAGGTGTCCTGGAAGGAGCGCTGCAGGCGCGGCTTACGGCGCTCGAGGAGAAGTTCCGGCGTCTCGTAGTTGGGGGGCATGCGCTGCACGCTCGCCGGGGCGGTCACCTCGGCCGGGACCCGGTCGCTCCAGCGATACCACCAGGCGATGTCGTGAGGGTTGACGAACGAGACCGTGGTGCACCAGGGCTCGCCGCGACCCTCCTGCTTGAACCACTCCCTGAAGGCGCCGGCGATGTGCGGGTCGGTGTGCCAGCCCTGCCCCGGGCCGCCGTCGGGCGAGGGGTAGACGCCGCCGGCGAAGCCGTAGCGCTCGAGCGCTCGTTCGCCCGTGAACGGGGTCCAGTGGTTGTCGCGGTGGGTCAGGTGCCACTTGCCGAACCAGCGCGTGTGGTAGCCGTGCTCGCGCAGCATCGTGCCGTAGGTGGGGAAGCCGGGGTCGAGCGTGCTCCCGCCGGTGATCATGCAGCCCGTCTGCTGGGTGTAGAGGCCCGTCAGCAGCGTCGAGCGGGCGGGGGTGCAGTCGTTGGAGGCGGTGTAGTGGCGGGCGAAGGAGACTGCGCCGTGGCGCAGGCGCGCGAGGTTGGGTGGCAGCGAGAGGCTGTGCTGCGAGGGCGAGAACCACTGAGGGAAGCGCAGCTGGTCGACCATGATCACGAGGATGTTCGGTGTGCGGCTGCTGACGGACGGCGTGGCCGCGGGCACCGGCGTCGGAAAGCGACGCGGGGTCGCAGTGGAGGGGCCGGAGCCGCCGGTCGCGTCGGCCACTGCTTTGATGCCGATCCCGGCGCCGACGATCGCCCCGCCGGCGATCACGCCGGTCTTCAGGAAGGTCCGTCGATCGACTCTCTTATGCTCTTTCGGGTCCATGCTCTCCATACGCGCTCTCATCCTAGGGCCGGCGGTGGCCGTAGGTTTGGGCCTCGTCGGATATGCGGCGCCTGCACTGGGGCAGTCAGCGCCGACGTGCACGCCGGCGGCATTGAACAACTCCGCCCTAAAGGCAGGCTCAGTGACCGTCTCGCCGCTGTCCGGCAGCCGCGACGCCTCTCCACAGTCGCAGATCAGCTTCCTCGGCGCTCCCGCCGCGGACATCAACGTGCTGAGCGTCGTGGGCTCGCGTACGGGCGCACACAGCGGGCGGTTGGAGGCCTACTCCCAGGGCGACGGCGCGAGCTTCCTCCCGAGCAGCCCGTTTCAGCAGGGTGAGCGCGTCACCGTCAAGGCCCGTCTGCGCAGCGGCGCCGGCAGCGAGGCGATCGTAGACGTGTTCGGGATCTCGACCCAGGATCAGATCTCGACGACACCCGAGGCGATCCACCCGGGCAGCGCGGCGGAACAGCAGAGCTTCCAATCGCGTCCAGACCTACAGCCGCCGCTCGTATCGGTCACAGCCTCCTCGCCGGCGGTGGCAAGCGGCGATGAGTTCGTCGCGCCGTACTCCGGCCCGGGCGAGGCGGGCCCGATGATCCTCGACTCGAGCGGGGGGCTGGTGTGGTTCAAGGCTCTGCCCCGCTACACCTCGGCGACCAACTTCCGCGTCCAGGAATACGAAGGCAAACCCGTGCTCACCTGGTGGCAGGGCGACATCTCGGTGCACGGCTTCGGGCGCGGCGAAGGCGTGATCGCCGACAGCACATACACGGACATCGCCCACGTACGCGCCGGCAACGGCGACGAGGAGGACCTCCACGAGCTCCAGCTCGAGCCGGGCGGCACCGCGCTGATCACTGCATATGACCCGATCCTCTGCAACCTCTCAGCGGAGGGAGGGCCGGCCTACGGCGGCGTCACCGACGGTGTCTTCCAGGAGATCGACGTGAAGACCGGCCTCGTGATGTACGAATGGACCAGCCTCGACCATGTCGGCCTGGGGGAGTCCTACGAAGCTGCCAAGACCACGTCGGCCCCATGGCCGTATGACTACTTCCACATCAACTCGATCAACCTCGACCCCGACGGCAGCCTGCTGGTCTCGGCGCGCAACACGTGGACGGTCTACAGGGTGGACGGTCGCAGTGGCCAGATCGGGTGGCGTCTCGGCGGCAAGAAGAGCAACTTCAAAGCCGCCCCGGGCACGCGTACGGCTTTCCAGCACGACCCGCGCGAACTCCCCGGGGGCCTGATCAGCATCTTCGACAACGGCTCCTCGCCGACGGTGCACCCCCAGTCACGAGGGATCGTGGTGAGCCTCAACGGACAGACGGACACGGCAACGCTCGTGAGCCAGTTCGTGCACACGCCACCGCTGATCGCTGAGAGCCAGGGCAACGTCCAGCTGCTGGCCAACGGCGACTGGTTCCTCGGCTGGGGCCAGGAAGGGGACTTCTCCGAGTTCAGCCCGACGGGGGCGCTGCTGCTCGACGCGCACTTCCCAGTGCACGACCAGTCCTACCGCAGCTTCCGCTTCGACTGGACGGGCATCCCTGCGCACCCTCCGGTGTTTGCCTTCCAGGCAGGAGCGCCGGGGACAGGGACGGTGTACGCGAGCTGGAACGGGGCCACGCAGGTGGCCGCCTGGCGAGTGATGGCGGGCATGGCTCCAGGCGCGCTCAAACAGGTCGCGCAGGCTCCCCGCAGCGGCTTTGAGACCGCGGTCGCACTGGCCGCAGGGACGGTTGGTCCGGTGCTGGAGGTCCAGGCGCTCGAAGCGAGCGGCCGGGTGATCGGGATCTCGGCGCCCGTGAGCGAGCCGGCGCTCGGTTAGGCCGGCGCTGCGGCAGATCCGAGTCGCTGAGCGCGGAGGGCTTGGACACCTCAAGGGAGCCTAAAGAGAGAGTAAGGTTCCGACGTCTTGAACTCTGAAGCTTCCAGCCACCAGGCCGTGGACGTCGCCCCGGAGGTGTTGGTCCAGCTGCGCGCGTGCAGGCGCCCGATGGAGCGCCAAGCGCTCCCGGGCGCACCGCTGCGGGTTCGCGTGGAGACATCGCCGGCATTGCGGCGAGCGCTCCCGGGACGGCTCGTGCTTGCTGCCGAGGCCAAGCGCGCCGAACGGGCGTGGGAGCGCTCCCCGGCGCTGCGCGAGTCGGCCCTGCTGGGGATGGAAGCGATCGTGGCGGGCACGCACCGGGAGGCCGAGGCACCAGAGCTGGCGCGGCGCGGAGTGATCGACGCGGCGGTGCGCGAGAGCCTGCTGTGGCAGCCCTGGCCGCGACCGGTGCTGGACGCCGAGTCCTTGGAGCACCTGCGACGCGCAGCCCACTCGGGACGGGGCATGATCGCGAGCAACTGCCATATCGGGCCGTTCAACATGGGCATCTCGATCTATCGAGACGAGGTCCAGAGGACACCGCACATCCTCGGCGGTCCGTGGATGTTCGAGGCCCCCAAGCCCGGTCTGTGGGGACGGCGCACGGCGCGCTGGTGGGAGGGTGCCCGCCGGGGCGGAGCGCGCATGGTCAAGACGAGCGGCGGGGCGTTCGCCACGGCCGTGGCGCTGCTGCAGGCCGGCGAGGTGGTGATCATCACCTATGACATGCCGGGCAGTCGCACGACGCAGTTCCTGGGCAAGCCCGTGGATCTGGCCTCTGGGACGGCGCGCATGGCCTACACGACAGACTCGCTGGTGATACCTGTACGCATCTATCGCAAACACGCACGTACGTACGCCGAGTATGCGCCTGCTCTCGATGCCCGCGACTTCGACAGCGCGGATGGCATGCACGACGCACTTGCAGCCATTCACGGACGCTGGATCCTGGACGAGCCCGAGGCCTTGCAGGACCCGCGCAGGCCAGGCGCGTGGGAGCAGTGGGCTGGGCGCGAGCGCTGGGCGCGGCCGCCGCGCGATGGGGTAGATCGTGAGCCACGGCGGTCGTGATCGCGAAACTCACGAGGGGGCGAGCCGCGAGCAGGCCATCGAGCCTGGAGAACGCCGGTTCCTCGCCGTCCAGCCAATCGAGCCGCCCAGGAGTCCAGGCAGACGCTCACCAAGGCTCGCGTGCTCGATCCTCGAGCACGGCTTCGAACGATGCGCCCCTAGCTCGCGAAAACGGAAGGGGGGAGATTCGAACTCCCGAGGCGGGGGTTACCCGCCTGCCGGTTTTCAAGACCGGTGCATTCAACCGCTCTGCCACCCTTCCACGCGAATCACGAAGGCTAGTCCATTGGCGCGGCAGAGCAATCGTGGGAACGAGCTCGGCGTCGGCTGTGTCCTTGGATACGAACCCCGCCGCCCCCGACGCCAGCGCGTGGTGGGCAAAGGCCGGAGCGTCCTGCTCAACCCCACGATCATCGTCTCCGGCCAACCGCATCTCTCGCTCAACTGACTCGAATTGTCGGCTTCGCCGATCACCTCAATATCGTCCTCGACCGCGCCGAGAACAGCCATCCGCAAAAGCATCAGGCTCTGACCTGGCAAAGCCCTTCTAGAGCCTGCGGGACCCCTGCTGGCTGGGAGCCCTGCTACCGTGCATGCATCAGGTTGGACTTTGGTCCAACACCGTAGTGCCAGCGCTCGTAGCTTTTGCTCATAGCAACTCCCGCGTTCGCAGCACACATCGACGCCGGAGGAAGACAATGGCTACAGGAACAGTGAAGTGGTTCAGCGACGACAAGGGTTTTGGGTTCATCACGCCCGATGACCAGTCCAAGGACCTGTTCGTCCATCACAGCGCGATCGTCGGGGAGGGTTATCGGTCCCTCGCTGAAGGCGCGAAGGTCAGCTATGACTCTGAGGCTGGGGACAAGGGACCCAAGGCGGTCAACGTCCAAGCCGCCTAGGCTTTAGTCATCCTGGGCGCATAAGGCGCCCGGGATGTCACTTCGAGACGAGGCTCGCCGTGGGGGCCGAGGCGGCGCGATGGCGCTCGACGAACTCGATGATCGTACGGAGCACCTGTCGGGTGTCATCCCACATCGGCACGTGCCCGCAGCCGGTGAGGGTCACGGCCTCCACCCCGGGTATCTCGCGTCGATAGCGCGGCGCGTGCCGCGCGGCAGGGAGGACTCGGTCGAACTGCGGGGAGGCGAGCCGCACGGGACAGGAGATCCGGCCCAGGTCCTTCAGCACGAGGTCCTCGCGGTCGGCGGCGAGAGCTTCTATCGCCTGGGTGGAGACACTGCACCTCAGTGACGAGCGGGCTAGCTGGAGCGCGTCGAAGGGCGCGACGAGCTCGCCGTGGCGCATGATGTCGCGCAGTGCCAGCCGGCGAACGGAGGGGCGGCGCACGATGCTCGACATCCGGGCGTCCGAGCGGCGGGTCAGGCGGAGTTGGCGCGCGAAGAACCGCGCGAGCCGTGGCGCCTCGCCGTCGCCCTGCGTCCAGCCGCCCGCCGGCGCTAGGGCGAGGACCGAACGAGCCCTGCCACGCTTGGCCAACTCGAGCGCCAGCGCTCCCCCCATCGAGTTGCCGACCACATGGACGGAGTCGAGGCCCAGTTCGTCGAGGTGCTCTTCGAGCAGGTCCGTCGAGCCAGCGAAGTTGATGGTCATGCCCGCCGGCAGCGGCTTGCCGCCATCGTGGCCTGCGAGCGAGGGGGCGATGACCTCGTACCGAGCGACGAGCTCGCCGAGCAGTGGCCGCCAGTGGTGCCATGCGCCGGTGAACCCGTGCAGCAGCAGCAAAGGCTCGCCCGAGCCGGCGCGGTATAGAGCTGGCGAGATCTCGGACATCGCCTCAGGCTACCTCAGCAGCCGCGCTCGGGTGGCGGGTCGCGACGCCACCGTGGGCAACCTCTAGACTTAAAGGCTCATCCCAGGGAGAGGTGGCCGAGAGGCTGAAGGCACTCGCCTGCTAAGCGAGTATGGGGGTTAAACTCCATCGCGGGTTCGAATCCCGCCCTCTCCGTTTTCGCCGGGTGCGTGGCTGTTGTTCGAAACCGCTCCGGTTCTACTCTGGCTGATTCTCGTCAGGCTTTCGTTGGTCAGGTTTTGGAAAGCTCGTCGGGTGCCTCGATGTGGTTTTCCTCGACCAGGCCGATCAGGTAGCTCAGCGCGTGGCTCTTCACGAACGTCACGCCCCGAGCGGCCAGTACGGCCTTGATCAGCTTCTCGACGGCCTGCTGCGCGTGAAAGCCGACGATCGAGTCGGCCACGTCGGCATCCGAGCAGACCTTCCGCACCAGTGTCTCGTCATCGACGGCACGGGCGAGCAGTACCCGCGCCAAGTCAAGCCGGTCATGCGGCGGCATGCAGCACTCGACCCTCGGTCAGCGCGGCGTGCACCATCGTCCCCTCCACGGCTCCCCAGTCATCCGCGTAGCGCTCGCTGACGACGATCACATCGAACGGCATCCCGAGGGGGCGTAGCGCACGGCTGAGACGCACCATCTCGGCATGACGGTTGCGAGGGTCCCGCTCTACGACGAGGAAATCGAAATCGCTGTCTGGGCCTGCGTCACCGCGTGCCCGCGAACCAAACAGCACGATCTTGACCGGATCGTCAGCAACAGCCGCCAGGGTCTGTCGCGCAGCCTCGATGACCTCGTGGGCAACCATGACGACACCGTAGCGAAGCCCGCGGACCAGGGCACAGAAGCGTCAGCCATCCACCGGTCTTCAAGCGACCCTAGCCGGGCCTTGGGCCATATCGCTTCTCGTGCAGCCTCCGGATCAGTGGCCACGGAGATTTCGAGAACTTTCCCGACCACCCAGGGAGAGAGGCCAGGCGAGGTCGTTCGGTCTCTCATCCGCGCCGCTTCAGATCGAGCTGCGTAGCTCTGGCCACTCGACGAGCGTGCAGCTCGCGGATACGCCGCCAGGCAGGATCGGTGTTCAAGATGCGGCCCGCCATCCCCGTCCGCCCCACCGGTGGACCTTTACGGTAAAGTAAAGGCATGCCAAGGATTTCGAGTAAGCATCAGGTAACGCTTCCCGTCGAGACATTGAAGCGGGCAGGACTGAACGTGGGCGATGAGGTCGCCATCGAAGCTGATGGGGACGATCGCATCGTGGTGCGACGGGTGCTGCGCGATGTGGAGCAGGCGCTGGGTGTCTTCGATGGTCTTTACGAGTCCAACTACCTAGAGCAGCTGCGCTCCGGAGAGCGCGCATGAGCGGTTGCGTCCTTGATACGGATGTGGTGATCGCTGCGCTCGACCGGAGCGATGCTCACCACGCGGATGCGGCAGAGGGGATGAAGGCGATGATTGCCGGCGGTGTTCCTCTGCTGCTCTCGTTGATCAACTACGCCGAGACGCTCGTGAGGCCGGCGTCCGACGAGAGATCGCTACATGCCGCGATGGACGCTCTGGCGACGTTGGGCATCCGGCTTGTCGTTCCGACGCCGGCCGTCGCGGTGGATGCGGCGCGGCATCGCGCGCTCAACATCAGCCTGGCAGACGGATTTGCCCTCGCTACGGCTCAGGCGCATCGAGCGAGCGTCGCATCTTTTGATCGCCGTGTACGTCGGGCGTTGCCGGGTGTTGGGTTGGAGTTGGCTACCGAGTTCTCCTAGCTCCGCGTGCTCTCAAAGCGCTTGCTGTGCAGCGCTGCGATACGTTGCCAGGCGGGGTCGTGTTTCGAGAGTCGTCCCGTTAGCCCCGTTTGCGCCGTGTGTATGGTCGTTGTTCGAACTCGCTCTGGTTCTACTGGTTCGCGCGCTCGAACTCGCTCGTGGCTGCGGCGCGGGAGTGCACGTTGAGCTTTTGGAAGATGCGAGCGAGGTGCCTGTCGACTGTACGGGGGCTGAGGAGCAGTGCTTCTGCGATCTCTCGGTTGCGCTTGCCGGCCGCTACACGTTCCCTGACTTCGTGCTCTCGGCCCGTGAGCCCGAGGATGTTTGGCTTGCCGGGCTGGGCACGGGCCCGGCGGGGCACGGCCCGACCGAGCTCGCGGAGCTGCTGGCAAGGGACGGCAAGGCTGTTCCGGTGTTTCGACATGCGTACGAAGTGATCGCCCTCGATTCGGCTCACGAATTTCTCCTCCGTGAACGCCGTTCCCCAGCAGGGCTCGTGTCGTGGTTCTCGGATGGTTGTCCCGAGAGCCAACTCAGGATCGCCGAGCGCGAGAACCGCCACTGCCCGTCGACCTCCCTGCCGGGCAGCTCGCCGGCCTCGGCGATGGCTCTCACTGCCTCAGCGCTGAGGCGCAGCAGCTCCGCAGTCTCCTCCAGGGTCAGTACCTCCGGCGCCGGCGCCTCGTGTAGCTCTATTCGTCCCAGCTCGAGCTGTCCCGCCAGCAGGTCGCTCACGAGCTGCTGCTTGCGCTGACCCGTGCTGTCGACGAGCCGGTCGAGCTGGGCTGCCTGCTCGCGCGGGAGTCTCACGTAGAGGGGAACACGATCCGACTGCATGCCGTCATGATAGCAGTAGATATCTAGCGATATCTGATCCCAGCTCTTGGTGCTGTCAGCTCACCGCAGCCCTGGCAACGGTGCTATGTACGATGCGAGGCGTTGCACGAAACATGTCACGTGGCCTACTGAAAGCGGGGAGTCGATGCCAGAGAAGGTGACCGGCGAGGGAACCGAGCGGGACCCCTGGCTGCTGAAGACGCCCCCGGGAAGCTCCGAGTACAGCATGTACCGCGACGAGCCCAACGGCGTGCTCGTGTGCGTCGTTGGCAGGACCCAGCTCGGTTATCAACTGCGCGCCATCGAGGACCTGCACACCATGCTCCGTGAGCACGGCGACTGGATTGCGTTGGGCAGCGCCGACGAGCAGAAGCCTGCGGCCGGTGGCACAGTCGAGGCGTGGGCACGCTCCCCCTCGAATCCCGTGGGCGGGTGGTACGGGACCAAGAAGGGCCTACGCGGTCGCTTTGGCATGTACATGCCGCCGCTGCTGGAGGCACTAGGTCTGGCTGAGCTCGAGCACAACCCTCGCAACAACCGCATGCGCGCCCTCTAGCGCGGGCGCGGCGGGAGATCTACGGGCAGCTCGCCTCGGCCTCCTCAGCCGCTGCGGCGCAGTCGAGCACATGGCTGGTCGTGGCCTGCTGCAGGAGCCCGAACAGCGTCTCGCGCTGTTCGGTGTCGAGCGCACTGAGAACGTCGTCCTCGACCGCCGCTAGCGCAGACTCGGCCTCAGCCAGGCGCTCGGAGCCCTGGTCGGTGAGCTCGACGATGTGGCGTCGGCGATCCTCGCTCGAGCGTCGACGCAGAATCAGCCCGTCGCGCTCGAGTTCGTTGAGCAAGCCGATGAGGTTGGTCCGATCGGTATGAAGAGCTGCCGCCAGGGTCTGCTGGGTGGGGCTGCCGTGGTCGCGCAGCACCGTCAGCGTAACCAGATGGCGGGGGCGCAGCCCGAGGGGCGCGAGCGCCGATTGGGTACGAATGCGCATCAAGCGCGCGAGGTGGTCGAGTAGCGCGGAGGAGCGATGGCGCGTGGCGAGCTCAGGGGCCATGCCCAAATTGTATGACGGATCAACTCTGTTGCCTGCTACAACTAGATATGCATTAGCAACTGAGTTGTAAAGGACGACAATTATGGCCCACCTACTCCACATCGACTCATCGATCCAGGGCGAGCAGTCGGTCAGCCGCGCGCTGAGCGCTCGGGCAGCCGACCGCTGGCGCTCGGTCAACCCGCAGGGCAGCGTCACCTACCGCGACTTCGGCACCGATCCGCTGCCCCACCTCGACTCGGCAGGCGGACTTGCGCGGAGGGTGTCCCCCGAGCACCACACGCCGGAGCAGGCGGCCTCCTGGGAGCGGACCAGGAGGGCGGTCGCAGACGTGCAGGCGGCCGACACGATCCTGCTGGGACTGCCGCTCTACAACTTCGGTCCGCCAAGCAGCGTCAAGGCATGGGTCGATCACCTGATAGCGCCCGGGCTCTCGATCGATCGGGAGACCCAAACGGGCCTGCTGGGCGGCCGTGAGCTGTTGGTCCTGGCTGCGCGTGGCGGCGGGTACCTTCCCGGCACCCCGCGTGAGGGCTGGGACCACGCCGAGCCGTGGCTACCTCACGGGCTCAGCCTCACAGGCCTGGAGCCGCGCTTCATCACCGCTGAACTGACGTTGGCCGGCTCGGTGCCACAGATGGCTGAGCTCCAGCCAATGGCCGCCGAGAGTCTCGCCGCCGCCGAGCGCGAGATCGACGCGCTGTGGACACCCGTGGCCGTATAGGCCATCTGGGTGTGCTCAGGCTCCGGGGCTCTCCGGCGCGGCCACCGCGAAGACGATATGGCGCCGTGCGAGCGTGAGATAGGCGTGCAGCTCGAGCGGACCGCCCTCGAGCGGGGAAACGGTCACATCGGTGAGCGTGATGAAGTCCCGCTCCGAGGCGTTCAGCACGTCTGAGACGCGGCTGCGGTAGCCGTCGCGGGCGAGCGTGAGCACCCCCTCGATGCGGTGTCGCTCGGTCTCGATCCTGATCCGCTCGCGGCGGTGATCGATGCCCGGCTGGTCGTCCTCGGCGAATGGCTGCTCGTCGCTCATGAGCTCATTATGGTTCAGCGAGCGACGATGTAGGTCTTGGCGATCGTCGTGCGCCGTCCAGTGGGGCCGGCGGCAACGATCGTCACGCTCGCACGCAGGGCCCTGCCAGAGCCAAGCTCGCGGCGCAGGCGGCGCAGACCGGCGGGGCTCACGAGCAGGCGAACGTGACCGCCGCGTGCCGGTGGCAGGCCACGGGCGGCTGCAACGAGCGAGACCGAGGGGCGCCCGATCGGCGTGAGCGTGCCCGAGGCGAGTATCTTGCAGCCGCGCTGACAGCTGACGGTGAGTGCAAGCGCACGGCGCGCGAGGATGCCGCTGGCGCGGGGGAGGGTCACGTTCAGCACCGGGGCCACGTCGAGTGGTGGCGGCCACGCGTTCGGAGCCAGGCAGCCGGAGCCGTTGGCCGCGCTCAGATTGAAGCGCTCCACGCGGTTGTTGTTGGTGTCGGCCACATACACATCGCCGTTGCACTCGACAGCAACAGCGGTGGGCTGGGAGAACTCACCGATCCCAAGGCCACGCACGCCCCACTGATACAGGTAGTGGCCTTCGGGGTCGAACACCTCGACGCGGTTGTTTTCGCTATCCACCACGTACACGTTTCCGGCGGCGTCGACGGCCACCCCGGTGGGGGAGTGAAAGCGCTCGTCTCCCGTGCCGCGTGAACCCCACTCCGTTAGGACGACCCCGGTGGGCGAGAGCTTGACGATGCGGTTGTTGTAGGTGTCTGCCACATAGGCGTTGCCGGCGCCGTCCACAGCGACGGCGCTTGGATGGCTGAATTCACCCGAGCCGTGGCCCGCCGAGCCGTTCCCGCCGCCGGCGCCCCACTTCGCCCGCAGCGACCCTTCGGGCCCGTACACCAGCACGCGGTTGTGAGCCGCGTCCGCTACATAGGTCTCGTCGGGGCCGTCCGCCACCGCCACCGATTCCGCGCCGCTGAGCTGCGCGCCGCCGAGATCGCCCGGGCCGCCGACTTCACCGAGGAACGTGCCGTCGCCCCACATGTGGGTGAGCCGCGCATTGCCCACGTCGGCCAGGTAGACAGCCCCGCGGGGATCCACCGCGATGCCCGCCGGCATGTTGAACCCAGAGGCGTGTCCGCCCGCCGCCGTCCACTGGCCGAGATAGGAATCGGTCCCGGGCGCAAACAGCTCGATGCGGTTGCCGACGGTGTCCGATACGAGCAGGCGGCCGGTGGGATCGACGGCCAGGCCACGCGGAGCCGTGAGCTCACCGGGACCGCGCGCCGAGATCCCGATCGTGCGCAGGTAGGCGCCTTCGGGGTTGAACACCTCCACCCGATCGTTGGCCGTGTCGGCGACATAGGTGTCGCCCGCGGGATCTGCCGCCAGTGCCCGCGGGAAGGCCAGCTGACCGGGTTTGGAGCCGTATCCTCCCCACGCGCCGAGAAAGCCCAGTGTCGGGCTCAGCTTCACCAAGCGGTGGTTGATGTCGTCGGCGACATAGACGTTGCCGGCGGCGTCGAGGGCCACGCCATAGGGGTAGCCGAACTGGCCCGGACCCGTCCCGTAGCTGCCGGCCGCGGACTGGAAGGCGCCTTCAGGCGCGAATTTCTGGACGCGGTGGTTGTCGTCGTCGCTGACGATCACCTCGCTTTCGTTGGCGGCTACCCCGCGGGGGTAGGAGAACTGCCCGAGGCCGTTGCCCTTTTCCCCCCAGGCCATGGCTTCGCCGCCCGTGAGGTCGAAGCGCTCGATGCGGTTGTTGCCGCTGTCGGCCACGTAGACGTAGTTGCCGGCCACGGCGATCCCACCACCGGGAGGCTCCGTGTAGTTCTGCGAGGAGCCGAAGGAGAACGCGCCGAGTTCCGAGCCGTGGTGGCCCCACGATGTGAGGAAGTTGCCGTTGGCGTCGAACTTCTCGATGCGGTTGTGGCTGGAGTCCACGACGTAGACGTCGCCCGCTGCGTCCGTGGCGATCCCGCCGATCGGCCCGAACTGCCCGTGGGCGGCGCCAAAGGAGCCCCATTCGGTCTCCAGTACCCCGCTCGCGCTGAACTTCTGGACCACGTAGCCGAGCTGGTCGGCGACATACACATCGCCCTGGGCATCCACTGCCACCGCCTCGGGGAAACGGAGCACTCCCTGGGCGCGGTTGCCGATCACCTGCGCCGCCACATACGGGCAGGTGCCGGCTCCCGGACACGGGGCTGCGCTCGCGAGCGACGTACCTGTGCTCAGCGCCCAGGCGAGCACGATCAGCGCTACGGCAGCGTGAAGCAGGCGGCCGGATCGCGACCGGGTCGGGATGGGGCCCATCGCTCGATCGGAACACAGGTGGCGGGCGGGGGGTGCGGTCGTGCGCCAGTCCTTCACGAGTTCATATGCTCGGCAGGTGGCGCTCAGCCGATCGGCTCGCGCGGGCGCACCGCGGCAAGCCCGGCGCGCGTGGCCGGCCCGGGATCACGGCCCGTGCCCGACGGGCGGTTGCGCTCATCGCGCACGATGTAGAGCGGGCGGTGCTTGACCTCGTCGTAGATCCGTCCCACGTACTCCCCGATCACGCCTAGGGCAATCAGCTGGATGCCGCCCAGCAGCAGGATCGCGATGGTGATCGCGCCGAAGCCCGGCAGGTAGGAGTCGAAGATCCGCAGGATGATCACCACCGGAATGGCGATGAAGGCCAGCCCTGCAGAGAGCACGCCCACATAGGTCGCAAGCTGCAGGGGCAGATGTGAGAAGGAGGCGATCGCGTCGAGGGAGAAGCGCAGCATCTTCCGCAGCGTGTACTTGGTCTCGCCCGCGTGGCGAGCGTCGCGCTGGTAGGAGATGGCAGTCTGGTCAAAGCCCACCCACACGGTCATGCCGCGCAAGAAGCGGGAGCGCTCGGTCATTGCCAGCAGCGCGTCCAGCGCGCGGCGGTCGAGCAAGCGGAAGTCGCCCGAGTTGGGCTCGAGGTCGACCTGGGCGAGCTTGTTGAACAGCTTGTAGAACCACGAGGCGGTCGCCAGCTTGAAGGCGGTCTCGCCCTCGCGTTCCTTGCGCACCGCATACACGACGTCTGAGCCCTGGCTCCAGCGGGCGACCATGTCCGGGACCAGCTCGGGTGGGTCCTGCAGGTCGGCGTCGATCATCGCTACGACATCTCCCACGGCATGCTCGAGCCCGGCAGTGAGCGCCGCCTGGTGGCCGAAGTTGCGCGATAGGTGCACGATGCGGATGCGCGGGTCGGTCTCGGCCGCGCGGTCGAGCAGCTCGGGGGTGCGGTCGGAGCTGCCGTCATTGACGAGGACGAGCTCGAACTCGTAGTCGGCCAGAGCGGCGATGGCGCGCGCGATGAACTCCTCGACCAGCTCTTCCTCGTCGTAGACGGGCGCCACGAGGCTGAGCAGCTTGGGGGTGCGCAGTTGTTTGTCCGACATGGTGATCTGCCCTTCTGGCGCGAGGCGTTGAAGCGCTTGCTTTCCAAGGATCTTCGAGGAGGGCCTTAAGCCTTCGCTCAATCTATCGTTCATCCTGTGTGTAGATGCATCCCGAGCACGCTGATATGCAGGAGCCGCCCCGCGCCGTGGTGAGGCATGCGGAGCGCTTGAAGGGACCGGTTTTCATCCAGTTCGTCAAGTTTGGGCTCGTGGGGGTGTCGAACACGGCGCTCACCTTCATTGTCTACACCCTGCTGTTGAAGGCCTTCGGGGTCTGGTACCTGGGGGCTTCGGCAATCGGTTTCGCCGTCGGCGCCACCAACGGCTTCCTGCTCAACCGCCGCTGGACCTTCCGCGAGCACGTCGGCGACAACCTCACGCCCGTGCGCTGGGCCGTGGTGCAGGGCTGCGGACTGGGGATCAACGAGGGTCTGCTCTACCTGCTCGTGCACGACGGCCGCCTGGACAAGCTCCTCGCGCAGGCGCTTGCCACGATCGTGGTCACGGTGAGCACGTTCTTCGCCAACCGCGCATGGACGTTTCGCATGCAGCCCACCGTCCCGGGCGAGATGACCGGCCTTTAGCTGGTGGATTGCGCCATCTAGCGAAAGACGGCCAGCAGGGACAGTCCGGCGGGGATCCGCCCACCGCGCTTGATCAGCGCGGCCTCCAGCGCCAGCGGCCGCTCGAGCACCCAGTTGAGCGGTTCGGGCGGAACCCACAGATCCAGGCTCGACTCCGTGGTCTTGGTATTGACCTTGTCCAGTAGCCGCAGCACGATTGCCACGGGCAGCAGCAGCGAGTTGAAGTAGGTGGTGCGGGTTTGGTGCCAGCCCGCCTGCTCGGCGACGCGCTGCAGCGAGCGCCGCGTGTAGCGGCGGTGGTGGTGGTTGATCTCGTCGTGCCCGCTCCACAACCACTGATATGCGGGGACGGTGACGAGCAGCGATCCACCGGGTGCGACCACACGACGCAGCTCGCGCAGCGCGGCGAGGTCGTCCTCCAGGTGCTCGATGACGTCGAGGCTGACCGCGAGGTCGAAGCTGTCCTCGGCGAAGGGCATCTCGAGGATCGAGCCCGCGACGACCTCGCCGGCGCCCCGATCGCGTGCCAGCGCGACACTTGTCTCAGATAGCTCGATACCGGTAACCGACCCGTGACGCGCGAGCTCGACCATGTTGCGACCGCTGCCGCAGCCCGCGTCGAGGATGCGCGCCGGCTCGGACAACCCGAGGCCGGCAACGACCACGTCCAGCACGGTCCGCCGCCCTCGATACCACCAGTGCCGGTCCTCGGCCTGGTGGGTTTGAAGCTCGTAGTCCCTATCCATGCGGGCACCATCTTTTCCTAAAGGAGTGGCTCCGCGCGGTGCGCCCCGCCCTGGCCACGCGCTCAGGAGCCATCGGTCGGGCTGCGGATCGCATATTCGAGGGCGTCGTTCGCTCCCCGCCAGATCGTTAGGGCCCCGTCGCCATGGGGGTCGAACGCTGCGGTCGCGTCTCTGACCGGTCCGGGCGGCGCGACCTGCTCGGGTTGACCGAACACGGTCTTGCGGGGATAGGCCGCGAACCCGCGCGCGGCGAAGATCGACTGCACCGGGGGCTCGGGGCTCCCCGGCGAGGGTTGCGGTTGGGTCCACAGCACGAGCGCATCATCGTCGGGGCCGGGGACGAGATCGGCGAGCAGCGCGTCTGTGCCGGGCGCAGCGATCGTGTTGGGGGCGCCCACACCAAGCAGGTCGATTGCGGCCGCGCGCACCACCCAGTGCCCTTCGGAGGCACCCGCCCAGGCGACCATCACGCTCTCGGAGCTCAGCCTGATCAGGCGCGGGGAGGCTGAAGGTGGGGCCAGGCCGTCGGGCTGGGGAAAGCGCTCGAGCAAGGTGGGCGTGTGAAAGCGCACGCCTGGCGCGGAGCGATCGAGGTACACCGAGACCACACCCCCGGACTCCTCAGACCAGGCGGCTATCCCGCGGTTGTCGTCGCTCAGAAGCGCAGCGATTTGCACGCGGGAGGCGGCCGGTGCGAGGTGCTGGATCCGCTGCGCCGGTCCTGAGGCGGGCATGTCGCGGGCGAGGATCGAGCCCGACTGCGCCCACACGGCCAGCGCGTCGCTACGGAAGTCCATCGCCAGCGTCAGTCCTCGCACAGCCTGGGGGCTGGATTTGCTGATGGTCGCCGAGCGGTCCACTCTGTGGCCGTACCAGCGCTCCACATCCAGCTCCACGCCGCCGGTGGGAGGCCCTGTTGCGAGCGCCACGTCGTCGAGATAGGCATTGGCGGTCGCCAGGACGGGCCGGCCGCTGAGGGACCCGAGGCCGGTGAACGGCGAGCCGGCGAGACCCTGAGTAGGCGTCCCACCCGTGGCGCCTGCGAGCAGGATTTGGCCGTGTGGAGCTGTGCTCGCCAGCAGCGCACCGGCGGGCGCCGACGTTCGTCCATGCGCCGCTACGGGCGTCGCCGGTGTGCCCGGCACGTCGTTTGCGCCGATCCGTGAGATGCGCGGACCTTCGCCTCCGGCGCAGGTGGCGGACGCCTGCCAGGCAAGCGCCCCCGGGCCGGTGGCCCGTTCGGGCTTGTCGCTCGGGAACAGCACCTGTGCGCCTTCGAGCGCGGGACACGCTTCGACTCGCGCCGGCGCCGACCAGGGGGCCGCACTCGCCACCCCCTGGGCACCGGGCACGAGCGCAGCGGCGGTGCAAAGCGCAGCGGCCAGCCTCGATGACTGACGTTCTGGAGCGGCGAGGCGCAGCGCGGGTGTCAGGAGCTCAGGGTTGAGCGCAGGAAGCTCACGGTGCGCTCCCAGGACTCCTCGGCCAGCGCTTTGTCATAGGTGCCGAGACGGTTGGTGTCGTTGAAGAACGCGTGTCCGGCGCCCTCGTAGTAGTGGAAGGACACCTCGGCGCCTGCATCGCGTATCTCGGACTCGAGCTTCTCGGCGTCCTCGGGTGGGATGAATTCGTCGGCGGTGCCAAAGTGGCCCAGCACTGGCCCTTTGAGCTTGGAGAAGTCCGGCTTGCCGTGCGGCATCACGTAGTAGTAGGAGACCGAGGCGGTGATCTGCGGACAGGTGGCCGCCGCCCACACGGACAGCCCTCCGCCGAGGCAGAACCCGAGCGCGCCGATGCCCGCTCCCTCGACGCCCGGCTGGGCCTCGAGGTACTCGGCCGCTCCGCACATGTCCTTCTCGACCTTCTCCATCGAGAGCGCCATCATCTTCTGTTCGGCCTCGCTCGGCTGGGTGGTGGTCTCGCCGCGGTAGAGGTCCGGTGCGAGCGCGAAGAAGCCCTCACCAGCCAGTCGGTCGCAGATCGAGCGAATGTGCTCGTCGAGGCCCCACCACTCCTGCATCACGATCGTCGCCGGGCCGCTGTTCTCGGCGGGGGACGCCAGATACCCGGGTGTGGCGCCGTTGCTGGTGGGGAACTCGATGTCGGGCATATGCGGCTCCTTGTGTCCTCGGTGTGGTTGCGCTCCCTGGCCGGGGCTCGCCGGCTACGCCGGAAGTCTCTCACGGGCGAGGAGCGGTGTGGTCGATGTGCCCGCATCGCTCGCCGGCGAAACAGCACCCGGTGGACTGACGCCAATATGGTGTGAGCGCCCCAGCAGGACCCTGTCAGCCGGACGATGAAAGGCAACTCCATGGAGGCCTCCAACCAGCAGTGCAAGCTCGCCGCTCGACCTGTAGGTCTGCCCACGCAGAGCGACTGGGAGTACACCACGCAGGCCACCCCCGAGCCCGCGGACGGCGAGGTGCTGGTGCAGGTCCTCTACCTGTCGCTCGACCCGGCCATGCGTGGCTGGATGAACGATGCACGCTCCTACGTCCCGCCGGTGGGCATCGGCGAGGTCATGCGCGCACTGGGGGCGGGCGTGGTCGTCGCCTCCAAGCACCCGAACCTCGCGGTCGGCGATCACGTCACGGGTCTGCTCGGGGTGCAGGAGTACGCGCTTGTCAACGGCGCTGCAGTGCTGAAGGTCGACACGTCCCTCGCGCCGCTTCCCGTCTACCTGGGAACGCTGGGCATGACCGGCATGACCGCCTACTTCGGCCTGCTCGACATCGGCCGCCCCCAGCCGGGCGAGACGGTTGTCGTCTCGGGCGCCGCCGGCGCCGTTGGCGGGATCGTGGGACAGATCGCCAAGCTCAAGGGCTGCCGTGCCGTCGGCATCGCCGGGGGCGAGGCCAAGGTCGCCTGCGTCGTCGAGGAGTTCAGCTTCGACGCGTGCATCGACTACAAGTCCGAGGACGTCGGGGCGGCGCTGTCCAAGGAGTGTCCCAAGGGCATCGACGTGTACTTCGACAACGTCGGCGGTGACATTCTCGACGCCGCCCTGGCGCACCTGGCTCGTCACGCGCGGGTGATCATCTGCGGGGCCATCTCGCAGTACAACGCCACGAGCGCCGTACAGGGCCCTTCCAACTACCTCTCGCTGCTCGTCAACCACGCGAGCATGACGGGATTCGTGGTCTCCGACTACGGCGATCGCTACCTCGAGGGCGCCACGGAGATGGCGGGCTGGCTGGCCGAAGGCAAGCTGGTCTCGCGCGAGGAAGTGGCGGAGGGCGGCCTCGAGAGCTTCCCCGACACGCTGCTGCGCCTATTCCGCGGCGAGAACACCGGCAAGCTCGTGTTGAAGGTGGCCGACGCCTGAGCCGTGTCTTGGTCGTCGGCCCTCAGTCAGGTCGTGGGCAGCGAGATGCTCAGATCGCTGACTTCCACGCTGAACTGTGCTTCGCTTGCGCGGTAGTAGGGGGCGTCGCGACCGAGCAGCTCGAGCTTCACGGTGTCACCGGCGGGGAAGCTGTAGCCATCGCCGTGAAGCTGGAAGGCGATCGATCCGCCTTGGTCGTCGGTGAGCCGGTAGATCCCTCGGTCGACGAGTCGCTGGCGTCCGTCGGGCATCACGTCCCACAGGCGCGCAGCGACCTCGCCCGAGGAGCCATGGGTGTCGACGCTTGCTGTCACCGTTGGCAGGCCCAGGACCGTCATGCCGGGACTCGCGAGCGTGTAGGTGGCGCTGTTGGGCTCGACCTGTACGGCAAGCGTCTTGCACGCTTCTGGGCCGCCGCTCGGGTTGAGCTCGTCAGCCAGCCTTTCATCGCCCCCCGCTGAGGTGAAGGTCTGGGTGGCGGCCGAGCCAAAGGCGAGTCGGTGAGGATGGACGGCGCTCCAGCTGCGAGCCGTGTAGGGGCCACCGCCTGGTTCGCTCGCGGGGCAGGTGAGCGTGTAGGCGCTCACGCTGCCATTCGCCGGGGCGCTCCCCTCGTGTCGGAGCATGGCTGCAAAGAAGCGCGCCCCCTGCATGTTGAAAGCCTGGTCGGTGTTGGGCTTGTTCTCGGCGGGGCTGTGTCCGAGGTCGCCCAGCTGGAGCGCGACTTGTCCATGCTGTGCGCGGATCGCGTTGTACAGGCGCAGCGACTGCTCCGGCGGGAGCAGGTCGTCGGTCCAGCCGCTCTCCAGCAACAGCGGCGCGGGCCTTCCCGGGAGGCCATAGCCCTGGTGGTAGGTGCGCAGCTGTTCGATCAGCTCGTTGGCCTGGGTGCTGTAGCGCGCCGGGCCTCCGAGCACCGACTTCCAGGCGCCGAGCTCTGCCCCCGGATCGGCGCCCGCGGGTGCCACATAGGCCTCTTCGGCGCCCACCCGTGCGAGGCTGGAAGCCCATTCTTCGAGTTCCACGCCGATCGGGTCGCTGGTCTGGGTGGTGGGAGCGAGCTCGTCATCGAGGAAGCGCCCGTTGGGCCACAGAGCGTCGATCAGGTCAGACCAGGGCCAGCGCGCCCACACGGCGTCGATCTGCAGCGGCCTGCCGGCGGGGCTGCGCCAGGCGGCAAAGCTCCCGTCGGGGAGCCTGATCCGGTTGCGCAAGTAGGCCAGCTCGACGGCCTGTCCGCCGCCATATGAGATGCCCGTGACGCCCAGACGACCCGGCATGGCGATGTGCTCATCGACGAGCACGCCGAGCAGGAACTGTGTGTCGCGGGCCTCGTAGCGCTGGTCGGCCATGTGCATCCAGCCGTCCTGGCAGTTGCCTTCGGCGCGGGATTCGGCTGTACCGCACGAGTTGCCCCACCCACGGGCGGAGTAGTTGACCACGGCGAAACCATGGCGCGCGTAGTAGACGTTGTTGTAGGCGTACGTTTCGTTGCCGTCGCCGGTGGGCGAGGTGCTCTCATATGAGGTCTTGCTCCCGCCCCAGCCGTGGAGCATCACGATCGTCGGGAAGGGTGCGTGTCCGCTCGCGGGCAGCGTCACGTCCACGTCGAGCGGAACACCGTCGAAGGAGCGCACCCGCTGTGCCAGGGTGGCCGTTGGACAGAAGCGCACTCCGTACTCCGCGGTGCAGGGATGTCCGAAGGGATCGGCCGCCCGCGCTGCCCCGGCGAAGGCGCCGAGCGCGAGCGCAATGGCCGCCACGACGAGAGCGAGCATGCCTGCGGCCCCGAGGAGCGGTGCTGGACGAGCGCGTGGCACCGACGGTTCTTACACCACCGCCAGCGGGCCCGCGCCACTCGGGTGGACGGGAGCGCCTTGCTTGGGGCTCAGTCGCGCAGGGTCAGGACGTGAGCTTTGGCGGGGTCGATATGGCCGTCGAGGAGGTCGAGGTAAGCGGCCTTCAGCTCCTGCGGTCCATGGCCGTGGACGATCTCGAGCCAGCTGGCGGTCCATGCGAGGTAGGGATGCCAGGCCTCGGCCAGGCGGCGCTCGAACTCCGCTCGTCCCCACTCGGCGCTGCGCTTGGACACTCGCTCGGGCGCGAAGAAGAACGTCGGGCGCGCCCCCGGTAGCGACTCGGGAGCCGCACCCATCTGCTCGTGATGGGTTGCGCCGACGACGGCCGAGTGGGCGAGCTGCTCGCCGTAATGGGTGTGCACAGCGCTGCGCACCTGTGCGTCGCCGGCCATGTCCACGTAGACGGCACGCCCAGTGGGCAGCGAGTCGAGCTCGTCGTAGCCGATGACGTGGTCATAGACGCCGATCCCGCGGCAGTACTCGCTGCTGCGCTGAGAGGTGAGACCGATCACGTCGATGCCATCGCGACGCGAGAGCAGGAAGGCCAAGGCGCTCGAGGTCTTGCTCGAGGCGCTCGAGAGGATCACGGTTCCGGCGCCGAAGCAGTCGGCCTCGGCGAGGAAGTCGTCGATCAGGTAGGAGGTGAAGAACAGCGGGCGCAGCAGCATCTGCTCGTCCTCGTGCTCGGCGTCATAGACAGGGTCGGCCTGCACGTTCGCGTAGCTGTTGTAAACCGGAGGCAGCTTGGCGCGATGCGCGGCCGCATCGATGAAGCCCTGGCCGTCGATGTGCGCCGGTGTGACGATGAGCTCGCTCGATGGCGGTAGGTAGCCGAACACGCGGGTTCCCGGCTCGAGCTCGTCCACCGTGCTGGCGCTCACATCGGCAAAGCCCCACACCGGCATGCGGCCCCAGCCGTCCTCGGCGGGAAAGAAGCCCCAGTAGGACATTGCCTCGCCGAACTTGGCGTAGGTGATGTTGTTGCTCGTTAGCCCGAAGGCGCTGACATTGAGCAGCGCCTGGCCGGGCTCGAGCGCGGGTGTGGGCTCGTCCACGAAGCGGCACTCGTGCAGGTCGTGGCGGGCGATCAGGAAGTCCACGCGCCCAACCTTACGCGTCACGTGCACGCCTCGCCTCCGAGATCCCTGTATACGTCCGGATGACGTATGACAGGTGGGAGCATCCAGTACGAGCACGACGGCCGTCTGGTCGAGTTGATCGGTGACACGTTTGGGCTGCTGGAGGTCGACGAGCTGCGTTGGGGTCTGCTGGCCGCACTGCGCAGGACCACAGCCTCTGACTTCGCGTCGCTCAACGACGTGGGACCCACGCCCGAGACGGTGGTCTCGATCATCGAACCCGACCAGCCGAGCTCCACCTTTGAGGTGTGGGCGCAGTACGCGCAGGAAAACCCGATCCTGAGCCACTATCAGCGAACGGGGGACGGAGGGGCGGTTCGCTTCTCCGACGTGATCTCCGAGACCGAGCTGCGCCGGCTACCGATCTACCAGCAGTTGTATGCGCCGATGGGGGTCGAGCACCAGGTCGCATTCACCCTTCCTGGAGCGCCAGGGAGGGTGCTGGCGGTCGCGCTCAGCCGTGGCGGCAGCGACTACTCCGATGAGGACTGCGCGTTCTTGAACCGCGCCCGCCCGTTCCTGATCCAGGCTTATCGCAACGCGCTCGCGTTCGAGTCGCTGCGCCTGGGCAAAGGTGATGGGCGCAGCGAGCGGATCGTCGAGGCGTTGCGTTCGGCCGGTCTCACGCGACGCGAGGCAGAGGTGCTGCGGATGGTTGCGCTGGGACGGTCCAACCAGCACATCGCCGCGGTGCTTGGCATCAGCTACCGCACCGTGGGTAAGCACTTGGAGCACGGCTTTCGCAAGCTCGGCGTAGGCGATCGCTCGACGGCAGCGGGCCGGGCCTGGGAGCTGGCCGAGGCGGCCGCGCTCAATGGCTCAGGAGCGATGGCCAATACGCCGTAGGGAGTCCTCGGACGCCGCTGTGGGAGCGCCGGCTGTGCTGAGGCGCTCGAGCATGCGTGTCTGACGCGGCAGCAGGCCGAGCGCAAAGGCGAGGAGCGCCAGCACCGATCCGCCGGCGAGGACGTCGACGCTGCCCAGCTTCGATGCGAGCGGCCCGGCGAGGATGTAACCCAGCGGGAGCAGCGCATAGGAGACCATCCAGTCGTAGGAGGTCACGCGCGAGAGCGATCCCGGCGGGATGCGCTCAGCCAGCGCCGTCAGCCACCAGACGTCGAACAGAGCCAGTCCGATCCCGCCGAGCACAGTCGCGGGAATGACCACGATCAGCGCTACCCCGGCGGCGTAGAGGATCGAGGCGAGCGGCCAGATCAGCATGGCGAGCATTCCCAGGCGCAGGGGGTAGCGCGGACGCCAGACAACGCCCATGAGCGAGCCGATGATCGTGCCGAAGCCGAATGTGGCCTCGAGGATGCCGTAGACAGAGATGTGCCCATACTGCTCTCGCGCCACCACCGGACCGAGCACGAACCACGGCGCGAGCCCACAGAACAGGGCCACGCAGAAGGACACGAGCGTGGCCCACACCCACGCTCGCGCCCGCACCTCGCGCAGGCCGACCCGCATCCCCTCCCACACGCTCTCAGCACTCTGCTCCGGAGGTGAGGGCGCCCCTGACGCGCTCGTCTGGCGCGCGCGCGGGTGCACACCGGCGAGGAAAGCTGCGCTGACGAGGAACGTGGCCGCATCGAGCGCGAACGCCCAGCCGGCTCCTGCTCCAAGCACGAGCGCGGTTGCCAGCGCGGGACCGGCGAATTCGGCGACGTTGCTGGACATGCTCAGCACCGCGGTGGCGGGCTGGATGTCAGCCTCTGGCACCGTCTGGGGTACCAGGCCGTTGGCGGCGGGACGAAAGAAAGCCTCGGCGCTGCCGAACAGGATCTCGATCGCCACCACCTCCCAGATGCGCACCGAGCCGGCGAAGATCAACGCGGCCAGGAGCGCATGCAGCGCGAAGCGCACCAGGTCGGTGGTGATCATCACGCGGTGGCGGGGCAGGCGGTCGGCCCACACGCCGCCGATCAGCAGGAAGGCAACGAGCGAGAACGCGTGGGCGGCGAGGACGAGCCCGAGGTCGGTCGCGCTGCCGGTCTGCCCGACGACGAACAGGGCGAGTGCGACCAGCACGATGTTGTCGCCGATCACGCTCGCCGACTGCGAGAGCCACAGCAGGCGAAAGTCGCGGTAGGCGAGCACCCGCCTGATCTCGGAGAAGTTGGCCATCGTGCCTGTCAGCTTGACGAGGCACACGGCCGCAGCCGACTCCGCCTGTGCGCACAGGCGATGGTGCTCACGCCGGTCCGGGTCGAGCGCCTAGCGCTCGCCGTCGTAGTAGTCGACGTTCCCGTCGGCTCGGCGTAGCATCACGGTGTCGGCGTCGTTGCCGGGCCACACGCCGATCTTGTCGCTGTCGGGATACACGGTCACGGACGGCTCGCGGGCGCTGGAGAACATCACCAGGCGCGCGTCGGACTCGCCGCGGTTGCTCACCTGATGCGCGCCCTCGGGCCCGGCCGGGAAGGCCACCACGTCGCCATCGCCGACCTCCTCCTCGCCGGAGGGCGTGCGAACCACGAGCGCTCCCTCGAGCACGATCAGCCACTCCTCCTCGTACTCGTAGTGGTAGGGGCACAGGGTCTGCCCGGGTGGGAGCACGAACGCCTTGACAGCCAGTGCCTGCGCTCCGAGCGCCTTGGCGATGTTGATCACGCCTCCCCGGTAGCCCTCGGGGTCGCTCTCGTCCCACTCGTAGGTGTCGGCGAAGACGTCCAGGCGTTTCATCGCCATGAGTCTCGCAGCTCGGCCGTTCGGCCTTAACCCGCCTACTGAGTGCGCTTGCTGCGCTTGGCCTGGTGCTCGATGACCTTGCCGAAGGCGTTCTCGAGCTGGGTGGTCATACGCAGCTTGAACATCGCGAGCAGCGCCTCGGAGGCGAGCGGGCGCAGCGAGTCGACGCTCTCGATCAGCTCATCCCAGCCCTCGTCGGGCTGGCCGGCCTGATCGAACGGCTCCCAGAGCTCGCGCAGGAACAGCTTGGTGAAGTCCCGGGAGATCGATTCGCAGTCGCGGCTCACGCGCTCCACCAGCGTGAGGGCGGAGTGGATGGGAATGCCGAGAGCAACCACCTGCTCGGCTGCCGTCATCAGCGACGGGCTGGGAATTTCGAAGCGCTCGTCCCCGAGCGCCACGAGCAGCTTCAGCCGTCGAATTCGCGCGATGTCCTTGGCGTCGACCTCGCCGAAGCGCTTGGTCAGTTCCTCGGCTGTGATCAGTTCGGGGGACTCGGCCTCGAACGGAGTCGTGACGGCGCGCCTCAGTCCGAGCAGGCGCTCGGCCAGACCGTCTGATCCGCTCAGCAAGCGCTCGATCGCTGCGAGGTTGAAGCCGTCGGCCTGCAGGTCGAGGATCAGGCGCAGGCGGGCAACGTGCTCGGCGTTGTAGTAGCCGACGCGTGCTCGTACCTCAGGTGGCGGGAGCAGGCCGCGGGTGTGGTGGTTGCGGATGTTGCGGACCGACATCCCCACCTCGGCGGCCAGCTGCTCGACGGTGAGGTCGTAGTCGGAGTGGGGCGCCGGACGCTTGGCGGGGCTCTTCGCAGGAGCCTCTGTAGCCGTCGGTGTCATCTCAATTTGAGGATACCATGTTTCATGTATCCTCATTTGAGGTAACATTGGTCTACGTCATGATCTCGCCCTCCAGCAAACAACCGACCCGATTCCCTTACCCGGGTAGCGCCGATGGCTGAACGCGGAGCCCTGCCGCAGGTCTCGTCGGGCCGGCGCAGGGTGCTCGGGCTGATCCGCTCGTTCACCTCGCCGCTGCTCCCGGACGACTACCTGGAGCTGATCAACCCGCTGTGGTCCACACGCGAGCTGCGCGGGAGGATCGAGCGAGTAGAGCGCGAGACGCCCGATGCGGTGACCGTGCTGATCAAGCCGGGCTGGGAGTGGCCAGGACATCGACCGGGCCAGTACCTGCGCCTGGGCATCGAGGTCGACGGCATCCATCACTGGCGCGCCTACTCGCTGACATCGGATCCCGCGCGAGCGGACGGCTGCATTGCGATCACTCCCAAGCTCGTCGAGAGCGGCAAGGTCTCGCCGTTCCTCTTCTCGCGGGTGAAGCCCGGGGCGATCGTGCGTCTGGGTGGAGTCGAAGGCACGTTCGTGCTACCCGATCCCCTGCCGCAGCAACTGCTGTTCATCAGCGCCGGCAGCGGCATCACGCCGATCATGAGCATGCTGCGCGACCTCGA
>DATARM010000138.1:0-44422 GCA_036264155.1 Solirubrobacteraceae bacterium
TCGGTCAGCCTTTCACCGGCCGGCCGTTCCATGTCGTATTCATAGAGATCGACACCACTCGAGGAGCTCGTGGCCGTCAGGTGACCGCTGTCGACGAAGAATATCCTCGCCGCGTCACTGCTGGCTCCCGCGAAGTGAGGCGCTACGGACGGGCCGGGGCCTCCTTCGGGTTCATCGATTCTGATATTCGCGCCGGTTGACATTTCGTGCAAGTAGATCGCTTCTATACCGCCGCCAGCAAGGACAATCCTTTTGCCGTTATTCGAGATCGCTTGCGTTCCGAACCGCTGTTCAGCCCTTTCGCCTGCGAATTCCCCGCGAGCTCCGCCAGCCGCTGGTACTTCACTACTCACCAGATGCAGAGCTCCATTCGCCCACTCATAGGTGCCTCCGTGGGGCGCCGATTCCGAGGTGAGTTGCTTTTTAGAGCTGATCAGCACACTGTTGAGGTCGGGGGTTGCCGTGAGGAACTCCGGACCACAAAAGACCCCAACGCATTCCTTGGTTTCCCCAAATTCCGCGCCGGGTATGGTGTCGCTCGCCGTGGCCAACGGCTGGAAGCAGCCGGTCGTGCAGTGATCGTTGACGTTGCCGTTGAGATAGTTCGTGCGCAGGTATGGAGTCGTTTCCGACGCTTCCGGGGATAGCGCGGTGAACGAGCCATAGGGCTGCAGAAGCGCACGTGAGAGATCTTCCGAGAAGGCGCGATATTCCGAGCCGGCGGTCTGCCCGGTGCCCTGCGCGTGGGCGGGAGAGATCGTTTGAGAGCTCCAACTTTCAGAGCCCCTCGTCATCAGAACGCTCACGTAAGCTGAGGATCCTTGCGCATTGTCTTCGATCGGCTGACTCGCCAGACCGATGAACCCGTCACCGCTCGCCGCAGCCTCCACCGGAAATCGCGCTTCAAAGAAGAGGGCCCCGTTCTTGTTCGGCGGGCTTACCATTTCCCACGAACGTTCGTCAGCAAGCGTCAGGGCCACGTTCGTCGCCTGGGTCGTAAAAGTCCCGTCTTCGCCGTACGTGGTACCTAGGCTGTTTTTTGCAACTACTCGATAGTGATAAACGGCGTGCGAAAGCAGTCCTTGAACGGGGATGGCGACTTCAGTCGCTTCATAGCCTGAGCCGACTTCCCCTTCAGGGCTCGGCGCGCTCTGCCCATATGAAGTGGTTGGACCGTATTCGACCCGATATGACGTGCTGGGGCCCTCTGGATTTATGGTCGCGTTGATGGTCGCGCTGTCGCCGGTGACCGCTGAAGCCGAGTCGCTGACGGTCGGGGCGCTGGGCGGGCGAGGTACGAATATCTCGACCTCGCCAGCGGACGAGTCGGCGACGTACAGTTCTTGCGTCGCGTTGTTAACGCCAACCCCGCCGCCGCTGTGAAGCATCCCGCTCCCAAGCTGTTCGACCGGCGCGAGTGCTGGGCTATACCGCGTGAGACTACTACCCGTATCTACATAGACATCATGGCTTGTCGCTTCGACAGTTAGGCCTGTTGCTGTTTCAGATCCTAGCGCTTCAGTCTGCGGTTGACCTCCGGTTTCGGTCCCCACCAGAACGCCGCTAAGGGAACTCTTGAACCTTTCTGGGGCAAAGACGAATTGGTCCATGTAGAAGTAGTAAGAGCCGCTCTTCTGGTCGACCGCAAGGACCGGCGCATTTTCATTCACTGAGTTAGGCAAAACCCAGTTGGATATGAATTGATTTACTTCGGCGTCAGAAAGCCTGCTCAGTTCGCTCCTCCACTCGAAGACCCAAAGGAGACCAGTCTGGTCAACGTACATCCCGTAGATGAGGGGAAAGGTGGCGTTGGGATTTGGCGGCGTGATCTGGTTTAGGTATTTCCCGGTCGCTGTGAACTTGTCGATCACGTCGTGACCTAGATCGAGAACATAGACATCGCCGGCCGAAGGATCGGATTCGTGGCAGGTGGGGGTGGTGGCTTCGGTGAGTGCGGGCTTGTGCAGCTGACAGGCGTTGTCGACCATTACAGTCGTCGGTTTGGAGATCTGTCCCGTGGGGGCGCCTGTCCCTTCGCCCGGGAGCAGGCCGCTGCCGTTGAACTGGCCGAGGTAGGTGCCGCTGGAGCTGAAGTACTCGACGCGGTTGTCGCCCTTGTCGGCCACGTATACGTTGCCGGTCGCTTCGTTGACGGCCACATCCTCGGGTTCCTTGAGCTGGCCGTTGCCGCACGGTTCGCTGGTGCACGGTTCGCCGATCGTGCCTCCGGGCACGTGCGCCCGGGCCGCCAGGGCCGTTGAGCTGGACGCGAGCGTCACGCCACCCAGCGCGCAAACGGCAGCCAGGACGTACAGACCACGACGTACTGCAGCTCCACGCACCACGGCGAGACCTCCCCTAGAAAAGCCCCACCCGGGGGCACCATTGAGCCGACCCCAACCAACAACCAGAGCCCCATCTCGCCGCGGTTTGCATAGCCGCGCCGGGGTGTGGCGAGGGGTCCCAGTGGCCTGGGCGGAACGTGCCGCCGCGGCCGACCCGTCGCACGACGTGCGTGCGTGAACGTCTGATCCTGATTGGGACATCCCTCTCCTCTTCTCCACTGCGCTTGCTGAACTTCCCCCGATGGGCACGGCTTGCCGCAAACGTCGACCACTCTGCGTGAATAAACGTTGACGAGAACGCTACAACATCTTGGCGCGACGCGTCAAGTGCTAACTGTCAACCGCGGTGAGTGTGGCTGAAGATACGGGTTTGTAGTCGCAACCTGGAGTAGAATCGCTCGTCCTACCCAATTGGCTGCGCCCAGGAAAACACGACCGGTGCATAATTGCCGTTGCAGGACGAGGGTCTTGAGTCATCCGCCCAAAGCGCAGTGGCTACCACGGGCCTGGCGCTTGCACGTCGACGCCCTTCGACCGATCCAGCGGGACGCCCGTCCCAATCAGCGAGAAGGCAGACGAGCGCGGAATCGAGCACGATGAGCATGGTATAAACGCCATCCAGCAGCTCCTAGTCAAGCCAAGCAAAAGGACTATACCTAGATGCATAAACGGTCGCGTGGCAAGGTCGAGGCTGCCGTGGCATCGAGATCGGGGCCTTCGCGCTTGCCCGTTGCCGTCCACCTGACCATGGCCGGCGCCCGACACCCCTACAGCCGGTGAGCCCCGTATCGCAAAGCGAACGCCGAAGCTCCCAGCGCGAGCGGCTCGTGAGCGCGATGATCGACATCGCCGGAAGCGACGGTTACGCCGACGCGAGCATTGCGCAGGTGATCGCCCGAGCGGGCGTCTCCCGACCAACCTTCTACGAATACTTCGCCGACAAGGACGACTGCTTCCTTGCGGCGCTCGCAGACGCCCAACAGCGCATGCTCGCCCACGTGCGCCAAGCAGTCGACCGCGAGCCGCCTGAGCGCGCCGTGGCAGCGGTGATCCACGCGCTGGTCGCCCTTGCGGACGCTCAGCCGACGGTTGCGCGCTTGGCTGTGAACGAGCCTATGGTCAGCGCCGGCCGCGCGCTCGATGCCCGCGACAGATGGATAGCGGAGGTCGCGCAGATCGTCGAAGACGCCCATGGGCGGGTCCCCGCGACCACCCCCATCCCGGACTTCTCCAGCCGCCTGCTGATCGGCGGGATCGAGCGACAGCTCGCCTTCCATCTGCGCAGCGAGGAACCCGTCACGAAACTGCTCGAGGATCTGCTCGACTGGGTCCAACGCTATGAGGCGCCGGCCGGCGAGCACCGTTGGCGCTCGCTCCAGCCGCTGGCGCCGCCATCGGCCTCCCCATACCTGGAAGAGATCCAGCTGCGGGTGCCCGCCACCGGCACACGCACCCACCTGTCCAACGAGGAGCTCGCCGAGATCAACCGCCGGCGGGCTCTCCTAGCGGCCGCGCAGCTGTCCGCGAGCAAGGGCTTCAACGCCACCACGCTCGCGGACATCTCCAAGCTGGCCGGGGTCGATGCCCGCGCGCTGCGCCGTCTGTTCGCCGACAAGCAAGAGGTGTTCGCGGCCGTGCACGAGCTGCATTTCCAGAGCATCGTCGCGGTGACCACCCGCGCGTTCTTCGCCGGCGAGAGCTGGCCCGAGCGCGTGTGGGAGGCAGGCCTCGCGTTCGCCCAGTCGATCGCGCAGAACCCCCACCTCGCCCACGTCAGCTTCGTCGAATACTACGCAGCGGGCCCCACGGGGGTGCAACGCAACAGCGAGCTGCTGCTGGCATTCACCGTGTTCCTGCAGGAGGGATACCAGTACGAGCCATCGGAGGGACCCCCGTCGCGCATCGCGCTCGCGGCCATCGCGGCGACCAACTTCGAGGCGATCTACCAGCACGTGCGCGCCGGTGCCACATCCGATCTGCCGAGATTGCTGCCCCACGCGGTGTTCCTCGAGCTCGCGCCCTTCCTCGGCGTGAGCGAGACCAACCGGTTCATCGACGAGCGGCTGCGTGACGGGCACGCCCATGTCGCCGGTTGAATCGACCCGCCGGGGTCGCAAGAGCACGCAGCGCGAGCGACTGCTCCAGGCCATGGTCCAGCTCGCTGGACGAGAGGGGCTCCCCGCCACCACCATCGCCCGTGTGATCGAGCAGGCGGGCGTCTCCCGGCCAACTTTCTACGAGTACTTCGGCGACAGGGACGCTTGCTTCATCGCCGCGCTCGCCGGCGTCCAGCAGTTGCTGCTCGCCGATGTCCGCCGCGCCGTCGAGCGTGAGGCGCCTGAGCATGCCGTCAAGACGACAATCGCCGCTCTGATTGAGTTCGCCAACTCGCACCCCGCGATGGCACGCCTCGCGTTGGGCGAGGCGCTCGGTGGAGGAGCTAGCGCGCTGGACGCGCGCGATCGGACGATCGCCGAGATCGCACAGGTCATCGAGCAGGCCGAGCGCCGGGCCCCGAGAAGCGCCGTCGTGCCCGATCTCTGCGCGCCGGCACTGATCGGAGGGGTCTGCCGGATGCTCGCCACGAGGCTGCGCCGAGGCGAGCCCAGCACCTCCGCCCTGCGTGAGGACCTGCTGCGCTGGGTCGCAAGCTATGAGCGGCCCGCTATCGCACAGCGCTGGCACGCCCTCGAACCGGTGGCGGCGCTCGCCCCACCCTCTCCAGCGAACGCCGCGCTGCTCGCGCCCCCGCCCCTGCCACCCGGAAGACCTCGCGTAGCCAGCGAGGAGGTGCTCTACGCCCAGCGCCTACGGATCCTGCTGGCGACTGCCGAGTTGGTCGGCGAGAACGGCTATGCGGCCACAACGATCGCCGAGATCACCAAGCGAGCGGGCGTCGACGGGCGCGCTCTCTACCGGCAGTTCGCGAACAAGCAGGAGGTCTTCGCCGCGGTTCACGAGCTGTTCTTCCAACACCTCGTGGCGCTCACCGCCAGCGCCTTCTTCACAGGCGAGAGCTGGCCTGAGCGGATCTGGCAAGCCGTACAGACGTTTGCCGGGGTACTCGAGAGCAATCCCACGCTCGCCTACTTCGAGTTCGTCGAAAGCCATGCAGCAGGCCCACTGGCGATGCAGCGCTTCAACGACGCGACTGCCGCATTCACCATCTTCCTGCAGGAAGGCTTCCAACAGCACCACGCCAACGCACCGCCGCAGCTGACGCTCGAGGCGATCGTGGCCATGAGCTTCGAGGTCTTCTACCTGCAGATCCGCCGGCACCCGGACGCCTCGCTCGCCGGTCTGACCCCGCACTTGACGCGCCTGTCGCTGGTGCCGTTCATCGGGGCGCTCGAGACAGACGAGCTCATCGAGAAGAAGCTCGAGGGCACGGGGACGCTCATTGCAGCTTCGGCGCCGAAGCTGCCCGGCCAGAAAATAGAGACACTGGAGTTTAAACCCGACGCCCCAGGGTGACCGGGACTCCCTGCTGGGAGCAGCAACAACGGGCGGTGGACATTTGCAAGGCCTGAATTAGGCTTGTTATCAGGCATTTGGCCGAGTGCTCGGCTACGTTTAGCCGCCCATGGCTACTCGTCGTGCCCCCGATGGATCTATAAACATCCAGCTGCAAAAAGGCCGGAAGAGCACCCAACGCGACCGGCTGTTGGCAGGGATGGTGGCGGCTGCCAACAAGGGCGGATACCTGGGAGCGACGGTGTCCGAGGTGATCGCCCAAGCCGGCGTATCGCGGCCCACGTTCTACAACTACTTCGCCGACCGAGACGAGTGCTTCGTGGCATGTGTCGAGGATGTGCGGGCGCCACTGCTGGCGGACGTCCGCAGCGCAGTGCGGGAACGACCCCCCGAGGACGCGCTCGCCGGGGCGATCGAGGCGCTTATAGCGTTCGCTGTCACCCAGCCCGCCAAGGCGCGATTCTTGATGATGGAGGTGCTGGGCGGCACCGTTGCCGCGCTCGACGCGCGCGAGGAGGGCATAAAGAAGATCGCGCAGGTCGTCGAGCGGGCACTGGGCCGAGCACCGGCAGAGCAGCCGACTCCCGACCTGCCGATCGCGATCGTGATCGGCACCGTCCAACGAGTGCTCGGCTCCCGTCTGCGCCGAGGGGAGCTCGCGTCGGATAAAACGCGTGCGGGCCTGCTCGAATGGGCCCGTAGCTACGAGCGACCTGCCAGGGCGGGCCACTGGCACACGCTGACAGCGACACGGTCGATCGCTCCCTCGCCGTTCCTACCCCTCACCCCACCGCGCGCACCGGCGCGCCTGGGGCCGGGACGACCGCGCCTGGCAGAGGAGAAGGTCGCCGAGAACCACCGGCAACGGATCCTGTTCGCCACGACCGAGGCGATTGCCCAGCAGGGGTATGTGGCAACCACGGTTGCCGAGATCACGAAGCTTGCCGGGATCGACGGGCGCGCGTTCTACCGGCTGTTCGCCGAGAAGCAGGAGGTGTTCGACGCCATCTACGAAAGCGGCCTGCAGCAAATGCTGACACTGGTGGCGCATGCCTACTTTGCCAGGGACCACTGGCCGGAGCGCATATGGGAGGCGCTTCGGGTCGTGACACAGAGCGCGCAAGGCAACCCCGCCGGCGCCCAGGTAGCACTCGTGGCCGCCTACGCCGTCGGCTCGGCGGCAGTCCAACGTGTGGGGGACGGCCGCGCAGCATTCACCGTGTTCCTGCACGAGGGCTACCGCTACTCGGGGCACGACGACCAGCCTTCCCTCGTGGCACTCGAGGCGATCGCCACGGGCGTCTTCGAGATCCTCTACCGGGCGGCCCGCGAGCGTGAAAGCCGCGATACGGCGGGCCTGCTCCCATATGCAGCCTACCTGTGCCTCGCGCCGTTCATGGGCCCTGAGCCCACCGAACGGTTCATCGACCAGCAGCTGAGCGACGAACTGGGCAAGCCGAAGCGGCGCGCTCCGGGGAAGGCACCAAAGCGTCCCCCGGTAGCCAAGCGCATCCCCACGCCCGGTGCCGCGGGGACCTGACCACAGCCAGCCAGCCTTGGCCTGTGCTGGACGAGCCGCAATCCGAGCTACTGACTGCGCCGCAGGCCGCCATCCAAAAGTCATCGACCTCGAGGCAGTGGAGACCGTGCTCGATTCGGTCAGCCTGATCGACTTCACACGAGGGGATCTGCTCGCCGCCGGCACCCATGCGCCGCTGCGCTCCAACGATGCCATCCACCTCGCGGTTGCCCCCAGGGTGGGTGTCGAGGAGATAGTCACCTACGACGGGGGGCTGATCGACGAGCGACAGCGGCCGGGCTGACCGTGCTCTCACCGGGAATCGGCGCGCGCGTCGCAAGCGGAGAGGGGAGCCTGCTGGAGGTTCTCGAGCAGCTGCCGGTCGCGATACCCGGTCAACCCACGGACGAGGTGCTCGACGAGCTGCGCTCCAAGCGACTGTAGAGCGCTTGCCGGACTACCAGCTACCCCGCTCGCAGAGGCGCACGAGGCCGTCGTCAGCTGGGGACAATCCCATTGTCATGGTGCGTTTACCGTGGGCGATCTCGTTGATTCGGGTCGGGGACGCCGATCGCGGTCCCACCTCCCCTGCCTCGACCAGGACGCGTCGATAGTGGCGCTTGTGGTGATCGCGCTCCACGAGCCCCACCTCCACCAGCGTCCTCAGGTAGCGGTGGCAGGTGCTGGGACTGATGCCGAGCTTTCGAGCGAGCTCCGAGTTCGTGGTGAAGGAGCCATCTGGTGGGAGCGAGGAGAGGAGCAGCAGTCCGGTCAAAAGCGATCTCGACATCTTCCGGTCCTCGAGCCAAGCCGACGCCATCTCGATGAACGCCACCGACTCCGAAGGGGCATACGGGATGGTTCCGCCTGCCTCCTGGACAGTGCGAACCACATGAGCGACTTGTACAGGAGTGAGCTCAATCGATATCTCCTGCCTCGAGCTACGTGACAAGACTCCCGCCAGTTGGCTCGACGTCATTCAGTAGGCCTGGGCAGCTCTAACGAGCTGCCCACCGCGGGGGGTGAGATGCCACGCGTTGGCTGCTCCCCTGGCTGGGCCCTGACCGCGGTTCTCGACTAGCCCGAGGCGCTCCAGACGGGAGACCAGCTTCGAGATCTGCCCTTGGTCGCCAATTCCACATACTTCTGCGATCGCGCGATTGCTCACGCCGGGTGAATCCCTGATTGACCGGAGAACCTGAACCGTACGGTAAGTCAAACGCATGTTCAATCCCGCAACCGGATCAGGGCGGACCTGAGCCTCGCACGGCGATCCCACGCCCCTGCGTCGCTTCGGCTCGGATCTCCTGAGCTCGCGCCGCGCCGCCGCAGGACCGAGGTACGGGAGCACGATGATGCTCGTCAACTGGGCACTGAGGTCTAGGAGGGGCGCCGTTGGCTGGCGCTGAACACGGGTCTGCACGACTGCCACCACCCCACCGACGACGCCTTCTGCGATGAGAGGCGAGGAGACTCGGAAGCGAGCGTTTGGTCGACTGCGCGCGTGGATGACGGCGGCCAGCTGTCGAAGCACTTCCGCGCGACGCTCCAGCGCCGCCTCGCCTGCCGCGCACGACTCGACCAGGATGAGCCTCGCTCGGTCGGGGTTCTCCTCGAAGAAGACCAGCAATTGCGCCACGGCGGCGCGTATCTTGTCCTGCCAGCTTCGTTGCCCTAGATAGGCCTCTCTTGCGACCTGGGCCGCCTCGGCGATCGCAACCTCGAGGGTGCGCAGAAGACAGTCCTCGCAACCGGTGAAGATCTCGTAGAAGGTCTTGCGTGAGACCCTGGCCCGTCGGATTACCTCCGCAACGGTCAACTTGGACGCGCCGACCTCGGCGATCGCCTCTGCTGCCGCGGCGAGCAGCCGACGACGTTGGATGTCCGTGATCCCACCTCGCACCAGATCCTCCGATGCGCCGGCGTACAACGTTGGTTCAAGCACTGCCATCGGCACACCTCCGCTGCGCCGTGACACACGCAGGACGCCTGGGCACTGAAAACGGCCATGCGAGCCCGCGGTCGCGGAGCCCGGCAGAGCCATGGGTGAATGACCCCGGGCATGCGCCAGTCGAGGTGCTCGAGCCGGCATCGGGAAAACCTGGGGATGTGCTTGCGCGCGCGGAGAGCTCGTCCGCCGAAGGCCACCACGGGCCATCCGCTGGCTCGCCGCCGGCAGAGAGATCCTGGTCCTTATCGGAAATATCTGACATGAGAAGAATGTGCCCCCGTCTGGGCTTGGAGTCAGTCGCTCGGGTTGACTCGAACGCCTCCGTCATCCGTCAACCAGCGATGTTCTCCTAGGAATAGCCGCGGCGTAAGCCAAGGACCAAAACGTTCTATCTCTTGACAATTTGTGGCGACGCCGTTGTCCGGTACTCAACCCAGCTTTTCGAGCTCCTGGCGCACCTGCTGAATCCAGGAGCGCTTCGCCGCGACCGTCAGTCGATTCTCGCCGTCGAGAATCCGCGAGATCAGCTCGATGTCCATTCCCGCTGGGAGCCTGTCGAGAGCGAAGGCCCCAGTCGTGCCGTCCTGCTCGAGCCATGCCTGCTCAGAGCGAGCGAGGATCTCGAGCGCGAGCCCAGGTTCGCCGAACAACGATGACAGTGCAAGTGCATAGACCACCTGGCGGCGGCGATCCTCGGAGACGTGGTCGACGAGCCACTCGCCATAGCTGTTTATGCCGGAAGTGGTTGCACGGTATTGAGGCTTTGGCTGGCGACCTAGGCCCGTACCTGGTACCTGCTCGACCAGCGACCTGGCTTGGAGCACTCCCAGCGCCGTGTAGATGTGCGAGGTGCTGCTCAGCGTGATCACGTTGCTGTAGATGCGCCGAAAGCGCGTCGCCAGCTCGAACGCGTAGCTCTCACGTTCGATGATCAGGCCGAGGAGGGCCCAGTTCACCGCGGAGGTCATCTTGGGGGACGCTTTGCGCGTCACACCGTCATGCGCAAGCTGCAGTACGTCAACTCGATGTGGAGGCGCGGCGCCAAGCGGCCATCATCTGCCCTATCGGTGATGCCCGTAAGTCAAGGCGTACAAGGTTCTAAGTCGCAGTCGGGAAAGCTAACCGTGGTAGCGGGAAGCGATGCTTCGTCACTGTTACAAGACATGCAACGTTCTAAGGCTTGATATTTGAAGTAGCTCTTGGTGCTGTAGTTGAGGTACGCTGTCAAGTCATGGGAGCAGGGAGGGTGCGGGAGCGGCAGGGTCCGATGCAGTCGCCGGTGAACTGGGCGCTGCTTGGCCTGGTGATCGAGCGCCCCAGCTATGCCTACGAGCTGGCCCAGCGCTTCGACCGAACCTACGAAGGCGCGCTCGCGCTGAGCAGCACCTCGCACGTCTACACCGCTCTGTCCTCGCTGCTGGAGCGGGGACTGATCGAGGAAATGCCCGGCGGCGGCAGCGAGCGCCAGCCAAAGCCCCGCTATCGGGCAACGCGCGATGGTGTCGAGCACTACCAACGCCGCCTGGTCGCGCAGCTCAGCGAAGAGCGCCGACGTCAGCGACTGTTCGCGATAGAGCTGGCGGCCCTGATGAGCGAGCCGGAGCTGGCCCGAGGCGTGATCGACGGCTATGAGCAAGCCTGCCTCACGCACGCGGGTGCCAGCACCCCAAGCTCGCAGCTCAACTCAGATGACACGCGCTCGCAGCTCGCGGAGCGGTTCGCGAGCGAGGAGCAACGCCTGTCGATGGGAGCGAAACTCGCCTGGGTTCAGTACCTGCGACGCGAATTGCGCACATTTGCAGAGCGCAGAGGCACGGCGAGATGAGCCTGCTGGCGCTGGAGCGGGTGAGCAAGCGCTACAGCACGAGCACACGGGAGCACGTCGTGCTCAGTGACGTATCGCTGGATGTCGAGCCCGGGGAGCTTGTCGTCGTATGGGGCATGAGGAGCTCGGGGCGCTCGACGCTGTTGCGCATCGCCGCCGGCATCGAGCCTCCCGATGCGGGCACTGTGCGCTTCCGCGGACACGACCTCGCCAAGCACGGCGATGAGCTGCTCGGCGGTCTCATCGGCTATTGCGAGCGGACGTTTCGTTGCGCTGAGGGCCAGGGGGTGCTCGAGCAGGTCACCGTCGGCCTACTCGCTCGCGGCATGGTCTCCAGGCAGGCTCGCCTGCGGGCGCAGCATGCCCTTGCACGCGTCGATGCGCAGGGCTTCGCAGCGCGGCGATTGGGAGCCCTCGACGCAGGCGAAAGCGTCCGTATCGCGATCGCCCGCACGCTCGCCCTGAGACCGGCGCTGCTGGTGATCGACGAGCCCACGAAGGGCGTCGAGCTGCTCGAACGCGACGAGATCATCGAACTGCTGCGCTCGCTGGCGGATGAGGGCATCGCGATCCTTGCCAGCACGACCGAGTCGACTGGACTCGCTGGGGCGGACCGCGCGTTTGCGCTCGGCGAAGGAGAGCTGCGCGGCACCCCGCCGCTGGAGCTGGCGACCGTTGTCCCCCTCCGCCGTTCCTCGGTACGCCGAGCGCTCGGGTGAGCGGCGCCGTCGAGACCGTGCGCCTCGCGGGCGCATCGATGCTCGAGCTCGAGCGGGTCGTAAAGCACTACCGAGCCGGCAGCGAGGAGGTGCGCGCCATCGAGAACGTGAGCCTGCACGTGGGTCCGGGGGAGATGATCGCTGTGCAGGGACCCAGCGGGTCAGGGAAGACCACCCTGCTGCTCGCGATCGCCGGCTTGGTCAAAGCGGACGCCGGCGCCATCCGTTTCAGGGGACGCGAGATCTCCTCGTTCTCCGAAGATGAGAGCTCGGAGTACCTGATGCGCGATGTCGGCTTCGTCTACCAAAGCATTCAGCTGATGGCCGGAACCACAGTCCTCGAGAACGCCTCTTTGAAGCTCCTGCTCGGCGGTATCGGGCTGCGCGAGGCGAGGGCGCGAGCGCGCCCATGGCTGGAGCGACTTGGCCTCGGCGATCGTCTGACGTATACGCCCGAGCAGCTCTCTGGCGGCGAGCGCCAACGCGTGGCGATAGCTCGTGTGCTCGCAGCTGAGCCTCGGCTGATACTCGCCGACGAGCCAACGGGAAACCTGGACAGCGCACGAAGCATCGAGACGGTCGAGCTGCTGCGCGCGATCGCGACTGAGCGGGGGGCGAGCGTCGTCCTGGTCACACACGACAGCGAGGCCGCCCGGAGGGCCCACCGCAGCTACACACTGCGTGACGGAAGGCTTTCGGCCGCCGAGCATCAAGGTGGGGGCGAGCAGCAACCCGAACCGCGATGGCAGGGAATTGCAGGGGCCTGATGCCAGAGATGACATCGCGCGGCGTCCACACGCATGCCCTGATGCGCCCATACGCGCTGATCTACCTCTACCGCCGGCGGCTGCGAGCCAACGGCACGCAGGAGCTGTTGGCGGGCGTCGGCGTGGCGATCGCAGTAGCGCTGCTGTTCGCGGCGCTGGTGGCGCAGGGAAGCATCGCGGGCTCCTCGCGCGAAGTCGTGCGTGCCGTCGTCGGTCCCGCGAACCTGCAGTTGCTCTCACGCGACGGCGATGGATTCAGCGAAAAGCTACTCGCCCGGGTCGAAGCCCTGACCGATGTCAAGCAGGCCGCGCCCCTGCTCGAGCAGAGCGCGACCGTGATCGCAAACAGCGGTCGGCGCGTGCGTGTCGATCTCGCCGGTACCGACCTCGCACTGGCAACGCTCGACGGGCTGGCTCGTACGCTGCCGCTTGGAGCGCTTTCCCCCGGCGGGGTGGGCCTGAGCCGAGCGAGCGCCCGGGCGCTCTCGAGCACTGGCTCGGACATCAACACCGGCGAGGTCTCGCTGCTCATGCGAGGACGCTCGAGCAGGTTGAGGGTCTCAGCTGTGCTCGGTCCCGAAGCGGCAGGAGCGCTTTCGGGCGCGCTTGTGGCCGTAATGCCACTCAGGCGCATGCAGCAGCTGGCGGGTCTCCAGGGCCGGGTCACGCGAATCCTCGTGGAGAGCAAGCCGGGTCGCCAGACGACGGTACGCGCCGAGATCGAAAGGCTCGCGGGCCGGCGACTGACGGTCGCGGGCACAGAACAGGATGTGCAGCAGCTGCAGCAGGCGCTGCGACCGAGCAACCTCGCCAGCGAGGTATTTGCCGCGATCGGCGTGCTGCTAGGCCTCCTGCTGGCCTTCAACGCGCTGCTGATGACCGTCCCCGAGCGACGCCGGGCAATCGCCGATCTGCGCCTCGCGGGGATCAAACGCACGGCTGTAGCCCAGATGGTTCTCTTCCAGGCAATCTGCCTGGCCCTCGTGGCGATCCTGGCCGGGCTGATCATTGGCTACGGGCTCTCGCGAGGAGTCTTCCATCAGCCAACGGGCTACCTGGCCGAGGCGTTCACGCTCTCCAATGCAACTGTCGTGGGCACGACACCCCTGCTCATCGCCTCCGTCGGCGGGGTGCTCGCGACGTGCCTCGCCTCGGCGATACCACTGCTCGACCTCCGTCGCGGTCGCGCCCGCGACGCCGTGTATCGCGAAGCGGGCGTCCCCGGCAACGCCCTGGGCTCGAAGACACAAGTACGCCTGTTCGTCGCGGGCATAGCTCTGACCGCGCTTGCCAGCGGGCTCTACGCGGTCGCGCCCTCGGCCGCCATCGCCTCCTGTGCGCTGCTCGCCGCCGCGACGGTGCTGACGGTCCCGCTGATGTTCGCTGTGGTCCTGCGCACGATGACGCTCCTCGCCGAGCGCTATCAGCGGCTGACTGCACTCCCGGTGGCAGTTGCGACATTGCGTGCCAGCACGGTGCGCTCACTCGCCCTCGCGGCTACGGGCGCCGTGGCGCTGTTCGGCAGTGTCGCGCTTGGCGGATCGCGCGATGATCTCTTGCGCGGGATCGACAGGTTCGCCGGGAGCTACGTCGCCGACGCACAGATCTGGGTGAGCAATCCCGGAGACAACCAGGCGGTCAACGACTTCCCGCTCGGTGCGCAGGCGTCGATGATCGCTCGGCTGCCAGGAGTGGCGAAGGTACAGGCTTTTCATGGCGGCTTCTTGACGCTCGGCGACAGGAAGGTGTGGGTCATCGCCCGCCCGCCCGGCGCCAGCCGGCAGGTGCTAACCAGCCAGATCCTCAGCGGCAGCGCTGCAGCTGCAACCGCGCGTGTTGGCGAAGGTGGCTGGGTGGTCGTCTCCCAGCAGATCGCCTCTGAACACCACGCCGGTGTGGGCGGAGCGATCGAGCTCCCAACTCCAACTGGGCAGGTCCGCTACAGGATCGCGGCGACCACCACGAACCTCGCGTGGCCGCCCGGCGTGCTCTTCATGAGCACGCGGGACTACGCTCGCGCATGGGCCGACCTGGCCCCGACCGCGCTGGGTGTAACGCTCACGCGGGGAGCCGACCCCGAGGCCACGCGCCGGGCGATCGCGACCGCGCTCGGGCCAGCCGGCGGCCTGGAAGTGTCTCTCGCAGCCGCCCGTGCTCGGAAGATCAACGTGCTCGCCGGCGAAGGACTCGGCCAACTCAGCGAGATCTCGGCGCTGTTGCTGATCGCTGCCATCGGCGCGATGGCAGCGGCGCTCGCATCGAGCATCTGGCAGCGGCGCCGCTCGCTGGCGAGCCTGCGGCTGCTTGGCGTCAAACCGAGTCGTCTGCGTCTGATACTCGCGCTCGAATCCGCCCTGATGCTGGCCGCGGGCTGTCTCACCGGCGCGCTCGTAGGCATCTACGGCCAACTCGTGCTCGACGGCTATCTGCGCCATGTCACCGGATTCCCCGTCGCGAGGGTCGCCACCGGCGCACGTCCGGGCGAGATCTTCGCGCTTGTCCTCGGTGCGGCGTTTGCGATCGTGGCTGTTCCCGGGTGGCTCGCCTCGCGCGTGCCGGCCGCATTCGCGCTGGAGGAGAGCTGACAGCCAATGGCCGAGTACGTTGCGATCATCGCGGACGGCAACCGTCGCTGGGCACGAGGCAGAGAGCTGGCCGTGCAGGACGGCCACGAGGCGGCGGCCGACACCCTCGCCGCCCGCGTCCGCGACGCGGCGAGCCTCGGAGTGAAGGAGCTCACCGTCTATGTCTTCTCGACCGAGAACTGGTCGCGACCGGAGACCGAGATCGACGGCTTGATGGAGATGCTCTGCCGGCGCCTTCAGAGCGAGACCGTCTCATTGCACCACGACGATGTGAGGATGCGCTTCCTCGGCGACCGCGAAGACCTGTCGGCCGCTTTGCGCGAGCAGATGGACAGCTCAGAAGCCGTCACGCAGGGCAACAGCGGCCTGACCCTGTACGTGGCGCTCAACTACGGCGGCCGGGATGAGATCGTGCGCGCGGCCAGGCGGTTCGACGGCTCGACCCACGAGGAGTTCGCTCGCTGCCTTCACGCACCCGACATGCACGACCCCGAAGTGATCATCCGCACCGGAGGCGAGCGCCGCCTTTCCAACTTCCTGCTGTGGCGCTCCGCCTACGCGGAGCTGGTGTTCAGGGACGAGCTGTGGCCGAACTTCACCCGCCAGGCGTTCGAGCAGTGCCTGCGTGAGTTCGACCGGCGCACACGCCGCTTTGGAGGCCGCTGATGGCTGTCGCCTTGTTCAGGGATCGTGGCCTCCTCACGCGCAGCAGCTTTGCGCTGCTGCTGGCAAACGGCCGCTACTGGACCGGCGTGGCACCAATCGTGAGGACTGAGCTGAAGCGATGGCAAATGTGCGCAGCAGAAATCGAGGACAGCGAGTTGCGCGCCGTCGCCCTCTCCAAGCTGCACGACGAGGGCTTTCACGCCGACGCCGCCGCGATGTTCGCAACGCGGGCTCCGCGAGCGCATCGCCGGAGCGTCGTCGAAGCGATCGTGGCACTCGAGCTGCTGTTCGACTACCTGGATGGGCTCACCGAGCGCCCGTCATCAGATCCGGTGGGTGACAGCGAGCGTCATTTCGCGACTCTGATCGACGCAGTCGGGGTGGCATCCACACCCGGAACCAACGCTCCCCGAGCGGAAGACAGCGGATACCCCCAGCTGCTCTCGCGTGCTGTGGCTCTGGCGATTTCCCGCCTGCCCGCGGCCTCGGCGATCGCGGCCATCGCGGGTAGAACCGCGCACCGGGCGGCCGAAGCGCAATCCCGTATTCACGCGCTCCACCAGACCGGCGCGGAGCAGCTCGAGGCTTGGGTGAAGTCAGAGCCACCGGCGAGTGACCTCGGCTGGCGAGAGCTCGTCGCGAGCGCCGGCTCCTCCGTGCTCGTGCTGCACGCCCTGATCGCCGCCGCCGCCAACCCCAACACGACCTGCGAGCAGGCCACCGCGATCGAGTCCGCCTACCTGTCGACATGCGTGCTGCTGACACTGCTCGACGGGCTGGTCGACTACGAGCAGGACGCGAGCAGCGGAGGCTCGCAGGGGACCGGTTACATCAGTCTTTACGAGGACCCCGATCAACTCCCAGAGCTGCTGGGCCGATCGGCTCGTCGCGCTGTGCTGCAGGCTCGCGCCCTACCCAGTGGACCGCACCACGTGATGCTGCTCACAGGCGTCGTGGCGTACTACAGCACGGCGCCGGGCGCTCGAACCGATATAGCGAAGCCCGCAGTTGCCCGGCTACAACGCGAGCTCGCGCCCCTGATCTTGCCGACCGTGGCGGTCATGCGCACGTGGCGTTACATCAAGCGCCGGCCCGCGTCCCCCGGTTTCTCGAATGAAGCCCAAGATGAGCCTCGTAGTAGGCGGAGAGGAGTCCCAATGCAAGCGTTCACAGGTGCGCCGGAGGTCGAATTGCTCATGAAGGGCAAGAGCACGCCGAGAAGGAGGCTCGCGGTCGGATGGCTGACTCTGGCCGCGATCGCAATCGGGGCGATCGCAATCGGGGCGAGCGCATTTGGGGCAGGCACCGTCGCCTGGGGAGGACCCCTCGCCGCACACACCGCGCGCACGCTGACCGTCCACGACGAAGGACACCTGCGCTACGTCAAGAGCTCGGGCTCGGTGATCATCGACGAAGGACGGGCATCGGGCACCTTCCCGGGCACCGTGAAGGTGCGCTTCAGCTACGACGGAGAACCGACCGTCAGCGCTCGCTTCACCATCTCCGGCGCAGGCGGCTCGATCAGCGCTAGCGGCACGGCGCGGCTGAGCAGTCTCACCAGCCCCACGCCCAGTTTCACAGGCACGATGACGATCACGGGCGGCAGCGGGCGCTACGCACACGTTCACGGGGGCGGAGGTCTCTATGGCGTCTACAGCCGGCGCACCTACGGGTTGACAGTGCAGGCAATCGGCAAGCTGCCGTACTAGGCACCTCAGCGCAGTTGAGACACCTGTCACGTACCTGCCTGGCGCTCCTCACAATCGCCGCGTGCACCTGCTCCACGGGCTACGCCTCCGCGGCGCCGACGGCAAGGATGAGCGCGGGCCTCACGCCCGAGCGACTGGGTGCGCCCACGACCGTCTCGTTCAGCTTTCAGCTCAGGCAGGGCGATCAGGTCCCGGCGCCCTTGAGCGGCATTGAACTCGACTACCCGCGTGATCTCGGCCTGGCCACGAGCGGCCTCGGCGTGAGCGCCTGCTCGCCGGCCCAGCTCGAAGCCCTTGGACCCTCGGGATGCCCCAGCGACTCGCACATGGGCCGCGGCACCGCGGTCGTGGGAATCGCGTTCGGGGCGGACCTCGTCAAAGAGCCGGTCAAGCTCGCGCTCCTCGCCGGGCCTTCCCCGGACGGCTATCTGCACCTGCTCGTCTTCGCCGCCGGCAGCTTCCCGATCGAAGCCGCCGTCGTCCTGAGCGCCGTCCTGCTGCCGGGTCATCTCAGTGTGACGGTCCCGCCGATCCCGAGTCTACCGGCTGCTCCCTACGTATCCCTCACGGAAATGCACATCACGCTCGGCGGGCACCTGACCTACTACGAAACCGTCAAGGGCCGCTCCGTCGCCTACCAGCCGACCGGAGTCGGGCTGCCCAGCACGTGTCCGCGCGGGGGATTCCGCTTCGCCGCCACGTTCATCCTGCTCGATGGAGATCACGCCCGCTCGCAGACATCGGTGGCCTGTCCCAAGCGGCGCTAGCGCGCTCAGCGCTTCTTGCGGTGCTTTGCGGGCACGTGCTTCTTGTGCTTCGCCTTCGCCTTCGCACAGCCCGCCACGCCGACCTTCGTGTTCTGGTGGATTTCGAGCCCGTTCTGGGCTTTGAACAGCGTCGGCATCGTGAGTGTGCGCCCGCAGAAGCTCCCGTGCGCGCTTGCCGGCAGGTTCGCGCCGAACTCCGAGCCCGGCCCCGTGGGAAGACTCACTTCGATCGATTCGAAGGGAACATCGGGGGTGTTGCGGAACGTTGCGCTCGTGACGCCGGTCTTGCCGTTGATGAACGTTTCCCCGACCAGGTCGACCGTCACGCCGTAGCCCTGAAGGACGAGGACGGCATCGGGGAATTTCGCGCCGCCGTGGGAGACGAAGTACACCGGCCCGGTGAGTGGGACGGGAAGCGCAGGAGTGCGAACGACCGCGTGACCGATTTGCGAGCCCGCGGGGCACGCTGCCCGGTTGGATTCGAACACGCTGGCAAGACACGCTTTTTGGATCGTCGTGAGGCGAGCGGGGAGCTGCTTGGGGATATCGAACTTCGCCTCGTTGAACCAGGACTGCGAGCCGAACGCACCTTTCGGGTAGGCGATCTTGAAGCTCAGGCTCGAGCCATTGGCTTTCGAGCTGTGGGCACCGGCCGTGACCGTCACACTGGGCGTGAACTTCAGCGCCGCGCAGTTGGTGACCTGGAATGGCGTCGACACCGGCGAGCTGGCGCCTTCGACGCTCGCGATGCTGCCGGTGATCGACAATGGTTCGCAGTTGCTCGGGTTGAAGGTGAAGCCGGGCCGGTCGATCGTCACTTCGACGTGCTTGATCTGCAGCGGTATCCCGTCGAGGATGTGCGGGATCGTGCCCGTCGTGATCGACAGCGCCGCCGTGTGGGGGTCGACGGCGACCTTCGCGCGGACGACGACCGTGCCGAGGTTGAACGGCCCCGCGACCGCGGGATTTACGATCGACAGCCCGAACGGTGCGCCTTCGTATTTTTCGGTGAGGAAGACTTCGCCGCCGGTCACGCTGAACGGTTCGGTGCCGAGGCCGACGCTCACGACCGTGTGGCCGATCCTGCTTTCCGCTCCGCACGTGCCGGCGTTGGCCTGAGCTTCGGGGCACAGCTTGACGCCGGTGAGGATCCCCGAGAGCCCAGCGGGCATGTGCAGTTGGACAGACTGGATGTCCTGGTTGCCGTCTTCGCGGCCGATCGTCGTCCGCAGTGGGCTGAACGCGCCCGCGTCGATGTTCGTCGTCCCGGCGGTGAGCGAGGGGCCGAACGGCAGCGTGCCGGGGCATGGACCGCCGTTCGGTCCGCTCGTGATGTCGAACGTCGAGAAGCTGTGAACCGGTTCGCTGCCCGACCACGGCGTGAACGTCGCTTCGGTCGTGTACGCGCCGCAGTGCGCGGGCGTCGCCAGCGGCGCGCGCGAGCCGCCGAAGAAATGCAGTTCGGCGTCTTCGAAGGGGAGCTGCGGGTTGTTTTCGAACGTCGCCGTGATGCGCCCGCTGGCCTGGTCTAGGGAAACGCGGCCCGGGAGCTTGACGAGCGTCCCGGAGATGGGGTCCCGCGCGATGATGTACATCGCGACGAGCGCCTTGAACGGGTTCGAGCCTTCTTCCTGCTGCGGCGCCGGCGTCGCCAGGTAGACCGCGCCTTCGACCGGGTTCGCGAGCAGTGGTGAGGTGATCTTCACCGTCCCGACCTTCGACGCCGACGGACAGGACGGCGAGGGCAGGTCCGGGGTGAAGCGCAGTTCGCCGGGCGGGCTGCTCAGGCCCGGAAGGTAGCCGACCTCGCTCTCGGGGCACGCTTCGAGGCCGCCAGCGCCCGCCGGGTTCAAGGTGACTCCCGTGGGGAGCGTGACGCTGATGTCCTTGAGGTTCGAGCTGGCCAGAGCGTCGGCGTCTTCGTTGGCTTCCTGGGGCACGTGCACGTCGACCTTCAGGCCCGTCGGGGTGCTTGCCTGCTGGCTGTCGGGAGCCACTTCGATCGAGGCGCCGAACGGGAGCCGATCGCAGCCCGTGAGCGCCAGCGAGCGGCCGAAGCTGTCCTGCAGCGAGTATTCGTCGAGTGGCAGCGAGAGGATCGTCGGTTCGGCCGCAGGCTCTGCCCTGCGCGGCCAGGAGTCGCCCTGCACGGTCGTGGCGAACGGCGCTGCGCAGGAGGTCGGGAGCGTGAGGAACGGGGTCGACCGCCCCGCGGACGACGGCAGACAGGGAATGGGCCGGCCGGGTTCTTCTTCGGCCCAGTGGTGACCGGCGAGACAGCCCCAGCCGCGCGACTGATCGTGGCTGGGGTCGCCGGGCACGCCCCAGAAGGTGACCGTCGAGGAGATGAAGTTGACCAGCTCGCTGATGTTGCTCACCTTGACCGTGACCCCGTAATCGCCGCCAGTACGGACGGAGGTATCGAGAATCACCGGGGAGCGGACGACCTCGAAGCCGAACCTCGCAGGCTCTCCCCTTTCCGGCGTCAGATTGAAAAGCTCCACGGGCAACGTCGTCAGGCCCAGCGCTTTCTCGTCGAGGGTGACGACCGCCACCCCGATCGCCGTGTCCGCCGGGCAGAGGTTGGTGGTACCGCCCCCCGTCACCTCACGAAACGCCAATTCGCTGCACTGAGGGAACTTCGTCACGTTGCCGACGAGCCCCGGGGGCAACTTGAACTGCAGGTTCCTCGGCAGCGCCGGGGACTTTTCCAGTTCGGATTCCGCCGCCTGGTTCAGCGCGAAGCTCGTCGTCAACTGATATGGGTGCGAGCCCGCTTGCGCGTCGACGGCGCCGCCTTCGTCTTCCGGGACGAGCGAGTAGTTCGAGACCGCGAACGGGGACGCGGCTTCGTTGACTGACAGCGGGCTGCTCAGCGACGCCTCCGGCGCTTCGCCGCCGGCGATCGTCACGTGGTTCTCACCGGAGGGCGCGTCGACTTTGACGTCGATCCGCATCTGCAGCCATTCGTAGGGGTTGATGTGAGCCGCGGACGTGACGAGTTCCGTCGGTATCGTGCAGGCGACCTGGTTGGCGGTGGTCGTGCAGAAATGCCCCAACGAGATCACGCCCGTGGCGACCGGGAAGGCGTAGTAGGAGACGCCCTGCACGGTGACGCCTTCGGGCAGCGTGTCGGTCATCGTGATGTCGCCGGACGTCGGCTCGTTGCCGATGTTCGTCGCCTGGACGACCAGTGTGCCTTCGCCGCCCGGGGGCAGGTTCGCGGGCCTCGATTCATAGCCCAGATGCCACCAGGGCGATTCCGCGCGAGCGGGCGCCGCCGCGGCGAGCCAGGTCGCCAGCGCAGCCGCAGCGAGCAGCAGAGCGGCGCGCGCACGCGAGCCGAGCACGTCAGATGTCAGCCTCCGTAGTCGCATCACTTCCCCCTCCGTTTGTCGGCAGCTTTCCTGGTCGTCGCTTTGGCGCCGTAGCGCTTGCGGGCCTGCGCTTCGCAGAGCGCCCGCGCGTGCTTGCGTTTCGCCCTGCAGGCCTTCAGCGCCTTGGCGAGCTTCTGCGCGCGCGTCAGCGGCTTCGCCGGCGGCTTTGCGGGCGCGGGCGCGTGGACGTTGCCGGCGCCGCTCAGCGTGGCGCTCGCGGGCGGGCCAAACGTTCCCGGCTGCGGCGGCGGTGCGGCGCGACAGGAGTCCGCCGTACTGCACGCCGGGGGCACAGTCGTCGCCGAGGCCGGGCATGGGAGCGCCGCTGAGCAGACGTGCGCGTCGTAGAGATCGAGCGCGCCGTCGACGTCGGCCGGAACGAGCTGCGACGCCGTCAGGAAGAACACGTCGTCCCCCGATTCGCTTGCATCCATGAACACGGATTCGTCATCCGACGTGCCCGAGGAGATCAAGCCCACGCACCCCCCGGACGCTTCTCCGAACGTCACGGAGCTCGTCGTGCAGCCGCCAACCCCGGGCGGCTCGTACTCGTAGACGTCCGTCTTGCCGTTGCCGTCGCGCGGCACCAGAGCGTCGGAGCTGTCGAAGAACAGGCGCCCGCTGTCCGACAGGTAGCGAGACTGGTACAGGATGCGGCTTGCTTCACTCCTGGTCCACCCCGGCACGGACGCGGCGATCCATCGCCCCAACCATGCGCGTTCGTGATCGAACAGAGGTCCCGGGTACCTTTCTTCGCTGTCCAGAACCCCGCTCGGGCGCTCGCCCGTCGGGTTGCAGGACACACAGACGGTCGTGCCCGTGCTCGCGTCGAAGAGGAACACCTCCTCGTCGGGCATACCGCTGTGCAGGTCGTGGTTGTCGTAGCCCGTCAAGGAGCGTTCTGACATGAAGGCGATGTACCTGCCGTTCGGCGAGACACGCGCCGTGCGAGGTGGAGCTCCTAGCCAACGGCCTGCTTCAGTGAGCCAGTCCTCGGCGTCGTTCGCGGACAGAACCGCGACCAACCTGTCTTCGTGGGCAGACCCGTCGTAGAAGTACAGGTTCTCGCCGCCCGCCACCGCGTGTTCCCCGGCGGCATTGGACAGGCTCGTGAGCACTCCTCGGGCGACGAAGAACGGGTGCGATCCGTCTTCGGCGGCGCCGATGACGCTTTCCTGCACACCCGCGGCTTCCGGCGGATGCGAGTCGGCGGTCAGATCCGAGAGCGCACACGCGAGATGAGCGCCGACGACCTTCAATTCGCACAGGTACAGGTCGGGAAGCCCTGCCTTGCTTGTCGCGTTGGGTGTCAGGCGGCGTTGATCCGTGAAGTACACGCGACTTCCATCCGCGCTGGCCGTCTCGTACAGGGGCGTGTCTGGGCCGCCTCGACCAACCGTTCCCGGCTGCACTTCGTCGAGCTGCACGGTTTCGTGGCGCGCAAGGTCGCGCGTATAGATGTGGCGTGCTTCCCCGGGACCCGCCGTGAAGACCACCCGACTGCCGTCGTCTGATACCGCGTGTTTCACGCGATCTTCACCTCCAAAAGCGGTGATTCCCGTTGCGGCCGGTTCGCCGCTTGGCAGAATACTGACAGGCGTGAGCTGCCCAGCGGTCCACTCATAGAGACTGTTTCTTTCTTCGGCATCGAAAGACGGCTCAAGGAGACTCGTCCTTGAATGAACGATTATGTGACGGAGATCCGGGCTGGCCCCCACGAAGGGTTCGAACGCCCAGGGTTCCCCGCTCGTAACGTCCGTCAACGTCAGCAGGGGCGCGAAGGTCTGATCCGCGGTTTCGCGGATATACGGGGTTCTTTCGGTGACGCCCGGGGCCAGCGGCGTTTCGCCTCGCGGTTCGACCAGTCCACGTCTGAGATCGGTCGAGAACAGCAGGTACTCATCGGCATGGCCAACCGAATAGCCGGCAACCGCTTCGTGCGCCGTTGCGATGTCTTCACTGCTCCATCCGGATCCACCCCGCTGCGCGAGCACTTGCGTGAAGGCAACGCTTCGGTTCCCCTGCGGTTCGGCGTCGATCGGCGCCGACGCGAGATACGTAACGCCGCTCCCGTCCGCCGCTGCCTGGATGATCCCGCCTTCTTCCGTCATCGCTTCGAGGCTCGCTCCGTGCTTGAGCGCGGGCGACACCAGTTCCCACGCGCGCCCGTCCGGCAGCGCAGCGGCTTGCTTGGCCGGGGTCCTGAAGGTTCGATCGACCCCATCCACCTTGCCCAGCGCGTTTTCCGTCACGACGCGGTAGTGATAGGTCGTTTCCGGCGCAAGGGGCTCGATCAGGATCGGGGTGAGCTGGACCGCGGTCGAACGGGCGCCCACGCTCGCGGCGGGGACAGGCACGCGCTTTTCATAGCTTGCGGTCGTGCCGTATTCGAACCGGTACGTGGTCGCGAGCCCGAGCGGGTCGATCTCGGCGGTCAGTTCCGCGCTTTCGGACGTGACCCGGACGGCCGCGACGTCTTCGATGAGCGCAGGCGGCAACGTGGCGAAGGTCTGGTCGGGACCATCGGTAGTGCCGGCGGCGTTCGTGGCGACAATGCGGAAGTGATAGGTCGTCCGCGGCTGCAGTTCGGTCAGGCTCGCGCTGGCGCTCGCTTCTTCGAAGGCTTCCCCGGCCAATGTTTCCGTCGAGCTGCTCTGGCCATATGCGGCCGTCGGCCCGTATTCGAACGTGTATTTGGTCTGCTGCCCCTCGGGGTTAACGGTCGCGTTGACCGTCGCGGTCGTCGGCATCAACGCCGCCGAGGACTCGCCGGCCACGACCGGGCCGGGCCCGGGCACCGGAACGATGCTGACCTCGGTTTGGCGGTTCACGTACAGCGCATCCCGAACGGTCCCGAACGCCATCCCGGTTGGCACGTCCAAAGTCTCCGCGGCTTCTTCCAGAAAGCTCGTGGTCTGCGCCCCGGAGGACGCGAACTCGCTTACGTGACGGCCGTTTTCAGCTCCTCCGTCGTCCACGATCAACCCGTCGGACGGCCCGGATGCGATCGCCGTGGCTCCGCCCCCCGCCGAGGGCGCTCGCGGTTCGCCGAGTTCCACGCCTGCGCTGCTGTACTTGTGCACGCCGGACGTTTCGGTGTCCATCGCGTAGAAGTCGCTGGTCGATCCGACCGCCAGCTGCTCGATTCCGCCCGTCCCGGGCAGCGCCACTTCTCCTTCGAAGTCGCTGTTGGAGTTGAACTCCTGCACGCGGTTGTGGTCGCCGACGTAGACGACGCCGGCGGGGTCGACGGCGATCGTGTTTCCGGCTTCGAGCGTGAACTCACCTGGGCCGGTGCCTGGCGTTCCGGCTTGGCACTGTTCGCCGGCGAGGCACACGTTCGCATTTGTCGTCGCGTTGACCGCGCCGCCGAACGTGAGCAGGAATTCGCCGTTCGGGCCGTACTTGTCGACGCGCTCGTTTTCGGTGTCGGCTACGTAGACATCGCCGTGCGAGGCGCTGAGGAGATCGTTGTCGACCGCGACGCCGCTGCCCACGAATTTGCTGAGCTGACCCGGCCCGGCCCCTGGTGTACCGGCTTGGCAGGCGCCATGCGGCGGCGTCGCTTCGGGACCGCAGGTCTGCGGTTCGCCGGCGCCGTCGGCGACGCCCCAGCCCCACGCGAGCAGGAATTCGCCGGCGGGTCCCCACTTCTCGAGGCGTGCGCTAGTGCCGTCCGCGAGATAGACATCGCCGCTTTCCTGGTCGATGGCAATGCCCTGTCCGTTCAGCAACTGACCCGCTTCTTCGCCTGATTCGCCGAACGTCGCGGCGAATGCAGACCCGGCGAAGAGCGCGAGCGCGCAGAGGGACGTGGCGAGCGCAAGCGCGAATAGCCACCACGACGCGGTGGCCGCGCGCCGGTCGTGCTCGATCGAGCGGTGGGTGAGTCGAGTCGACGGCGCGCACGCCATCCCTATCAGTGTCCCCATCGTCTGCCTCTCTCCCCTGCGTTGGTTCTAACGTTTGTCAGGAGCCCCGGCCCAGCGTGCGAGCGCCACGCCGGGGCGGTTCGGCACGCGGAAATCGGCTCACGCCATACCGGCCCGCCTCGGGCTCCTCTCCTCATGCATCGATCATTGCGCGGCCCGCCGGTTCTGATAAGTCAAGACGTAGAACCTTCTATCGCGCGGGCGCGGATGCGTGGGCGCAGCAGGGCGTCTGTCGCAGGGGTGGGCGCCGTTCGCGCTCTTCCCGGGCGCCGAGTGCGTTGCCCCCGGCCTGGCGCGGAGCCCGTGCGCGGGGAACGGCTACCAGCCTCCCCGCGCACACGCTCCGCTGTCCTACTGACGATCTCCTAGGCGATGATCGCGACCTTACTCGACGTCGTCAGGCTCATTTTGGCGCCTGAGAGAAGCATCACGTGGCTCGATTTTTCGCCCGTGCGCAGGAGCTTGAGGTTGTGCATCACTTCTTCACCTTCAAAGTGCGTGAATTGTTGTTTTTCTTCTGCCGTTGCAAAGGACAGCGAGAATTCTTTTACTTGGTTGTTGACCGGCCCGAGGCCGCCGATTATGGATCCTTGGACCAGCCACCCGTCTTCGCATTCGGCGATCGGTTCGGTGGTCGGTTCGAGCAGCAAGCCGACGGTGTGGCTCGCTTTGTTGATGTAACCGAGCCTGCCCTTGAGTTCTTTGGTTTTCCATTCATTTTTGCCGCTCACGTTTTTGCAGAGCAGGCTGGTGGCGCAGGGCGAGCCGGCGAACGTCATGACGATTTTCGAGACTTCTTTGGGGCCCGTGATTTCGCCCGTGATCGAAGCCGCGGTGCAGAAGTACGTGCCCGCTTCAACGGTGAATGAGGGGGTTGTGGTGCTGGTGCCGGTGAATTTGTTGGGGAACGTCGTGAACGCGAATTCCGGATCGGCGGCGGAGGCAGATGCAACCCCCAGCGCGGCAAACGCAAACGCGGCGACGACTACCACCACGACCGTTGACTTGACTCGTTTCATGAAACATCCTTCCGGTTGGCCGGCGACGGCACGCGTGCCTTTGGGCTGCGCGCCGGTCGTCGATTTGCTGGACAGCGCATCCAGCGGGACGAGGCCCGCCGAGTGCACGGGCGACAGCCCACCACGGCGGCGTGGTGTCGAGCTGAACACGGGGGTGGCGTGATGCGCGCGACTCGCAGAGGCGCCTGGGATACGCCGCGACTCGCGGCTGCCGTTGTGAGTCCCCCGATGCCCCGCCCCGGCGCCCGTCGGCCGTGGCCGTTCACTGATCCCGCGCTTGCAGCTGTGCCCTTGCGCACACCTGACGTAAGGGAGACACCGTGTGCAACCGAGTCCGTCGCGCGAGGCTCATCGAGACGGCGAGATCGCCTGCACGAGGGTCGGGCAGGCGCGTGCGGCGAGCTTCTCGGCGACGAACCCACCGGCCTCGTCGGCGCCGACGAACGGCGTCAACGCGATGTATACGGCGAGTGGTTGCATGCTCCGGACGTACAGGCTGGCCCCGTAGCGGCTGGCGCGAAAGCCCGCCTCGAGGACCGCCGCCGCCGTGAGCGCTGAACACGCACGCGAGAGCGATCGCCCCTCGAGCCGCTGGCGGTAGCCCTCCTCGAGGAACAGCGTGAACGCGAGCTGCGTGTCGTGTACGCGCGGCTCGAAGCGCGGGCCGATCGCATGGCACTCGACAAAGCCGAGGTGCGCGATCAGCGGCTCGCTTGCCATGAACCGCGTGAACGCCTGCGCGGCCTGCCAAACCCGCTCCGGCCAAGTCCCCGGGGCGAAGAACGCCGGCGCGCACGCTGCCATGACCTGCTCGAAACCGTACTCGTAGGCCGCCTCGAAGGCGTCGACCTTACCGGTGAACTCGTTGTAGAAGCTGCGCCGCGACACGCCTGCGGCGGCGACGATGTCCACCACCGTCAGGCCGGTATAGCCCTTCTCGAAGATCAGCGCCGCAGTGGCATGCAGGACGCGCTGCCGCGCGCTGTCCCCCGCTCGCGCGCGGCGGGCTCGCTTCGGCGCAGCGAGCGCCCGCTGCGCCTCGTCTGGCAGCGCCGGCGCGAGCCGCTCCCCCCAGCGTCGCTGCGAGGGTCGCCGCGCGAAGGCGGTTGCCCAGTCGCACACCTCCTCGCGGAGCGTGTCGGCCACGCCTGCCTGCGCCAGGCGGATCGCGATGAACCTGAAGACGGCGCCGATCAGCACGGCCGCCGGCAGGTCGATCTTGCGCACTCGACCCGCCGCGCCCGTCATCGCAAGTGCGATCCGCGCGATCAGCACGTCGCGCTCGCGCAGCCCCGCCGCACCGGCCGCCAGGCCTTCGAGCATCAGCAGCCGTGCGACGTCGGGCCGCGCAAGCGCCGCGTCGACCAACGCACGCAGCACTGCAAGCTCGCGGTCCTCGCTAGCGTCGGCCGCGGCGTCCAGCTCGCGAGTGAGCCGCTCGGCGTGCTCGCGGTAGGCGCTGGAGAAGCAGTCCTCGAGGTTCGTGAAGTACTGATAGAAGGAGGCGCGGCTGACGCCGGCGCGGAGCTGCAGTCGCTCGACCGTCAGCTCGGCGTAGCCGTCGCGGGCGACGAGGGCCACGACGGCCGCAAGCAGACGGTCGTGCGCATTCCCCTCGAGCGGGGAGCCTGGACTCGGTTTCCGGCCATTGCGGACAGGTAGTAGTGGAGCGCGCGTCATATCGCCTCCGCGGTCCGACGTCAGACGAGCGGAGCCACAACGATGATCGCCGACGCCCGGCACGCCGATAAGTCAAGGCGCATAACTTTGCATCGCATGCATGGACGTTCGGCCGAGCGCGGGCTAGATCACGAAGGTCGAGGAGATCGCGTTCGCGGCCAGCAACGCGCTTGAGACGCTGCGAGCCTGATCGCACGCTCGCTCAGCTCGATGCCCTCGGCCAGCAGCTCAGCCGGGTCACGCCCGGCGTCACGAATCAACCTGTAGCAGCGCCACGCCTCACCAGCCCCAACATCGTCCCCCCGCGCCTCAGCGGCAGACGCCGCCTCAGCGGCCCTTGCAAGACGCACATGAAGTTCCGAGCCAACCACATGGCGAGACCCGGGCTCGAACCGGGGACACCACGATTTTCAGTCGTGTGCTCTACCAACTGAGCTATCTCGCCGCAACGACCGATCCTACCGCCTAGCCGCCAGTGCCGGAGGGCATCGCAGCGGGCCTGCTCCCACCCGTCAGCCCGCCTGTTCCCACGCTTCCAGGTAGGGCAGCGGGTCAATGGGGTGTGCCGTCGCAGCCTGCCAGCCACCTACCCACATCTCGAAGTGCAGATGGGGCGCGGTCGCATCGCCCGTCTGGCCCGCCTTGCACAGCAGCTGCCCGGCCGTCACCGTCTCGCCGGCGCTGACCGCGAGCGAGTTGGCCTCGCAGTGAGCGAACATGAAGTCGAAGCCGACCTCCGTGTGCTCCACCGCGTAATAGCCCGCGCCGCCGGCCTGGTAGCTCGTCGATTCGATCCGCCCTGGCAGGGGCGCGACGTCGGGTGTGCCTTCGCTCGTGAGCACGTCCTGGCCTTGGTGGACGTGGCCTTCGCGAGCAGCGCCGAAGCGGTTTTCCGGGCCACCGAAGTTGTGAGCGCCGGCGACGGGGAAGACAGCGCCGTCGGCGAGCGTCTGCGCGGGCGTCGGCACTCCGAGTTCGCTAACCGGCGCGGGAGCGGGCTGCGGCGTCACCGGCTTGGGCGCAGCGTTCACGGTAAGCGTGGCATACACGGAGCTGTGCGCCTTGCGCAGCAGCGTCGCTCCCGAGTGGTCGTGGGCGCTCACGCTCACCTCATAGCTGCCCGGCGCGAGCTGGGCACCGGCGGGCCAGGCGACCGCGAGCGTTCTGCCCGTGTGCGACCAGCCCATCGTCGCCACCACAGCCGAGTGGTGGGTGGCGAGGCTGATCACTTTGACCTGCAGGTAGACAGTTCCCACGCCGTGCTCGTCGATGCGCAGCGTCACCGGGGGCGGCGGTCCTGCTGTCGCGCCGGCGGGCACGCGGATCGACGTGAGCGCCGGGTGGATGACCGGCGTGATCCTTGCCACGCCGTACTCACTGCCTCCCGCCTGCGGTGCGCCCGGCGCCTGCGCACCGCCCGGCGCTCCGGCGATGGCGAATGCCTGTGCGGAGCCCACGCAAAGTGCCGCACCCACAACGGCCGCTATGACGCTTGCGCGAACGAGGTTCATGAAACCTTCGTCGGCGCACCCTAAGGTCGGCGCGAGCCCTGTCCGCCCGCTTGCACGCTTGTCCGAGCGCGCTAGCTGCTCTGGAATTCAGCCACAAGCGCCTCGTAGGTCAGGCGCAGCCCCTCTGAGATCGGCATCTCCGGCTGCCAGCCTAGCTCGCGCTTGGCCAGGCTCGCGTCCAGGCAGCTGTGCTGGAGCTCGCCCGGGCGCAGGTCTGCGAGCACCGGCTCGATCTGCTTGCCCGCCGCCTCGCTCAGCTCGCTCCACACGCTCGCCACGTCCGTCTCCACCTGCGTGGCGATGTTGTACGTGCCCGACTTGCCCGCGGCGGCCAGGAGCGCGCTCACCACATCGCCCACGTACACATAGTCACGCGTGGGGCGGCCGTGGCCATAGAGCTTGGGCGCCTGGTCGGTGTAGAGGTGGTGGGTGAAGATCGCCACCACGCCCGCCTCACCGTGAGGGCTCTGGCGCGGACCGTAGACGTTGCCGAGCCGGCACACGGCGTGCGGGATGCCCGACGAGAGCGACCATGTCTTCACATAGGCCTCGGCCGCCCACTTCGACGCCCCGTAGGGCGAGAGCGGGGCTGGGATCCGCTCCTCGGGGGTGGGCATCGGAGCGTCGTCGCCGTAGAGCGCGCCACCGGTCGAGGTGAACACCACCGAGGCGCCGCACTCGCCCGCGGCCTCGACCACGTTGAGCGTGCCGCGGACGTTGACCTCGCAGTCGCGTCCCGGGTCCTCCACCGACGCGACAACGCTCGCCTGCGCCGCCAGGTGGAAGATCGTGCGGGGCTGCACTTCGGCCACGAGCGCCTTCAGTCCCGCTAGGTCGACGATGTCGAGCTCGCGCAGCTGCGCCTCCTCGGCCACGCGCTCGCGCACGCCCGAGGAGAGGTCGTCGACGACCGTGACCTCGTAGCCGTCGGCCAGCAGCGCGTCGACCACGTGAGAGCCAATGAAGCCGGCGCCGCCGGTCACGATCGCGCTTTGTGCCATGGGCGCTAAATCTATACCGATGCGGGCGACGCGGCGGACGCCAGCAGGCTCTCCACCGTCTCGACCGACTGGTCGATGCGCTCGAGCACCCGCGTTCCCTCGCGCTCGCGGGGCAGGCTGCCGCCCACCGCGGGGCCGCTGAGCACTACCGGGACGTCGGGGTGATGGACGCGCAGCTCACGCAGGACGAGCTCGACGGGCTCTCCCTCGCGCGGCACGGTGGCGCCGATGACAATCAGCGCTGGGGACTGGCTCTCGACCATCGCAAGCAGCCGCTCGGCGGAGAGGTCGGTGTCGAACACCGTCTGGAAACCGGCAGCCGCCAGCTGGTCGTGGACCATCTGCAGGCCCAGCGTGTGAGCATCGCCCTCGACCCCCGCAAGCAGCACGCGCTGGCGACTGGGCTCCGTGCCACTGGTCATGTAGCGGTAGAGCGTCGCCAGCACCCGGCGGGTGATCGTGTTGGCGCGACGCTCGCGATCGGGGTCGATCTGCCCGGCCTCGGAGAGAACGTCCAGGCGACGCAACGTCGGCCCGATGACCTCGGCGTGGAGAGTGGTCGGTGAGATGCCGTCCTCGATCGCGGTCGCGATCGCGCCCTCGGCCATCTCCGCGTCGCCACGTTCGAGCGCGTTGGCGAAGGTCTCGAGCGTGCTCTCGACGAGCGCAGCCGGGTCCAGGCGCAGCTGCTCGCGCGCATCTGGACCGGAGCGTCCCAGGACTTCCATGAAGGCGTCCAGCAGCACAGGATCGAAGTGACGGCCGCGCTGTTCGCGCATCATCTGCACGGCCTCGTCCACCGAGAACGCCTTGCGATAGACGCGGTCGCTCGTGAGCGCATCGAACACGTCCGCCACCGCCACGATCCTGCCCTCGATCGGGATCGTCTCGCCCTTCAGCCCACGGGGGTAGCCGCTGCCGTCCCACTTCTCCTGGTGACTGAGGGCGATCGTCGCCGCCATGTCCAGGATCGAGGAGGACGAGCCGCGCACCAGGCGGTGGCCCTCCTCGGCGTGCGTCTCCACGATCGCGCGCTCCTCAGGGGTGAGCGGACCGGGCTTCAGCAGGATCGCATCGGGGATCGCCACCTTGCCCACGTCGTGGAGGGGGGCAGCGTGCTTGAGGCGCTCACAGAACTCGGCGTCCATCCCGATGTGCTCGGCCAGCAGCACGGAGAAGCGCCCGATGCGCTCGATGTGCGCGCCGGTGTCCTCGTCGCGGAACTCCACCGCCATCGACAGCCGCTGCACCGTCTCCGCCTGGGCGATCTCGAGCTCCGAGAGCGCGCGTTTGAGCTCGGATGTGCGACTGTCGATCTCATCCTCGAGCGCCACACGTCCGTTCTCGCCGACACGCCACCCAAGCGCGGCCGCCGCACCCGCGAGGACCACAATGCAGAGGAGGACCAGCAGGGATGCGCCGGCTACGATCGCGCCGGCGAGGGCGGCGACACACAGCAACGCCCACCGCAGCAGGCTGACAAGCGGGCTCGGACGTTTACCGCCCCCACGTGGAGGACGACTCCCGGCCGGCCCCATCCTGCGGTGCCCGTTGCCCACGTTTCCCAGTCTACGCATGTACCAGTCCGGTCCGGTGGTTCGCTCGCTCCCGTTCTTCATGCTCGTGCCAGGGCGATGCGACCCCCCGTGATCGGCAGGGGTTTGCAGCAGGCTTGCTTGGATTGCACCATTCACTGAGAACTCTCGCGTCCTTGTCCGGTCCCAGATTCTCGCGATTCAACCCGAGGTTCGACGCTCGCGGGAAGGCTCTTGACGCGGTGTCGGCGCGCATGGACATATGACCGAGCGGGCGGTCGGGCTAGTGAGCGCTCTTCAGCTGGTTGATGTTGATTGCCCCCACCGGGGCTTCCAGCGTGACGGGCTTGTTCCAACGCTCGAACACGATCGTCCCGCCACTGCTTCCGCTTTTGGCGATCTCCAGCGGATAGGCGGGACCGGTGGTAGCGACATACAGGGTGCCGCCTTTCGACTCATCGGTGACGCCGACCACCGTCTGCCCTCTGACCGTGCTCGTGCCGGCAGCCACCAGCGCACCGTGCGAGGCCAGCGTGCTACCGACCAGCTTGTCGAGGTCGGTGAGTGAGACCAGGGAGGCGAAGTTGACATCGCTGGCCGGCGCCTTCAACCATTTGCCCCGCAGCAGCTGCGCCGCCGCCGATCCCGCCACGTGGCGGTAGAAGGCTTCGCTGCCGTTCATGTACACAGCGCCGTTCAGCTGGATCAGCTTCACGCTCAGCCCGTGGAGGGCGATCGTGCCCTTTCCCCCCTTGCCGGCCTCCAGTTCCAGATCCAGTGAAACGGGCTGGCCTTCGTCGCTCATCGATCCCGACACGTGCACGGTGGCAGCCGATTTGGCCGCCTTCACTGCCGCGGCGAGGATCTGCGTCGGTGGCCTGGATGCCACGCCGTTGCCCGAGGATGACGAGCCACACCCAGCGAGCGCAAGCAAGGCGGCGATGAGGCCGAGCAGGGCTACCCGGCGGGGACGTGACTGCCGCGACATGGCCGTTGACTGTAGCCAGGCGCGCGGTCGCCGTTCCAACCTCGAGCAGCCACAGGTAGCCGACGGCCTGAGATCGGCGTGAACATCGTGTCCGGCTACATCACCGCCACCTGAGCCTAGGTGGCGGGCGCCCGCCAGACGAACTGTCCCCCGCTGCGCCGCCCCTCCAGGCCAAGGTCCGCCACCGCCTCGGCCACGCCTGGGTAGGCCGGATGCCCGTAGTCGTGGAACACGACCACGGCGTCTGGGGCAAGAGCGCCCCGCCAGCTGCGAAACGCGGCCTTGGCCGGCTCGCGCTCGTGCAGCGAGTCGATGAACAGGAGCTCCACAGGCGGATCGCCCCGGCGTGGTCCCGCGGTGTCGGGCGCGGAGCGCAGCTCGATTCGAGACCTTGCAGCCGCGCCGGCGAGCCGCAGGTAAGCCTCACGCTCCTGACGCACCGTGGGGTCATAGGAGATGACGCTGCGGGCGCGATCGGCGAGCGCGAGCACAATCGCGCTCCAGGCAGTGCCCGTGCCCAGCTCGACCACGGCCCGACGCCCGGCGGCCAGAGCAAGCAGCTCTGCCAACTCCTGCGGACGGGCGGCCGAGTCGAGACTGAAGCGGTCCGCGCTGCGCCAGGATCGCATGCGTGCACGCAGGTAGAAGATGGCGACGCGAGGCGGCAGGGCGCGCAAAGAGAGCACCAGACGTAGCTCGGCGGAGCCGGCACTCATGAGACCGTCACAGGCAGGTGGCCCTCGCTCAGAGCGCCATCGCCACGTACTTGGTCTCGAGGTACTCACCGATGCCCTCGAAGCCCCCCTCGCGACCAAACCCCGACTGCTTGACCCCACCGAACGGCGCCGCTGCGTTCGAGACGACACCCTGGTTGAGGCCGACCATGCCCGTCTCGATCCCCTCGCACACGCGAAACGCGCGGTCGAGATCACGCGTGTAGACGTAGGCTACGAGCCCAAACTCAGTGCGGTTGGCAGCCTCGAGCGCCTGCTCGTCGCTGGAGAAGGTTGCGATCGGCGCGACCGGACCGAAGATCTCCTCGCTGAGCAGGCGCGATCCGTCGGCGATGTCGCTGAGGACAGTCGGCTCGTAGAAGTAGCCGGGTCCATCACCGCGTGCGCCACCGAGGAGCACGCGCGCACCGCGCTGCACAGCGTCGCCGACCAGTTCCGCGACCTTCTCCCGCTGGTCTTCGTCGATCAGCGGGCCCACATCCACGTCTGGCTCGGTGCCACGCCCTAGCTTCAGCTCTCCCATCCGCTCCGCCAGACGAGCGGCGAAGTCCTCGGCGAGCGACTCGTGCACATGGAAGCGATTGGCTGCCGTGCAGGCCTCGCCCACGTTGCGCATCTTGGCGAGCATCGCCCCCTCCACCGCGGCGTCGAGATCGGCGTCGGCGAAGACGAGGAAAGGCGCATTGCCACCGAGCTCCATCGAGACCCGCAGGATCTGCTCGGCCGACTGTTCGATCAGCTTGCGCCCAACCTCGGTTGAGCCGGTGAACGACAGCTTGCGCGTGCGCGAGTCCTTCAGCAGGGGTTCGATCACGCCACCGGAGTGCGCGGCGGTGATCACGTTCAACACGCCTCCGGGGAGGCCCGCTTCCTCGAGGATCTTCGCCAGGGCGAGCATCGACAGCGGCGTCTGCTGTGCGGGCTTGACCACCACTGTGCAGCCGGCTGCGAGCGCCGGGGCGATCTTGCGTGTTCCCATTGCTGTGGGGAAGTTCCACGGCGTGACGAACACGCACGGACCCACCGGCTGGCGCATCGTGAGGATGCGCCCTTTGCCCGTGGTGTTGGTCATGTAGCGGCCGTGGATCCTCACGGCCTCCTCCGAGAACCAGCGGAAGAACTCGGCGGCGTAGGCGATCTCGGCTTTGGACTCGGCCAGTGACTTGCCCATCTCGAGCGTCATCAGCAACGCCAGCTCGTCTGTCTTGGCCACGATCGCCTCGTGGGCGCGACGGAGGATCTCACCGCGCTCGCGCGGTGGATGGGTAGCCCACTCGCCCTGTATGTCCGCGGCTGCGCTCAGGGCTGCCAGTGCGTCCTCGGGCTGGGCGTCTGCCACCTCGACTAGCGCCTGCGTGGTCGCGGGGTCCTCAACCGTGAGTGTGCCCCCGCCAGTGGCCGGGCGCCACTCGCCGCCGATGAGGAGATCTGTCGGGACTCCCTCCAGAACCGCCTGCTCCCGCTGCGCGCCAGTCATCGTGCAGCCCTCACGCGCGGTGCCCATGCGCCCGACCGAGAACCTATGGGAATCCTCGCGCCAAAGCGCGACCGTGGCACGTCGGGCGTGTTGAAAGGACTCATCGTCTCAACCTATCACCGCCTCCGCAGCCGCTCCGGCGGTCTTGGCCGGGGCGTCCAGGCCGCAGCTGCGACGCTCGCCGGAATGGCGCTGCTCGCGGGCCCGGCCCACGCCTCCACGCTCCTGATCGAAGGTGCCGGCGACGGACACGGTGTGGGCATGAGTCAGGACGGTGCCTATGGCTATGCCAAGCACGGGGCCAGCTACCAAGCGATCCTCGCCCACTACTACACCGGCACCACCATCGGGCAGGCGCCTGCCAAGGCGCTCATCCGTGTGCTCGAGGGCTCGAAGGTGATCAAGGTCCCACTCGAGCGCTACGTCAAAGGGGTGGTGGCCGCCGAGATGCCCGCGAGCTGGCCGCTCGCGGCGCTGGAGGCGCAGGCGATCGCCAGCCGCACCTACGCCATGACCGCTCACGCCGGCGGCTCGAAGTTCGACGTCTACTCGGATACCCGCTCACAGGTGTACGAGGGCATAGCCGCTGAAACGGCCACCACCAACGCCGCCGTCAGCGCCACGGCCGGCCAGATCGTCCTCTACGCCGGCAAGCCGGCCGCCACCTACTTCTTTGCGAGCTCCGGCGGCATGACCGAGAACATCGAGGACTCATTCCTCGGCTCCGAACCCCAGCCGTGGCTGAAGGGCGTGCCCGATCCCTACGAAGGCAAGTCCTCGGATTGGACTGCGAGCATGAGCTTCGCGGCCGCCGCCGCCCGCTTGCATGGGCTCCTCGAGGGCTCCTTCAAGGGCATTGAGGTCCTCACCCGCGGTGTCTCGCCACGGATCGTCTCAGCGCTCGTGCTCGGCTCGCGCGGGAACACCCCCGTGAGCGGCCCGCAGCTGGCGGGCGCACTCGGGTTGAGCAGCACCTGGGTCTACTTCAGCGTCAAGAGCGCCACCGCAGTCAAGCGTGAGCCCGACCACAGCAAGCAGGCACCGCCCGCGGCCACTCCTGCTCCGCCACCGAGCCCGGCCCCGGGACCACAGGGTGGAGCCCAGGCGCCCGCAACGGGGGCAAGCGCCTCCACTGGCGGCGCCACCGCCGAATGATCCGCCTGCGCTGCTCCTACGATATGCGTCCGCGCGTGAATCGCGCGCGTGATCGATGCAGTTCAATGCAGCTGTAGTTGCCGGAAGGCCGCAATGAGACTCCGCCGACCCATAGCCCTGATCCTCAGTGCCGCCGCTCTCGTGGCGCCGGCTAGTGCGTTCGCCACACACTCGGTGGGAACCAGCGCGCAGATCGCCTGGGTTCGTCGAGCCGCCACCAACTTCGTGACCGCCGAGCTCTCCCGTAACGGCACGGGCGCCTGCGGGATCCTCAACGCTCCGCTGCGGGCCACGCTGCATCGACGCACCTGTGCACAGCGGCTCGATGCAAGGGCGACGGCCCTGCTGCACAGCAGCGCAGGTCGAGCGCAGCTCCATGCCCAGCTGCGCGAGATCCCCGCAGCCGTGGTGATCGTGCACGGCAACACAGCCGCGCTCACACTGCCCACGCCGCTGATGGGCAACGCCGCCAATCGGTTCCTGTGGACCGAAAACTGCTGGATGCTCGAGGGCTGAAGCGCAGGCTCTCGCGCCACCGGAGTGAGTGCGCCGCTCCTCATCGCAGACGTTCCCTGGCTGCTCTACCGCTCCTACTTCGCGCTGCCCAAATCGATCACCGACGCCGACGGGCAGCCGGTGAACGCACTGCTCGGCACCGTCAACACGCTTCTCTCCCTCACCGAGCCACCGCCGACGGGCGTCTCACCGCGAGCTCTCGTCGCCTGCTTGGGCGCCGAGCAGGCCGATTACAGGGTGGCGCTCTACCCGCCCTACCACGCCCATCGCGATCCCATGCCCCCCGAGCTCGCAGCCCAATGGCAGAAGGCTCCGCGCCTGCTCGAGAGCCTTGGCTGGCTGGTCCCCACGACCGATGACCTGGAGGCCGACGACGTGATGCTGTCCTTCGCCCTGGCCGAGTCCGAGCGGGGAGGTCGAGCGCTGCTGCTCACGGCCGACCGCGACCTCTACGGAGCTGTGGGCAAGCGCGTGGCCGTGCTCGAACTGGGCAAGCGCGGCGGGGCGCACGTGGAGATCGGTCCCGAGGAGGTTCACAAGCGCTACGGCGTGGCGCCCGAGCAGGTGCCCGACTTCATCGCGCTGCGCGGGGACCCCTCCGACGGACTGCCGGGAGCGCCGGGGATCGGCGCCAAGACCGCCGCGGAGCTACTGCACAGCCACGGATCCCTGGAGGCGGTGCTCGCGGCAGCACACAACATCCGCAGCGAAATGACCCCGCGTCGCGCCTCAGCCCTCAAGGACAACGAGGAGCTACTGCTGGCCTTCAAGCGGATCGCCACCCTGCAGCGTATCTACGCGAAGTCCCCCGCCGACCACAAGACCGACTTCGCGGGGGGCGCACAGATGGCAGAGGAGCTGGGGATGCCGCGCCTGGCCGCCCGGCTGAAGTCACTTTCCTAGCGAGCGACCGAGGACGCCCCCTGGCGCCGTGTCACCAGGCCTAGGGCGTGAACTTCACCGTGATGACGTCCCCGTCCGCCATCACGTAGTCGCGGCCCTCGAGGCGCAGCGTGCCGCGCTCGCGTGCCCCCGCATAACCACCGGCGTCGACGAGCTCACGCCAGCCGATGACCTCGGCGCGGACGAAGCCCTTCTGGATGTCCGTGTGGATCTGGCCCGCCGCATGCCACGCCGTCAGGCCGCGATGCAGATGCCAGGACTGCGCGATCGTGGCCTCCCCGGCGGTGAAGAAGGCAATCAGCTCGAGTAGGGCGAACGCCTCGCGCACCACCCGCTGCAGTCCGGACTCGCTGACGCCTAGCTCCTCGCGCATCGCCGCGGCGTCCTCGTCGTCGAGCTCCGCAAGCTCTGACTCGATCCGCGATGAGACCGCCACCGCACGGGCGCCCTGCGCGGCCGCGTGCTCGGCGACCGCCGCGGGGACCTCCTCGGAGCCCTCGTCCACGTTGGCCACGAACAGCACCGGCTTGCTCGTCAGCGAGCCCAGGTCACGAGCCGCGTTCGGCGCCTCCTCGGGGACGGGCACGGTGCGCGCCGGTCGGCCCTCCTGCAGCGCCGCGATCACCTCCCGCAGCCAAGCCTCCTCCGCAACGGCAACGCGGTCGCCTCCACGGGCCTGTTTGCCGACTTTCTCCACCCGCCGCTCAGCCGCCTCGAGGTCTGCCATCACGAGCTCCGTCTCGATCGTTTCGATATCCGCCAACGGGTCCACCCGGCCCTCCGGGTGGATCACGTTCTCGTCGTTGTGCGCGCGCACCACGTGCACGATCGCGTGTGTCTCGCGGATGTTCGCCAGGAATTTGTTGCCCAGTCCCTCGCCCTCATGGGCTCCCGCGACGAGACCCGCGATGTCGTGGAAGTCGACCGTGTCCCACACGATCTCCGATGCTTTGACGGTCCTTGCCACCTCCTCCATGCGCTCGTCGCGCACCGGCACCACCGCCACGTTCGGCTCGATCGTCGTGAACGGGTAGTTGGCCGCCTCCGCGCCCGCTTTGGTGAGGGCGTTGAACAGCGATGACTTGCCCGCGTTGGGCATGCCCACGATTCCAATGCGCGTGCTCATCGGCGGCCCGCTGCAAGGATGTCGTTCTGCTCCAGCCAGCCCGCGCAACGATCCACATAGCGGTCGAGCTCCTTCAGGAGAGCCTGCACGCCTTCGTGGAGTGCCTTCCAACCCGCAGGCGGATAGGCGTGCGCAAGATCGTCACGCAACTCCTTGGCCTCCTGGAGTCGGGTGGCGGACCCTTGCGAGATGACCCCGCGCTCCGCGAGGCGCTCCCAGGGATGTCCGGGCGCTCTGTCCACCACGCCGAGTCGCTGGCCCTCGGCAAGCGCGCGGGCCGCCAACTCGTGCAGCCAGTTGAGCAAGACCTCGTACTCGCGCTCGACCACTGCGACCTTGTTGCGCTCGCGGGCGTCCGGCGAGCGCGCAGCGCGCAGGAACGCGCTCATGTCAAACCCCGGATCGAACTCTTCAACTGCCACGAGTAGCTGCTCCCGGGCGAGAGGGATCGCCTCGAGGATCGTGTTGAGCCGACGCTGGCCCTTGGATCGACGTTCACGTGCGGGGTCCACGGCCACCGAGCACAGCTACGCCGCCGCGATCCGCTCGCGTGCCGCCGCGACCGTCGCGCGCGCGCGCAGCGCCGTCGCGCTCTCTTCCCGTTCCGCCGCAGCGAACACCTCCGAGCGGCGCTCGAGCAGAGCGCTCCACAGCCCCTCGCGATCGACGATCACGCGCCCCTCGCGCAACACGTCAGCCAACAGCGTCGGCATCGTCTCAGCCTGCTCCAGGTCGAGCACGTCCACCTGCCGGCCCAGGGCGTGTCCGAGACGCAGCCTCACTCCGGCAAGAGCCAGCGGGGCGGGGTTGCGATGAACCACGAGCAGATCCACATCCGAAGAGCGATCATCATCGCCCACCGCCGTCGAGCCGAACAGCACCGCCAGTCGAACAGCCGGCTCGGTACGAAGAGCCGATCTCAACCCGCTCAACAGATCCCAGTGGCTCTCCAGATAATCCTCTTCCGCATGGGGCAGCTCGAGGCGCCCGCGCGCGACGCGACGACCCTGGAGCAGACCCTCGTTCACATAGCGACGTAGTGTGCGCTCGCTGCAGCCCAGCCGCTCTGCCGACGTTGACAGTGCTTGACTCATATGTCCAGTATATGTGCCTGTGTGTCCAAGTTGAGCCGGGACGCCACTCCAGTCCCCAACACCACACCCGCCAACACGTCAGACGGATAGTGGACCCCTAGATAAACCCGCGAGAACGCCAGCCCCACCGCCAGCCCATACAGCGGCGGCGCCGGCATACCCAGCCGCGAGTAGGCGAGCGCACCGGCAAACGAGGTGGAGGCATGGGCGCTTGGGAAGCTCAGCCCAGTCGGCGTCCCCGTGAGCGCCGGAAGGTCGGGCAGGCTCGGCCGCCGGCGCCCAACGATCGGCTTGATCGCCGTGTTCACCACATAAGCGCCCGCAACGGCCGTGACCGCCCGCTGCCAGTCTCCTCGCCGCGACCGATCGAGCACCATGCCAGCCGCCCCGATCGCAAGCCAGACCCCACCATGCTCCCCCAGCTTCGAGAACCGAGCCACCGCCCGCTCCCGCCCCGGACTGTGCCCAACAGTCCGCGCCAGCCGCAAGAGCCGTTCATCGAGATTCATCCTCGGGAGACCAAACGCCGTTAGGACGTTCGCTGGTCAAGCGAGGCAAGGACGCAGTGAGCGAAATGTGCTGTGCACATGAGCGATCGAGGACGCCGACCGATCGAAGATCGTCCAGCGCCGGCCAGCGGGCGTCCTAACCGAAGCCGACGCGGGACTCGTCCTTCTCCGCGCTCACATAGACGACCTCGCTGAGGTCGATTCGCACGGGACCGTCTTCCGTCTCGATCTCGTGCCAGCCGCCGCTGCCGAGGGTGTCGGTGAGGGCCTTCAGCTGGGCGTCGGTCAGGCGCAGGGCGAGCACCTGTCCGCCTTGGAAGCCCACAGTAACCCGTCTCGTGGCATCTGGCATCAATGGTCCTCCTCGGCTGGTTGCACGATCTCGGTGAGCACGCCCACGGTGGCGCGGGGGTGCAGAAAGGCGACCCGTGAGCCGCGAATGCCCGTGCGTGGCTGCTGGTCGATGAGCGCGAGGCCTGCGGTCTTGAGCGCCTGCAGGGTGGCGTCGATGTCGCTGACTTGGTAGGCGACGTGGTGCAGGCCCGGCCCCTGCTTGGCCAGGAACTTCCCCACCGGCGTGTCCGGGCCGAGCGGCGCGAGCAGCTCCACGTGGTTCTCGCCCACGTCCAGCAGCACCGCCTCCACGCCCTGCTCCTCGACGATCTCGCGGTGGGCCACGGTCAGCTCGAAGCTGTCGCGGTAGAGCTCGAGCGCCGGGTCGATCTCCGCGACGGCCACTCCGATGTGATCGATTCGGCTGAACACCCGCCGCAGTCTATAGCCGTCCGGGCGCGCCCTCGGGCGGCCCGTCCGGCAGGGGGATCGGCGCGGGTCCCGGGAGCGGCTCCTGGGGGGTGGCGGCGACCACCCGCAGTCCCACGCCGGGAGCGCGCTCCATGCGCGGTACCCCGTCCATGACCTTGTCGATCGCGTCGCGGTCGAGCACCTCGTTCTCGAGCAGCTCCTGGGCGAGGGCCTCGAGCTGGCGGCGGTGCGCCACGATCAGCTTCTGTGCTGCTCGCCGCGCCTCTTCGATCAGGTCGTGGCGCTCCTCGTCACGGATGCGCAGGGTCGTCTCCGAGAGCCGCACGTCGCCATCGGGCGAGCGCCCCACCCCTGAGGTGACCATGGCGAAGTCGTGGACCATCGAGTGGGCGATGTCGGCCACCCTTTTGAGGTCATCGGAGGCGCCCGTGGTGATCGCGCCGAAGACGATCTGCTCGGCCACCCGGCCGCCGAGCAGCACCGTCATGTAGTCGAGCAGCTCCTCGCGTGTCTTCAGGTAGCGGTCCTCAGCGGGGAGGTTGAGCGTGTAGCCGAGCGCCCGCCCGCGCGGCACGATCGAGATCCTGTGCACGCGGTCGACCGACGGCAGCAGCTCGCCACAGAGTGCGTGCCCGGCCTCGTGGTAGGCGACCACGCGCTTCTCGTGGCTGCCCAGTACGCGCTTGGACTGCACGCCCGCGATCACCCGCTCGATCGCCGAGTCGAAGTCCCTGATGGCGATCGACTTGGCGCCGCGCCTGGTGGCGAAGATCGCCGCCTCGTTGCAGATGTTGGCCAGATCGGCGCCCGTCAAGCCGCTGGTCTGCTGCGCGACCACGCCCAAGTCTACATCGTCCATGGGCTTGTCGCGGGTGTGCACCTGCAGGACACCGAGGCGGCCCTTGACGTCGGGGGGCACCACGAACACCTGACGGTCGAAGCGGCCGGGGCGCAGCAGCGCCGGGTCTAGCTTCTCGAGCAGGTTGGATGCCGCGATCACGACCACACGGCCGCTGGAAGCGAAGCCGTCCATCTCCACCAGCAGCTGGTTGAGCGTCTGGTCCTTCTCGCCTGAGATGTCAGAGCCACGCCGCCCCCCGACGGCGTCGAGCTCGTCGATGAAGATGATCGCCGGTTCGTGCTTGCGCGCGACAGCGAACAGGCGCCTGATTCGAGCGGCGCCGAGGCCCGCGAACATCTCCACGAAGGAGGCCGCCGACTGGGCGAAGAACTGGGCGCCCGACTCGTTCGCCACGGCCTTGGCCAGCAGCGTCTTGCCCGTGCCCGGCGGTCCGTGGAGCAGGATCCCCTTGGGGACCTTCGCACCGAGCGCCTGGAAGGACTTGGGTTCGCGCAGGAACTCCACGATCTCCTGGAGCTCGGCCTTGGCCTCATCCACGCCTGCGATGTCAGCGAAGGTGACCGCCTGCTTGGTCGAGGGCTTTATCTGCTGCGGCTTGATCCGCGGCATCACCTTCAACGTGCGCCACATCAGCCCGATCAGCGCGAGGAAGAACAGGATCGCGATGACCGGCTCCCAGTTGTAGGCGAAGTTCTGCACTTCCTGGGCGAAGGACGTCTGGGGCGCGGTCGTGGTGGCTACGGGTGTGGTGCGCACGACCGCCGCCCGTGCCGGCACCGCCTTCTTGGCGGCGGCGTCCGCGGCTGCCTTCGAGCCCGTTGCGCCATGTGTGACGGCAGCACGCGTTGTCGTGGCGTGAGCCCCCGTGGTAGAGGTCGTCCCACCACCCGTCGAGCTCGGCCGTCCCGTTGCCTGCGCGCTCAACTTCCCATTCTCCGCAAATGCACCATCCTTGGCATCGTCGATGGATTATGCGGGATTTCCCCCAGGATGTCGAGCGCTGAGGGCTTCAGCCCAGAACGCGTACGGCCAGATCACGGAACAGCTCGGTGGCAAACGCCAGGTCGCGCACGTCGATCCGCTCGTCCGCTCCATGGATCAGCGGAGCCGTATCGAACAGCGTCTGGTGGCGGTGGGGGAAGAACCCGTAGGCCACGCACTCGGGGAACGCCAGGCGGAAGTGGCGCGAGTCGGTGAAGCCCGGCAGCACCACTGGGACGACCTCCGCTCCGGGATCCTGCTCGGCGATCCACGCGGAGATCGTGTCCATCAGCTGTGAGTGCACGGGCGAGCGGTTGCCCTCCACGCGCTCCGTGAACTCGATCCGCCAGGTGCCGTCCTCGTCGCCGAGCACCTCGGCGATTCCAGCACGGACCTCCTGCTCGCCGAGGCCCGGCGGCACGCGGCAGTCGACTTTGAGCTCGGCGCGGGCGGGAATCACGTTGATCTTCTCCGAGGCCCTGATCCGCGTGGGCGTGAACGTAACGCCGAACATCGGCTCGAACATCGTCGCCAGGCGCCCGTCGGCTGCTCGCAGCTTGGCCAGCGAGCCCTCGAGGTCGGCGGGGTTCTCGCCGATTCCCCGCAGGAACGCCAGCGGCTCGTCGGTCGGCAGATAGCTGGGCTGGCGAGCAGCGAAGCGCTCGAGCACAGGCGCCATCTTCAGCAGCGCGTTCTCGCCCATTCCCGGCATCGACGCGTGCCCGGCCACACCGTCGGTGGTGACGGTGAAGCGAAACACGCCCTTCTCGGCGCAGCACACGCCGTAGGAGCGCCGGGCGGGCGGGCCTCCATATTCGAACACGGCGCCCCCGCCCTCGTTGACGAGCAGGTCGCAGCGGACCTTCTCGGGGTGGGTCTGGGTGATCCACTGCGCACCCAGCTCGCCGCCGGTCTCCTCGTCCACCACCG
>DATARM010000157.1:0-41408 GCA_036264155.1 Solirubrobacteraceae bacterium
TGCACGGACGTAAGAGCGGCCGCGGCTACTACACGTACACGAGCGACGACACTGGGAAGGTCCGCTACCGCGAGGAGGACCCCGAGCCGCCAGCGGAGTTCGGCGGCGAGGGCGTGGTGGTGATCAGCGGCGCGAGCGAGCTGGCCGACGAACTCCGTCATGCGGCCGAGGAGGCCGGCTATGAGGTGCGCTCGCCGCGCGATCCCACCGGTGGTGTGTTCCCCGCGCTGATCGTGGACTGCAACCCCCAGCTCCCTGCGCGTCGTGTGCCCGATGCGGAGCTGGGACGCCCCGACCGTCGCGGTGCGCCCAAGCACCTGCCCCAGGGTGGTGTGCACCTCGTGCTGTGCGCAACGGGCTCGCTGAGCCTGCTGGCCCCGAGCGGGAGCGCGGTCGGCTTTCACGCGCTGCCGCCGCTGAGATCGGCGAGCCTGGTCGAGCTGACGCGCAACGAGGCCTCATCGCCCCTGGCGGCCACGCGCGCGGAGCGCTTCTTCCATGCGCTGGGAAAGCACGTGGCGTGGGTGGGCGACGCCCCGGGGCTGGTGCTGGGGCGAATCGTCTGCCAGATCATCAACGAGGCGGCGTTTGCCCTTGGCGAAGGTGTGGGCGCTGCCCGCGACATCGACCTCGGCATGGTGCTGGGCCTCAGCCACCCGCGTGGGCCCTTCGAGTGGGCGGATGCGATCGGCCTCGACCACGTGCTGGCGGTGCTTGAGGGGCTGTGCAGCGAGTACCGCGAGGAGCGCTACCGCCCCGCGCCGGAGCTGCTGGGATTGGTACGAGCTGGACGACTGGGCCGTGAGTCGGGCGCCGGCTTCTTCGACTACGAGACCTGACCCGCCTCACGTTTTCCCGAGCACGTGCGTTAGATCATCATGAGCAACGCACTGCCACCCTTTCAACGCTTCCTCGACGCCCACCGTGAGAGCGTGTGGCGCTTTCTCGTCTGCTCGGTGGGGGCGGCCGACGCGGAGGACTGCTTCCAGGAGACGTTCCTCGCGGCCCTCCATGCCTATCCGCGCCTGCGAGCCGACTCGAACCTGCGCTCGTGGGTGCTGACGATTGCCCACAACAAGGCCATGGACAGCCACCGCGGCCGCGCGCGACGGGCGCTGCCAGTCGCCGATCCGGCCGCCGTTGACCCGCGCGAGGAGCGCTCGCCGCAGGCCCGCGACGAGACGCTGTGGAAGGCCGTGGGCGAGCTGCCGGAGCGCCAACGCTCGGCCGTGGTGCTGCGCTACCTCGGAGACCTACCCCACCGTGACATCGCGACTGCGATCGGCTGCTCGGAGGACGCGGCACGGCGCTCGCTGCACGAGGGACTCACCAACCTGCGAAAGGCGGTGCCCGCATGAACCCGATCACTCCATCCGATGACAGTTTCGCTGAGACCCTGCAACGTCGCCTGGGCACCCGGGCGGACAGCCCCCACGAGCTCGACGCCGAGCGATCCGCCGCGGCGCGGGCAGCCGCCCGCGTGGCCGACAGGGCGACGGCGGAGGGCCTGGCCGACGTGAGCTACGCATCCGTGGACTCGCCGTTCGGGACGCTGCTGGCCGTCGCCACACAGCAAGGCCTCGTGCGGCTGGCGTTCCCGGAGGAGGGCGTGGACCCCGTGCTGGAGCGCCTCTCGCAGCGCCTCTCGCCCCGGATCGTCGAGTCCTCCCGACCCCTCGATCCGCTGCGCCGCGAGCTCGATGACTACTTCAAGGGCGCGCGCCGGAGCTTCGATCTGGCCCTCGACTGGTCCCTGATCGGCCCCTTCGCCCGACGCGTGCTCGGCGTGACCTCCGAGATCCCCTACGGGAACGTGCTCACCTACACGGAGGTTGCGGCCGAGGCCGGCAGCCCGCGCGGTTCGCGCGCGGCCGGCAACGCGCTGGGCTCCAACCCGATCCCGATCGTGATCCCCTGCCACCGCGTCCTGCGCAGCGGCGGAGGACTCGGCGGCTATGCGGGCGGGCTCGAGCGCAAGCGTTGGCTGCTCGATCTCGAGACCGGGACCGGCGTGCTGGTGATCCAGCCGCCGATCTGAGCTGACTACCGGGTGTTCTCGGCGGCCACAGGCGCCCACTGCTCCTCGACCGGGTCGCCGAGCGGCATCCCCTCGGGGACCGGAATTCCGGGGGTGTCGCGCAGGTACCACTCGGCGTCCAGCGCCGCCTGGCATCCAGAGGCCGCGGCGGTGATCGCCTGGCGGTAGGTGTGGTCGACGAGATCGCCGGCCGCGAACACGCCCGGGCGGTTGGTGCGAGTGGACTTCCCGTCGGTGATCACGTAGCCGTTCTCGTCGACGTCGATCTGTCCGGCGACGAGCGTCGACTGGGGCTCGTGCCCGACGGCGATGAACGTCCCCGACACCGGTAGCTGAAGCTCCTCGCCGGTGAGCGTGTTGACGAGCTCTGCGTGTCCGAGGGCGCCGTTCTCGCCGGCCACGAACTCGGCCACCCGGTAGGGGGTCACGAACTCGATGTTCTCCTGCGCGCGCGCCCGCTCGAGCATGATCTTCGACGCCCTGAACTCGTCCCGGCGATGCACGACGCTGACCTTGGAGGCGAACTTGGAGAGGAAGATGGCCTCCTCCATGGCCGAGTCGCCGCCGCCGACGATGATCGTGGGGGTCTGCTTGAAGAAGGCTGCATCGCAGGTGGCGCAGTAGCTGACGCCGCGCCCGGAGAGCTCCTCCTCACCGGAGACTCCGAGCTTCTTGTGCTCGGCTCCCATTGCGAGCACGACGGTGCGAGCGCGATGCTCGGTCTCGCCAACCCACACGCTGTGCAGTCCGCCCAGCTCTTGCGAGAGCTCCACCCGGTCGGCTTGGTCGGTGACGAGGCGCGCACCGAAACGCTCGGCCTGGTCGCGGAACTTCTGCATCATCTCGGGGCCCATCACGCCCTCGGGAAAGCCGGGGTAGTTCTCCACGTCCGTCGTCTGCTGCAACAGACCGCCCCAGGCAAAGCCCTCGATCACCAACGGACGGAGATTGGCCCGCGCCGTGTACAGGCCCGCCGTGTAGCCGGCCGGCCCACTGCCGACGATGATCACGTTCTCGATCTCGCTCATCTCATCTCCAATTCTGGCGCCTTCGCACCGCATGTGGCGGGCTGTTTCTGAGGCACTTCACTTTGTAAAGTTTAGCATTGCGGCTGGGATTCCGACATCGGGTCACGACCCCTGCAGGGCACCGGCGGGCTCCGATGATCCCACGCGCGGCTCCTGCGCCGGGCCAAGGCGCTCCTGCTCGCGCCAGCGGGCAACCGTGCGACGTAGCTGGAAGTAGGCCACGCCCCCCGGGAGCGTGGGCAGCCAGAAGGAGATCCCCCGGTAGGAGAGGACCGCCAGCACCGACAGGTTGAAGTCGACGCCGAAGGCTGCAAACGCGCCGATCATGCCGCCCTCGACGCCGCCGAGGCCGCCGGGCAGCGGCAGCAGGTTCCCGAGCATGCCCACGAAGTAGGCCATCCAGATCACGGTGAACGGCGGTGGCGAGCCGAACGCGTGGAACATGGCCCACAGGACCGAGATGTCAAAGCCCCACCACGCCAGCGACCCCAACAGTCCGGCGTCGCGTTCGCGGATCAGGTCGATGGCGGTGCGAATGCCGCTCGCGGCCAGCGCCGGCGCAGTCGCCGCCCGCGCCGTCCAGTGGGCGAGACGACCGGAGCCCGAGGCCCAGCGGCTCAGCCGCCGCTCGAGGTCGCCGGGCAGGAGCGCCATCGCACCGGCGATGGCAAACAGCAGCGCGGCCACGATCGCGGGCAGGATCGTGATCACGAACGAGCCGCCCCCGGGGAACACCCCGGAGCCGAGCCCGATCCCGTCGATCAGCAGCGAAGCTGCATAGACCACGTACAGCAGCACCATGAAGGCCACCATCCGACAGGCCACCACCCGCGGCTCCATCCCCGAGCGGCGCAGCGCCCAGGCGGTCAGCGCCACCCCGCCGGCGCCGGCGGCGGCGAACAACCGCGTGGCCACGAGACCGGCCATCGTGATCTCGTAGCTGGCGCGCCAGTCGATTCGGCCTTCGTCACGTACGAAGACAGAACGGAAGAGAACGACGTAACCGGCAAACGACGCCAGCTCGAGCACGATCCCCACGACGATCCACCAGGTGTCGCCGCGCTCGATGCGGTGCACCGTCGTCCCCACCCCCGCGAGCTTTGGCAGCACGAAGTACAGGAAGGCGATGCCGGAGAGGATGAAGACCGCGAACAGGATGATCTGACGGCGCGTGAGCACCACCCGCGGCATCTCCTCCTCGGAGCGGTGCACCTGTCCATCGGAGGCTCGCGCCTCGTCGTTTTCCCGCCCCCCTGCTTCCCGCCCGGCCATCTCTCTCGATTCGCTCCCTGCTCGGACTATTGGTGGGCCTTCTCCTCCAGTGCCGCCACGGCCCGGCCGAACCCGGCGATCGCCGGTCCCGCCCGCGGCCCCCAGCGACGAACAGCAGCGGTCAGCGCCGTACCCGCCACCAGGTCCACGAGGTAGTGCTCCCCCAGGTACACGAGCGCGAATCCGAGCGTCGCGGCATACGTGAAGCCGACGGCGCCCGCTACCGGCCCAACCTCAGCAAGTAGCAACGCGGCCATCACGGATGTGGCGAAGTGCAGAGACGGCATCGCAGCCAATGGGTTACCTCCGAACACACTGTAGAGCGAGCCCCAGCCGTCTCTCCAGAAGAACTCGCCGTACTCGACCATCATGCGGCGAACAGGCGGCGAGGCGGCGGCGCGACCGCTCCCTGTCGTGGCCGCATACCACGGCGGTGCGGTGGGCACGATCCAGTAGACGCTTGCGCCGAGGTTGAACACCGCGTAGGTCATCACGGCTGCGCGGGTGAAGCGCTCGGGGCGGCGCACGAGGATGAACAGCAGCGTTCCGTGCGGGACCAGGAACCAGCTCCAGTGGGCCCACACCAGCACCCTGTCGAGCGCACGCCACTGGGGCCCGTGCGGGCCGTGACGCGCGAGCGCCCGCTGCAGGCGCACGGTCGGCAGCTCGCCGAGCCCGACCACGCGATCGGCCACGATCGGGTAGTCGATGTGCACGCGTTGCTCCTGGGCGTCGGGGTCGTCATGGGGCGCCTTGTAGGCGGCGAGGTAGGCCCACATCTGCAGCGCGCACACGGCGACGTCGCGTCGTGGCGAGCGTCGGACTGCGACGCACAGCCCGACGGGCGCGCCATAGGCGATCGACTGCAGCACGAGCGGGGGCGCGCTCACCCGCTTGCGCAGAAGCGGCGCGGCAACACCGGCGAGCACCATCCCCCAGGCGGTTGCTCTAATCGCCTTTGACAGCCGCACAGGCGCGTGAGTATATGGCGCGCTCCACCCCGAAGACCGAGGCCGCGGACGCCCTCGAACCTGCCCTACGGCCGGCCCGCTTCGCTCGAGGCGAGCGGCTCGCGCTCACCCTGCGCAGCGGCTGCCGCGTCGACGAGCGCGGCGATCACCGAGCTGGTGGGGTCGGCCTCGGGGTGCCACTGCACCCCCAGCACGAACCTGCGCGAAGGAAGCTCGATCGCCTCGGGCAGATCGTCGAAGCTCGACGTGCCGCTCACGATCAGCCCGTCCCCCAGATCTTCGACACCCTGATGGTGATGGGACCTGGTGGGGTGCAGCAGCTGTCCGGCCGCCCTGGCGGCGAGCGAGCCCTCGGTGAGCATCACGTCGTGCTCGGCGCCGTCGAAGGAGCCCACGACGCGCCGGTGCTCGTGGTGGCCGAAGCGCTCCGGCAGGTGCTGCACGAGCGTGCCGCCGCGGGCGACGTTGATCAGCTGCATCCCCCGACAGATCCCCAGCAGCGGCAGGTCGCGCTCGATCGCGCCACGCGTGAGCGCGATCTCGAAGGCATCGCGCGCGGGCACGGTGTGCACCGTCTCGGGATGGCGCTCGCGTCCGTATGAGGCGGGGTCGATGTCGGCTCCCCCGGCGAGGATCAGGCCGTCGATCCGCTCGAGCGCCTGCTCAGGGTCCTCCACGAGCAGCGGGTCGGGAGGGAGCAGGAGCGCCATGGCGCCCGCACGCTGGACCGCTTCGATGTAGTTGAAGGGGACCAGCGCCGCCTGCATCTCCCAGACGCTCCAACGGGCCCCCTCGAGCGCCGTGCATATGCCGATGAGCGGTCTTGCCACTCCCACACCATAGGAGCAAACGGGCGCGCATCGCGGGCGCGTGACCGGCTGGGAGCCGCCTGGCGGACGTGGCGTCCGCGGGCGCGAGCTGCGAGGCTCCAGAGGTGGACACGAAGACCTTCCGCGACGCCCTGGCCAGCGTCTGCACGCCGGTCTCGGTGGTGAGCAGTCATCGCGACGGTCGCCCGCACGGCACGACGGTGAGCGCCTTCTGCTCGCTGTCGCTGGAGCCGCCGATGGTCCTGGTCTCGCTCGATCGCAGCTCCGATCTGCTCGCGATCGTGACCGAGTCGCGCGTGTTCGGGATCAACGTGCTCAACGACGGCCAGAAGGATCTGGCGCTCAACTTCGCGCGTAAGGGCGCGGACAAGTTCGACGGCGTCCAGTGGGACCTGCACCGCGGCGTGCCCCGGCTGGCGGGAGCCGCGACGTGGCTGGTGTGCAAGCTCGAGCAGCTCCACGAGGGCGGCGATCACCTGATTGCGGTCGGCCTGGTGGAGCACGCCGAGAGCGGCCCCGGCAACCCCCTGCTGTATCGCCGCCGCGAGTTCGGGACGCTGACAGGGATCGCGGAGGGAGAGCTCTGACGGCCGGCCCACGCCGGCGGTCTCACACGCCTCGGCAACGCAGCGCGACGCCGCAAGCTGCAAACTGCTCGCTCACGGCTGCGGCGGCGGCACAGGCGAGCGGAGGAGAGCGATGAGCGGCGCATACATTGAGCTCGAGACGGTGGACATGCAGGTGCAGGACGGCGCGGCGCGGATCGCGCTGAACCGACCCGAGGCGCTGAATGCCTGGAACGGCAAGCTCGGCACCGACCTGCTGGCGGCGCTGCGCCGGGCGGCCGAGGACGACGGCGTGCGCGCGGTGGTGATCACCGGCGCCGGGCGGGCCTTCTCCTCGGGCGCCGATTTGAAGGATCTCAACGTCGACACGGCCCCGGATGGACGCCCCGACGTGTACAAGACGCTGACCGAGCGCTACCACCCGATCATGCAGGCGATCCGCGAGCTGCCCAAGCCGGTGCTCGCCGCCGTCAACGGTCCCGCGGTCGGCATCGGCTGCTCGCTGGCGCTGTGCTGCGACTTGATCATGGCCGGCGAGAGCGCCTACTTCCTGCTCGCGTTCGTCAACATCGGGCTGGTCCCCGACGGCGGCTCCTCGCTGTTCCTGCCGTCACGGATCGGGATGGCGCGCGCGAGCGAGCTCTCGATGCTGGGCGAGCGTCTGCCCGCGGCGAAGGCGCTGGAGTGGGGTTTGATCAACCGTGTGGTCGCCGACGAGCGCCTGGTCGAGGAGAGCCAAGCGTTGGCCGCGCGACTGGCCGCCGGACCCACGCGCTCCTACGCGGGCACCAAGCGCCAGCTCAACAACTGGCTTTACGCACGCATGGACGAGCAGCTGGAGCTAGAGGCGCAGATCCAGCGCGAGATGGCCGGGAGCGACGATTTCCTCGAGGGCGCAATGGCGTTCGTCGAACGCAGAACGGCCCGTTTCTCGGGCAGTTAGAGCCTCGTGGCAAACGTCATCAAGCGCGTCCCGTCCAGGGCTGAATAGAATCCCCGCCGCCTTGAGCTCTCTGCTCCATCCCATGCTCGCGTTCTTCACCCCGCAGTCGGGCGGATCGCCGAACGCCAACCAGATCGACGACCTCTACAAGATCACGCTCTACGTAGCGTTGGTGATCTTCGTGGCCGTCGAGGGAGCGCTGGTCTACGCCCTGATCAAGTTCCGTGCCCGCAAGGGCGCCGTGGCAGCGCAGATCCGCGGTAACACGCGCCTGGAGATCGGCTGGACGGCGGCAGCGGCCGTGATCCTGGTGGCGCTCGCGGTGCTCACCTTCGCCAAGCTCGGCTCGATCCAGAACCCGCCGAACTCGAGCGCCAACGGCGACCAGATCGCCAGCCAGAGCGGCCTCGTCCTGGCGAGCACCGAGCGCAAGCTTCCCCCCAACGGCAAAGCGCTGAACATCACGGTGATCGGCCGTCAGTACATATGGCAGTACATCTACCCGGGCGCAAGCGAACCCGATGGGCTGGGCGCGCCCTACTCCTACGAGGAAATGGTCGTGCCCACCAACACCACGGTGTCGCTGGACATCGTCTCGGCCGACGTGGTCCACTCATGGTGGGTGCCCCAGCTGGGCGGCAAGTTCCAGGCCGTCCCGGGCTACCACAACTACACCTGGTTCAAGATCTCCAAGCCCGGCATCTACCGCGGCCAGTGCGCCCTGCTGTGCGGCCGCGGCCACGCGCGCATGATCGCCACCGTGAAGGCCGTGCCGCCGGCCCAGTTCGACGAATGGCTGGCCACCCAGAAGCGTGAGATCACCGAAGCCAATGAAGCAGCGAAGGTGGCACGCGGCAAATTGAACTCGCAGACCGGCGCCGGACAGGTCGAAAACCCCTAGATGAAGTTGGAGCGAACGACATGGCCACGTATGTAGCCCCGGTCCCCCAGATCACCGCCCACTCGGCCAAGCGCGAGTCGAGCGGCTGGACGAGCTGGCTGACGACCACGGACCACAAGAAGATCGGGATCATGTACATGATCCTGACGTTCGTGTTCTTCTGCCTGGGTGGCGTCGAGGCGCTGATGATCCGCCTGCAGCTTGGTGCACCGAACAACACGCTGGTCACGCCCGAGACCTACAACCAGCTGTTCACGATGCACGGGACGACGATGATCTTCCTGTTCGTCGTGCCGATGATGGCGGGCCTCGCCAACTACTTCATCCCGCTGATGGTGGGTGCGCGCGACATGGCCTATCCGCGCCTGAACGCCCTCTCCTTCTGGCTGCTCCTGGCCGGTGGCATCGTGTTCTACGCATCGATCTTCTGGAACCCGCCGGAAGCCGGCTGGACGAGCTATGTGCCGCTGTCCAACGCGCTCTACTCGCCCAGCGGCGGCCAGGACGCGTGGATCTACTTGATCCACCTGACAGGCCTCTCCTCGATCCTCGGCGCGATCAACTTCTACGCCACGATCGCCAACATGCGGGCGCGGGGCATGAGCTGGGGGCGCCTGCCGCTGTTCGTGTGGGCGATCCTCACGTACTCGGTCTTGATCATCTTCGCGATGCCCGTGATCGCGGCGGCGGTGACGATGCTGCTGACCGATCGCCACTTCGGCACGCACTTCTTCGATCCCTCCCAGGGCGGCTCGCCGCTGTTGTGGCAGAACCTGTTCTGGTTCTTCGGGCACCCCGAGGTCTACATCATGGTGCTGCCGGGCTTCGGACTGGTGTCCGAGATCCTGCCCGTGTTCGCGCGCAAGCCGATCTTCGGCTACAAGGCCATCGCGGCGTCGACCGTGGCGATCGCCTTCCTCGGCTTCCTCACGTGGGCGCACCACATGTTCACGGCCCCGCTTCCCGAGGCGATCCTCGTGTTCGTGATGCTCAGCTCGTTCCTGATCGCCGTGCCGACGGGCGTGAAGATGCTCAACTGGATCGCGACGCTGTGGCGGGGGACGATCGAGTTCAAGACCCCGCTGCTGTTCTGCGTGGGCTTCATCGCGCTGTTCTTGATCGGCGGGATATCGGGGGTCTTCCTGGCGATCTTCCCGGTCGACTGGCAGATCAACGAAACCTATTTCGTGGTGGCGCACATCCACTTCGTGCTGATGGGCGGCGCCGTGTTCACGATCTTCGCAGCGATCTACTACTGGTTCCCCAAGATCACCGGGCGCATGCTCAGCGAGGGTCTAGGCCGGCTGAGCTTCTACCTGATGTTCTTCGGCTTCCTGGCCACGTTCCTGATCCAGCACGTGATCGGTCTGGACGGGATGCCGCGCCGGGTCTATGAGTACGACAACGTCGGCCACCTCGCCCTTTACAACCTGATCTCCACGATTGGCTCGTTCATCCTTGCTGCAGGCGTTATCGTCACGATTGTGAACGTCGTGCGCAGCTTGAAGGTGGGGGCCGTTGCCGGGCCTGACCCATGGAACGCGAACACGCTCGAGTGGTTCACCACGTCTCCCCCGCCGGCCAACAACTTCGACGTGGTTCCGCTGGTCCGCTCGGCCGAGCCGATGAAGGACATCCGCCGCGAGGTCGAGCGGCGCAGCACGAGCGGCAGCGGCTCGGGCACCGCGACCGTTCCAGCCGGGGCCACGCAGGTCGGGGTGTAGTGAGCGCGGCGCCGCCCACCGGCGTCGCGGGCGCGATCGAGGCGCCCGCACTCGGCCTGGCGACCGATCAGAGATCGTCCAGCACACGCCAGCTCCTGAGCGACTACCTGGAGCTGACCAAGCCGAAGGTCCAGTCGCTGCTGCTGCTGACGACGATCACGACGATGTACGTGGCGGGCGACCCCTCGGCGCTGCTCGTCGCGCTGACCTGCCTCGGCGGCTATCTCTCGGCCGGCGGCGCGGGCGCTGTCAACCACTGGTTCGACCGCGACATCGATGTGCAGATGCCACGCACGGCCAATCGCCCGATACCCAGCGGCAGGATCTCGCCGCGCGCCGCCCTTCTGTTCGGTTGCACGCTCGCGCTGCTGTCGCTGGTGGAGCTGTCGCTGACAGTCAACCCCCTGGCTGCCGCGCTGTCCTTCTCAGGCTTCCTCGGCTATGTGTTCGTGTACACGATGTGGCTGAAGCGGCGCACGCCGCAGAACATCGTGATCGGCGGCGCAGCCGGAGCCGTGCCGCCGCTCGTCGGCTGGGCGGCCGTCACCGGATCGGTCAGCGGAACGGCGGTGATCCTGTTCTTCATCGTCTTCTTCTGGACACCGCCGCACTTCTGGGCGCTGTCGCTGCTGATGAAGGAGGAGTACGGCAAGGTCGGGGTGCCGATGCTCCCCGTGGTTCGCGGCGAGGCCGAGACGCGCCGTCAGATCCTCCTCTACTCGGTGCTGCTCTATGCGGTCACCCAGCTGCCCTTCTGCGCCGGCGGATTCGGCGTCATCTACCTCGTCTCCTCGCTGCTGCTGGGGCTTGGCTTCATCGCGGGCGCAGTGCGTCTGTATCGCCGCGCAGACCGCCGGGCGGCGCTGCAGCTCTACCTGTTCTCGCTCGCCTACCTCGCGCTGCTGTTCTGCGCGATGGTCGCTGACGCGCATCTATAGAATGCGGAGCCGCCGATGATGACCCGCCGCCTCGCACGCAAGAACATCCGCACCGGCCTGATCGTGTGCGCGATCTGCATGTTCATGTTCGGCATCACGTTCGTGGTGGCCGCGGTGTACGTCTCGTGAGTCCTCTCGACCCCGACCTCCCGCCGGTAGGCGAGGAGATCCACCTCCCCGGCCCGACGATCCTGCCGCTGCTCACCGCCGTGGGCATAACGCTCCTGCTCGTGGGCGTGACCACGTTCATCGAGTTCACGGTGGCCGGTGCGCTGCTCACGATCGGCTGCTTGTATCGCTGGATCAAGGACACCCGCCGTGAAGTGGACGAGCTCCCGCTCGACGCGCACGGCGAACGCTGACGCGCCGCCACTAGTTCGTGCTACGATACATCGCGTAACGTAGTAGCGCGATCGTCGATCGCGCCCAAGCGAAGGGAAGCACGATGGCATCGAGGATGGATGAGCTCGGACGCTGGTCCGAGCCTGCGCTGCTGGTTCTCTCGAGCCTGGCCGGAGGCGACAAGCACGGCTACGCGATGGTCAACGACATCGAGGCGATGTCAGGCGTCCACCTCGGCCCGGGGACGCTCTACGGGGCTCTCTCGCGGCTGGAGAGCCAGGGTCTGATCCTCGCGCTCCCGGCCGAGGGACGACGGCGGCCCTACCGCATCACGGCCGGCGGAGCGAGCGCCCTGGAGGAGCAACTGACGACGATCGCGAGCGTTGCCAACACGGGCCTCACCCGCCTGCGCACCCAGGCTGCACCGGCATGACGGGGGGAGGCCACAGACTTGCCACACGGGCCGCGAGGCTGCTGCTGGGCCTCTACCCGCAGGCATGGCGCGAGCGCTACCGCACGGAGGTCGTGGCACTCGTCGAGGAAGACCCCCCGAGGCTGCGCGGACTCACCACGCTGGTGGTTGGGGCGGCCGACGCGCACCTGAGGCCCGCGGGCAACTGGAGCCTCACCTCGCCGCGAACGCGCATGCGCCTGTCGCTTAGTGCGATCTTCTGCTGCTGGATCGTGCTGTCGCTGAACGGCATTGGCTTCCAGAAGGACACAGAGGACACCCCCTTTGCCACCGCCGGCCATCGCCACCCCCTGCTCGCGATCGCCCATGATGCGGTCCTCTCGGGCGCGCTGCTGGGCGCACTCGCGATCGCCGTCGGCGGCCTCCCGCTGGTGTGGCAGGCGCTGCGCCAGACCTATACGCGCGGCGATCGCCGGCTGGGCCTGCTGCTGCTCTCCCCCGCCCTTGCCCTCGCCGCCTTCGGGGGCCTGACATGGCTGCTGGTGACGATCTCACCGGCGCGCCACGACGGCTTCCCGTTGAGCTTCGTGCTCGGAGTCCAAGCACCATGGCGAATCGGCGGATTTCTCTGCGCGGCCGTGTGCGCGCTCGCACCCCGCCTGGTCATGGCCCGGATGGAGCTGGGAGCGGCAGTGTTGCGCAGAGCGAGCCTGACAACGGCGGCTCTCGCGGTGGCGATGGGCGCGGTCACGCTGGGTCTGACCGTGTACGCGTGCGCGCTACCGCTTCAGGCCGCTTCGCTGGCGTCCGAAAGCACGGCGCCGATCGGGGCGGGCACGGGTGTGATGCTGGCTCTCTATGCCGCCACCGCATGGATCGCCGGCGCCTTCGGGCTCGTCGCCTCCCGCCGAGCCCTCGGCGCCGCGACAAGTCCCAGTTAGGCCACGGGCTCTCAGCCAGGCCACGAGCGAGAGCTATGCCGCGAGCTGCACCACAGCCACAGAGGGTGGCGAGGCGGGCGCGGTCCCCAGCCCGCGCCCGGCCGCCGCGGCCATTGGCGCGCCCCGCTCCCCAAGCGGGCGCGCCGCCCCTCTCACCCCACGGCCGCCTTTTCAGGCACCGAGCAGATCGCCCCATCCCCGGTCCAGCAGCGAACGATGTCGCGGACCGACAGGATGCCGAGCGTCTCGGCGCCGTCAAGAACGATCAGATGGCGAAAGCCGCCGCGCACCATTGCGCCGGCAGCCTCCTCCAACGACCAATCGGGTGCTGCGAAGACGACGTCGCGCGTCAGATGCGTGGCCACTGTCTCGACGTCGGGATCCTCCCCGGAGCCGACCGAGACGAGGATGTCGCGCTCGGTGATGATCCCCGGCCCGTTGCCATCGGGATCCATGACCACCGCTGCCCCCACCTTTCGCTCTGACATCAGCTGCGCGACCGTGCGCAGGTTGTGCCCGGGGCCGACTGTCAGGACCATGTGACTCATGCCTTCGCGAACCTGCATTGCCTCATCCTTTGCCTCGACTTCAGATCTCTTCCCGGGCCGCTCCACCGCCGCCCCATAGCGATGGAGCTTCCCCGGAAACCGCTCTTTCAAGCCCTAGCAACTATTGTCTCAATCTAGTGGCTGGGGCCCCCGGAGTCAAGGTCCGAGCGGTCCGTGGACGTAGGCATTAGGATCACGCCCCGTGGAGAGGCCCGCAGCACAGAACACCCACCCCCACGCCGGAGCCGTGGCCGGTGTCTAGGCAGCGCTCGCTCGGCCTGGCGGCTGTGCTGAGCGTGATCGCGATCGCGATCGCCGTCGTGCTCAGCTACGCGATCCACTGGTTCCCCGTGCAGGCTTCCTCACAGGCCAAGAACACGGACCGGCTCTACCACGTGCTGGTGCTCGCCTCGATCCCCATCTTCGTGATCGTCGTCGCGGTGATCCTCTACAGCGTGTGGCAATTCCACATGAAGCCCGGCGAGGAGCTCAAGGACGGACCGCCGATTCACGGAAACACACGCCTGGAGGTCTTCTGGACGGCGATCCCGACCGTGCTGCTGCTCGGCCTGGTCAGCTACTCCTTCGTCGTGCTCCATGAAAACGAGAAGAAGCCGGCGCGTGAGATCCAGATCGGCGTGACCGGCCAGCAGTTCGCGTGGAGCTATGCGTATCCGCCGTCGGTGACTGGCGGCGGGACGCTCAAGAGCAATCAGCTCTACGTCCCCGAGGGCGAGTCAGTCGAGTTCAACATGGTCAGCAAGGACGTGATCCACGCCTTCTGGATCCCCGCCTTCCGCATCCAGGAGGACGTCGTTCCTGGGATCACCACGCACTGGCGCGCCACTCCGATCCGCCTTGGCAGCTATCCCGTCGTCTGCAACCTGCTCTGTGGCCTGGGCCACTCGTTGATGCGCTCGACGATCCACGTCGTGCCGGAAGCGCAGTTCAAGGCCTGGATCCAGAGCCAGATGGCGTCGGGCTCGAGCACTTCCACGGCCGGGGGGACTACGGGATAATGTTGCCCGAGGCGATGATCGAATCCGAGGGGACACTCTGATGGCAGCCAAGCTACGCGCCCCAGGCTTCTACCGCGCCGGCTGGATGATGGTCGGCGGCGTCGCCTTCTCCACGCTGCTGACGTGGCTGGTGAGGCTGGCGACGGGCCACAGCACCTTCCAGCACTTCATCTCCCCGGACGCCATCCTCACGGTCTCCCTGCTCGCCGTCCCGCTGGCCTTCCTGGTGGGCATCGGCGGCTTCGACTACTGGTTCTACTGGGCCGCCGGCCGGCCCACCCGCGCCGAGGACCACTCCAGCCACGGCGCCCACAACTGGAAGGACTACTTCCGCATCAACACCGATCACAAGGTGATCGGTATCCAGTACCTCGTCAACTCCTTCTTCTTCCTGCTGGTGGGCGGTCTGCTCGCGCTGCTGATGCGAGCGCAGCTGGCCCAGCCCGGCTCGCACTTCGTGGACGCCAACACGTTCAACGGGCTGTTCTCGGTGCACGCGTCGCTGCTGATCTTCCTGTTCATGGTGCCGGTGTTCGCGGGCTTCGGCAACTTCGTGATCCCGCTGATGATCGGTGCTCCGGACATGGCCTTCCCGCGCCTGAACGCCCTGTCGTTCTGGCTGCTGCCGGTCGCCGGCATGATCATGCTGGGCAGCTTCTTCGCCCCCGGTGGCGCGTTCGCGGACGGCTGGACCGCCTATGCGCCGCTGTCGACGAATGCTCCGATCGGACAGACGTTCTTCTCGATCGGCGTCCAGTTCGCGGGCGCGTCGTCGATCATGACCGCGCTGAACTTCCTGGTGACCATCATCACGATGCGCGCGCCGGGGATGAGCTTCTTCCGCATGCCGCTGCTGGTGTGGGCCAACTTCGCGACCTCGCTGCTGGTGGTGATCGCCACCCCGTTCATCGCGGCCTCGCAGTTCTTCGTCCTGCTCGACCGTGCCCTGGGCTTCAACTTCTTCAACGCCGCAAAGGGCGGCGACGTGCTCATGTACCAGCACGTCTTCTGGTTCTACTCGCACCCAGCGGTCTACATCATGATCTTGCCCGGCTTCGGGATCATCAGCGAAGTGATCGCGGTGAAGGCCCGCAAGCCGATCTTCGGCTACCGCATGATGGCCTTCTCGCTGCTGGCGATCGTGGGCCTCGGCTTCACGGTGTGGGCACACCACATGTTCACGTCGGGCATGGCGGCGTGGATCCGCATCCCGATGGCGATCACGACGGCGATCATCGCTGTGCCCACCGGCATCAAGGTCTTCTCGTGGCTGGCCACGCTGTGGCGAGGCGTGCTGCACCTCGATACGCCGATGCTGTTCGCGCTCGGCTTCATCACCACTTTCACGCTCGGCGGGATCAGCGGGATCATGCTCGCGATGGTGCCCTTCGACATCCACGTGAGCGCGACGTATTTCATCGTGGCGCACATCCACTATGTGCTGTTCGGCGGCTCGCTGATGACGATCTTCGCCGGCGTCTACTACTGGTTCCCGAAGATGACGGGGCGAATGTACGACGAGCGGCTCGGCAAGTGGCACTTCTGGACGACGTTCGTGTTCATGAACCTGACGTTCGGCCCGATGCACGTGCTCGGCCTTCAGGGCATGCCGCGCCGAGTCGCCACCTACGCAGCGCAGTTCGCGGACATCAACCTGTTCATCTCGATCGCCAGCTTGGGCTTGGGGTTGGCGACCCTGGTGTTCGTCTACAACATGGTCACCAGCTGGCGCGGAGGGCCGCGTGCGGTCGCCAACCCCTGGCGGGCGCTCACGCTCGAGTGGCAGGTCTCATCGCCACCCCCGATCTTCAACTTCGACCGCCTGCCGACGGTGGTCGGCGGCCCGTACGAGTACGGGGTTCCCGGCGCAGTCCACGGCATCTTCGCCCCCGCCCCCACACCGACCGTAGCCGGGGTCGGCGCAGGCGCGGCACATACACCGAGCCAATGACGAGGAGGATCCGATGAAGGAAGTTCTCGTGGTCGCAAACCGCACGCTCGGTGGCGCAGCGCTGCTGGACGCGGTGCGCAGGCATGCAGCCGAAGGCAACGTGCGCTTCCGCCTCGTGGTCCCCCAGAGCAAGCCCTCGGCCGGCCTGGTGATCTACGACGAGGCCGTGCGCGAATCGGCCCAGGTGCGCGTGGATCTCGCTCTCTCAACTGTCTCGACCGAGGGGATCGAGGCCACGGGAGAAGTCGGCGACGGCGACCCGTTCCTGGCCACGATGGACGCGGTGGCGGTGCGCAGGCCGGACGCGATCATCGTCTCGACCTACCCCGCCCAGCACTCGGGATGGCTGCGCCGCGACCTGATCGAACGCATCGAGAACGCCTCAGGGCTGCCCGTGGAGCACGTGGTGGTGGACATCGAGCACGAGGGTCTGCCGTTCGACGTGACGCTGGTGCTGGCCAACAAGACCTCCAGCGGCGAGGAGCTGCTCGATCACCTGCAGGAGATAGCGGCACGCGAGGGACAGCACCTGTTCATCGCGGTAGTGCCCCAGGCGGACGGCAGCGGGCGCGCCCCGACCGAGGCGCGAGCACGACTGGCCGGCATGCTCGACCGACTCAGCGCCGCCGGCCTGCTGGGATCGGGCATGATCGGCGACCCCGACCCGTACACGGCCGCGATCAACGCACTGGAGCTCTTCAGGGTCGACAACGTGGTCATCTCGACGCTCCCAGGTGAGCGCTCCGGCTGGCTGCGCTCGAACCTGATCGAGCGCGTCAAGAACGCCACCTCGGCACGCGTCGAGCACGTGGTCGTCAACCAGCAGGCCCCGACCAGAGCGGCTTCAGCCGCCTAGCGAGGAACGCACATGGAGGCAGCCAGCATCGCGCGCGGATCCGCCCACGGCGAGCATCACGGCCCGCCCGCGGCCAACCGCAGCTCACGGGTCGAGCCCGCGCTGCTCGGGATGATGCTTTTCATCATCTCCGAGATCATGGTCTTCGGAGCCTTCTTCACGGCCTACTTCTTCATCCGCATCGCCAACGGCGACCCGTGGCCCGCCCACGGCACCACGCTGCCCGTGCAGGTAGCCGGCGTAAACACAGCGATCCTGGTCTCCTCGTCGTTCACGATCCACTGGGCGCAGACATCGATCAAGAAGGGCAACCGCTTCGGCCTGAAGGTCGGGATGCTCACCACTTTCCTGCTCGGCTGCAGCTTCCTGTTCATCCAGATCAACGAGTACGCCAACATCGGCTTCGCGCCCCAGAACGGCGCCCAGCAGACGATCTTCTACTCGCTCACGGGCCTCCACGGCGCCCACGTGTTCATCGGCCTGCTGCTACTGCTGTTCGTGACGATCCGCTCCTTCCGAGGCCACTACACGCCCGAGGAACACCGTGGCGTCGAGGTGCCAGGCATCTACTGGCACTTCGTGGACATCATGTGGTTGGTCGTCTACACAACCGTCTACATCCTCTGAGACGCACGTGGACGCTGTGCGATGCTGCGTCGTCGATCGCTCATGTGCTCAGCACATTTCGCTCACTGCGTCCTTGCCTCGCTTGATCCACGTGCGTCTTCTGGCGGGCTGCCGTGCTGAATCCACTCCGCTCTGAGGATGAGGCGTTTCGCCTTCTGCTCTACGCGATCGTGGTGCTTGTGGTGATCGTGGCGCTTGTGTTCATCGTGCGCGCGATCGTTTGAGCGACGTCTCTCAGGGGCCCCAGGAGCGGAACGCGTCGACGATGCTGTTGAACGCGCTGTTCAGTTCGATGAGCGCGTAGCGCACGAACTCGAACAGCTTCCGCATCCGAGCGGGCGAGGGCTACTTGACGGTGATCGTGCCGTACATGCCGGCTGCACGGTGTCCCGGCGCCTGGCAGAAGTAGGTGTAGGTGCCTGGCTTGAGGTTGACTTTTACCGACACCGTGCCCTTGCTCGTAAAGGAGCTCGCCCCGAGGACCGGGCCGCTGCCGCTCGCGCCACCGCTGCCTGATTCGACGGCGATGTTGTGCGAGACGCCTGACATGTTCGCCATTTCGATCGTGACCGCGCCCGATTTGGCCGTGGCCTTGCTCGTGGCGTAGGCGAGCTGGCCGCTGGGGCTGGCGGGGATCGCGAGCTTGCCCGCGGTCTCGACCGCCGGCTTGCCCGACCCGGGGGCTTCAACAGCAGTTGCCAGAAGCCCCGTGTCCTTTCCGGAGGCTGCTGCCGACTGGGCGACGTAGGCGGCGATGTCTTTGAGCTTGGCGCCCGAGACGAGGTCTTTGGGCATGGCGCCTTCGGGGTTGGGCAGCTGGATCTGGCCTTCGACCACACCGCGGACCGAGCTGCGCTGCAGTCCTTCGGCGATGCTCGCGCGGAAGGCTTCATCCAGGTTGGGCCCGACGATCCCTTTGGTGTTGGCGCGGGCGAGCGTGTGGCAGGAGCCGCACTTGGCCACGAACTCCTGCTTGCCGACGATCAGGTTCGCGTTGTCGGGGGCCTTGACTGAGCAGCCGGCCGCACCCAGCCCCAGGAGGGCGAGCAACGCCCCCGCTCCAGCACGGGGAGCGAGACCACGTAGGCGGCCGTTGCGCAGCGGAGCGTGGGTGGCGTGCACGAAGCTCATGGGCGGGCGGAACACTATCCGAAGCAGCGGGTGCATCGACGGCCGCTCGTGGCCCACACTGCACGCATTCTCATGGCCTGCCCAGCCCATCCAACTCGCCATGTGCTGCTGCGATCACGCCGTGCGCCACCCGATCCCAGGACCAGCGCTCGCGTACCGTGTCGACCAGCCCCTTTCGGGTCTCAGCGCGCAGCTCGGGTGCGATCCCCAGCCATCCCGTGAGGCGCTGCGCCAGCGCCCGTACAGCGCCGTCGTCAACTGGGAACGAGAGCAGCTGAGCGGCTGGCTCGGGCACTGCCCGGGCGAGCGCCTCACTCACCTCCGCAAGCCCCGAGTGGGCAGCACTCAGAGGCAGCACACCGCAGGCGGCCGCCTCGGCGGCGACCATGCCGAACGCCTCAGGGAAGGTGCTGGGCACGACCAGCGCCTCGCACGCGGGCAGCAGATCCGCGAGCTCGTCGTGCTCGAGGCGGCCCGTGAACACAACACGCTCGGATACCCCTGCGGCGGCCTGCAGGTAGCGCTCGCGCTGCCCGTCCTCCAGGCCGTCGAGGAACGCGAGCAAATGGCGCAGAGGATGGCGAGGCGCGTCGCCCCCCTCCAGCGACCGGCCGGCAAGCGCCAGCGCCCTGGCAGCCGCCAGATCGCCGCGTCCAAGGGCCCCAAGGAGGTCTTCCAGAGCCTGCCTGTAGGCGCCAAAGCCAACGACCACGAGCTTTGCCCGCGGCTCGTGCTCGAGCACGAGCGGCCAAGCCGCCGCCAATAGGTCAACACCCTTGCTCACGATCAGCTTGCCGACAAATGCCACCAGACGGTCGCTCCCGGGGTCGAGGCGCTCGATTGCACCCGCCGCAGCACGCTCGTCACGAGCGAAGGCGCTCGTCTCGACATCGCCCTTGGGCTCCTCTGCCGCGCCGAGCCTCGCTGCGAGCGCGCGCACCCCGGCCGCCGCTGCATCGGGCTCGCGCGCGGCGAAGCGCCTGACATCGACGCCTGGGGGCCCGAGCCGTGTGCGTTCCGCTAGCTCGGGGTCCTCGAGCGCCTCCCACAGGCTGGCAGCGGTGTGATGGGAGCCAACCAAGATCCCGCCCGCGCCCGCCAGGCCCTCGCGCGCGAACGGCAGGAAGCGCTCGGGCTCAGGCTTGACCGTGTACTCGAGCGCGCTGCCATGGATCTTCACCGCATAGGGCACCTCCCCCCGAAGGGCGCGCGCGAGGATCACGGGACCCATGATCAGATGGTTCGCCAGGGCCGCCTGCGGTCGAGCAGCGCCAGTCACGGCTGCAACTGCGCCCACGTTGGCCTCGAGATACCTCTCGACATCAGCTTCGCTGCATTGGGAGAAGGGCCGCGCCTCGATTCCCTCGTAGCGGTCGGCGACATAGACCGGCAGCAGACCTCCGATGTCGGGCTTGTAGACGACGCAGCGACCCCTCCCCTGTTCACGTGGCCGGTCGAGCTCGCGCACCTGCAGGCCACCCGTCCCCCAGTCGCCGACGGCGTCCACGAAGGCGTGCTCATCGGGGTGTGGGTCCTGGCAGAGCAGGTGCACCTCATGGCCCAAGCCCACGAGCGCCTCGGCCAACCGTGCGTTGTAGACATTCGACCCCGTGCCGCCAAGGAGATAGCCGTGGAAGATAAGGATGCGCAAGGACCGCCCAGCCTATCCTCGTAAGCGGCGCTGCCTGCTCGCGAGCGCGTAGGATCGGACGCCCACCCGCTCAGCTAAAGTGCCGTCCATGAGCTCTAGACAGCGCTACCGTCTGCGCAACCCAGCAACCGGGCGCGAGGTCGTGATCGAGGCTGAGCCCGACCAGATCTACCTCGATCGCGAATCCGACGAGCCGCTGGAGGTCGTGGGCAAGGTGCTGCCGCTGGCGCCTTCGCCGTCGAAGCTGCCCTGGGCAATCGAGAACCTGCGGTTCTGCCCGTGGTGTGACCAGCTCGCCCAGAAGGACCTCAACGACTGTCCCACGTGCGGCCGTCGCATGGGGCCGCTTTGAGAGCTCGCGTAGCGACGACCTTTGCCTGCGTGGCGCTGCTGGGCTTGAGCGTCACCGCTTGCGGCAGCAGCAGCGTCTCCGACGCCGTTCCCAAGAGCACCCCTGAAATCACTCCGCCGTCGGACACGAGCGCTGAAAAGGCAGCCGTGCAGACGACCTCAACGTCGACCACTGCCACCAAATCGACCAGCACGAGCAGCGAAAGCTCTTCAAAAGGCGAAAGCTCCAACGAAGGCGGCGAAGAATCCGAAAGCAAAGAAGCCGCCAAAGAAACCGAAGCCTCCGGCGGATCCAAAGCCGAAGAAAAAGCCACCGGCGGCGGAACCGGCGCAGCTGAAAGCGAAAAATCAGCCGGCGGCTCAAGCCCAACCGGCGGCGCCAGCGCCCCCTAGAGACCGCGACCCGGAACGCCGCGCGCCATGCCAGCGACGTCAGAACCTAGGGCGTTGCTGGCCAAGCGAGGCAAGGACGCAGTGAGCGAAGTGTGCTGTGCACACGAGCGATCGAGGACGCAGCATCGCGCCGCGCCAGCGACGCCCTAGGGGGTTGAGATGACTGTTGCGCTGTAGGTCAAGCGCGCGGTCTGGTACAGGCAGAAGTACTGGACGGGGTTGCCGATGACCGTGTCGGTGGTCTGGGCGCTGGTGCTGGTGCACTGCGACTTCTGCCGACTGGCGCGCCATGAGGTGTCGTTGCCGAAGCCGAGCGCCAGCGCGGGCGCCCACGAGGGTACGGTGAGGGCGATGACGTAGCCCTTCTTGACGGGGATGGTGGTTTCCAGCGGGAACTGGGCGGTCTTGCCGAAGTAGGGCTGGAGCTTTACCAGCGGGCTCTGGGCGATGAGCTTGTAGGTGAGGTTGGGCTTGGGCAGCGGCTGCAGGACTGCGATGCCGGCTTCTGAGACCCCGCCCTCGTTGGCGTTGAAGAACTTGATCTGCGTGGCGGTTGGCTTGCCGAGCGTGATCGTCCATGCGACGAGCGTGCCCGTTGTGGTTGGGCTGAGGGGGTTGCGCACGGTGCCCACCTTGACCTGGAAGCCTGTGGTGCGGCTCACGGCCAGGCAGGGGCTGCCGGGACAGCTCGGCACGGTTGCGGGCGTGGTCGCTGGGATTACGCCGACTTCAGCCAGCGTGGCGGGCGCTGCAGCGGGCAGCACGAGGGCCAACGCCATCGTTCCAAGCACGGCTATGTACAGTTTTGTCCGTCTCATCTGTGCCATTCAACACGCCCGCCTGCCAGATGTAGCGGTCCAATCATTTCGCTATCGCCCCTGTAGTTCCTGCGCGGCCGACGCGATCTCCTGGGGATCGCCCTGGGCGGGGACCCAGGGCAGCTTCAGTGGATCGCCGTCGTAGCGGGGGATCACGTGCACGTGGAGGTGGAAGACGGTCTGCCAGGCGGCCGCGCCGCAGGAGTTGATCAGGTTGACGCCGTCGGCCCCCAGCCGCTCCTTGGCGCGGGTCGCCAGGCGCCGTGCGGCAAGGGCAACCGCGGCGAGATCCTCCTCCCCTACGTCCAGCAGGTCGACAGCGTGGGCGCGTGGGATCACCAGGGCATGCCCGCGGGTAGCCGGGGCGATGTCCATGAAGGCGATCGTGCGCTCGTCCTCATCGACGACCTGCGTTGGAAGCTCGCCGGCGACGATCTTGCAGAAGATGCAGTCGGGGTCTGACATGGCTGCGAGCCTAGCTGTTATCGATCAGCGTGCGCGCATAGACCAGGGCCTGCTCGCGTGTGTCGAGCTCGCCGGCATATTGCGCGGCGGCCAGCTCCTGCAACAGCTCCCCGACCTTTGGGCCGACGGGGATCGCGAGCGCGTGCGCAAGCTCATCTCCGCGCAGCAGCGGCTGGAGCGGACCCTGTGCCCGCCAGCGCAGTGCATCTTCGAGCATCGTGCGAGCCACGGCCAGGTGCGCGTCGATCGCCTCCTGCGCCCGGTCCCCACGCGTCGCCAGGCGATCCACCACTGACAGCAGCGTCACGTCGACCTCGACCGGCGAGCACTCGCTCATGTAGGCGAACACCGTTCTGCGCGACAGCGGCTGGGGCTCGTGCACGAGAAAGCCCAGGCGTAGGTGGTGGCGCACCAGGGCCGCGACATGCGCGCGAAGGCGCTCGCTCGTGCGCAGGCGCGTGAGAACTTCGCGAGCGAGCTCCGCTCCCCGCACGTCGTGGCCCATGAACGTCACCCGTCCGTCCCCCGCACGGACCTCGCGCGTCAGCGGCTTGGCAGCGTCGTGCAGCAGCGCGCCCCAACGCAGCGCCTCACCGCGGCTGAGCTCGTCCGCCAGCGGCTCGTGCAGCATCGCCCGGACCTTGGTCTCGTTGGCAGCGAGCATGCCGCTCAGCTCGCTCCCCCAAGAGCCGACCGGGTCGGTCAGCTCGATCGTGCGGTCCAGGACCTCCAGCGTGTGCCCGTATACATCGAGGTGGTGGAAACGGTTTTGCTCGACGCCGCGCAGCCTCTCGAGCTCCGGCAGCACCACAGTGCTCACGCCGAGCTCGTGCATCAGCTCCAGGGCCGCCCGTGCCCGTGGCGCGGCGACGATGCGCCGCAGCTCAGCGAACACCCGCTCGGCTGACACTCCCGCCAAGCCCGGCGCGTACTCGACCGCGCTTCGACTCGTCCCGGCATCCACTGCCAGGTCGAGCTCGACCGCAAGGCGCACCAGCCGCAGCACGCGCAGCGGATCGTCGACAAACGCCCCGGGACCGGCCATGCGCAGCCTGCGGGCATCGAGGTCCTTGAGGCCGCCAAGCGGGTCGATCGGAGCTCCCCCCGCAAGCGGCTCGGCGATCGCGTTGATCGTGAAGTCCCTGAGCGCGAGGTCCTGCTCGAGCGTTGCGGCTCGCAGCGGCTCCACGTCCAGCTGCCATGAGCGGTCGCGGGCGACCACTCGCCAGGAACCGAACTCCTCTGAGAGCGCGAAGCAGGCGGCGTGTCCGCCCGCCCTCGCGACCGCACGCGCTGCCTGCGCAGGGTCGCTCTCGACGACAACATCGAGGTCGGCTGTATCTCGGCCCAGGAGGCGATCGCGTACCGCCCCGCCGACCAGCCATGCCTGGCTGTCCCCCAGTGCCGCGCGGGCAGCCTCCAGCGCCGGGCTGCTCACGCGGCTACAGCAGCGCCGTCGCGATGGTAGACGCGGGGCACCCGCGAGGTGAGCGCACACGTGACCTCGTAGTTGATCGTCTCCAGGCGCCGCGCCACCTCCTCGGCGGTGATGCGCTCGCTGCCCTGGATGCCGATCAGAATCGCGCGCTCGCCGCGCAGCCCGGTCACCTGCTCATCCCCACCCAGGTCGACTGTGAGGCTGTCCATGCTCACCGTGCCCACCAGCGGATGGCGATGTCCGTGGATCAGCACGTCGGCGTTGTTGGACAGGCCGCGACGCCAGCCATCGCCGTAGCCGACGGGAAGCACAGCGAGGTAGGTGTCCTGCTCGGCCACGAACTGGCGCCCGTAGCCTGCGCTCTCCCCTGCCTGGCAGCGCTTGACCTCAGCCACATACGAGCTCAGCTCGAGCGCCGGCTCGAGCCCTCTCGCGGCGGGATCGCGGCCGAAGGGGTCCATGCCGTAGATGGCAATGCCGCAGCGCACCATGTCGAACTGAGCCAGGGGCTCGCGCAGCACAGCGGCGCTGTTGGCTGCGTGAACGAGCAGCTGCGGGTAGGCCTGCTTGAGCGACTGTGCCCAGCTCGTGAACCTTGCCAGCTGGCCCGCGAAGAAACCCTGGTCACTCAGCTCGTCAGCGGTTGCAAAATGGGTCATTGCTCCCGCCAGCTCAATTCCCCCCGTCGCCTCGGCCTCGGCCGCGACACGCGTGGCCTCGGCCGGGTCGCGGGTGCCAAGGCGCCCCATGCCCGAGTCGAACTTGACATGGACCCGCCCGCCACCAGCAGCGGCCACCTGCTGGAGATAGGAGCGATTCCACACGACCACGTCCCCATCGGCCGCCAGCGCCTCGCCAAGTTCCACAGCGCTGAGCGCTCCCAGCACGAGGATGCGGACCTGGCGCAACCCCGCCTCGCGCAGCTCCCGTACCTCGGCGGCGCTTGAAACCGCCAGCCAGCTGGCGCCGCCGTCAATTGCCGCGCGAGCGCTCTGCACCGCGCCGTGGCCATAGCCGTCGGCCTTGACCACGGCGCACAGGGCCGCTCCGTGACGCAGCTCGGTGCGCAGTCGTGCACAGTTGCGCTCGATCGCCGCGAGGTTGATCCGTGCCTGCACGCGACCGCCCCCTTCGCTCGCGTACACGAGAGGCGCCAGCGTCACAGACTCAGCCACGCTCCCCCACCCCCATGCGTGCACCTGGCAGCGCCTCGATCACGTCTGAGGCGATCACGCCCTCGGCCACGCCGAGTCGGGCTGCCGCCAGCCTGCCCGCCTCGGCGTGCATCCCCACGCCCGCCGCGGCCGCTGTGAACGGCTCGAGGCCCTGCGCCAGCAGCGCCGAGATCACGCCCGTGAGAACATCCCCGGTTCCAGCGGTTGCAAGCGCCGGGCTCCCACCACGGCTCACCGCAACCATGCCGCCGGGCTCCGCCACGAGCGTGTCGTCGCCCTTGAGCACGACCACCGCCGCGGCCCTGGCGGCCGCCGCTCGGACATGCTCCAGCCGCGCGTCCTCGATGTCAGCGCTCTCGCACCCCTGCAGCCGCGCCAGCTCGCCTGCGTGCGGCGTGAGCACCGTATGCCCCATGCGTGCGGCCAGGCTCTCCAAACGTCCCGCGTGAGCGTTCAAGCCGTCCGCGTCGAGCACCATCGCTACCGCAGCCTCCTGCGCCAGACGCCGCGCAAAGGCGAACGCCCCTTCGCTGCGCCCGAGACCCGGTCCGAGCGCCAGCGCTCCCCCACGCCCACTCGCTTCGAGCACACGCTCCACGCCCTCCTCGGTCAGGGACCCATCGCGGTCTGGAAGGCCCACGGTCATCAGCTCCGGTGTGGCGCCGCTCGCGAGGACCGTCTGCAGCGAGGCAGGCACGCAGGCCGTCACATAGCCGGCGCCCGCGCGCATGCTCGCACGGGCCGCCATCGCGGGCGCCCCTGTGAGCCCAAGCGAGCCGCCGGCCACGAGCACGTGACCTGAGGCGAACTTCGTCCCCGACGGCTCCCTGCGCGGGAGCTCAGCCAGCACCGCGGGCTCGATCAGCCCGATCATCGCTCCATCGGGAGCACCGCGCGGGATGCCGATGTCGATCTCCACAACCTGGCCCGCATGAGCCTTCCCCGGCCTGATCCACAAGCCCGGCTTGGACGCGTGGAACGTGACAGTCACCGCAGCGCTCACCGCGAGCCCGGTGGCCACTCCCGTCGAGGCATCCACGCCACTGGGCACATCCACGCTCACGACCGGCGCCTCGCTGGCTCCGATCGCCTCGATCGCCTGCGCCACCGCACCACGCGGCTCACCCTGAAAGCCAGTTCCCAGCAGTGCGTCGACGATCACCGCCGCTGTGCCCAGCGGATCTGCGACACCATCCTGGCCTGGCGCTCCCCACACGCGCCCGTCGATACCCACAGGTGGCGGGCCGGGCAGGCGCTGCATGTTGGTGAGGGCGTCGCCCGTGAAGTCCTCCGGTGCGGCCGTGCACAGGACCGTCACCTCGCGACCCGCGTTTCGCAGCAGACGCGCGACCACCAGGCCATCGCCGCCGTTGTTGCCCTTGCCGCACACCACCGTCACGGGGCCGTCGGCGAGGAGGCGCTCGAGCGCTTGGGCCACGCCTGCGCCCGCCCGCTCCATCAAGTCGAGGCCCGCCACACCACGCTCCTCGATCGCCCACCGATCCACCGCGCGCATCGCCTCGGCATCTGGGAGCGGCGTCAGCCAGTCGGGCAGCGAGCTCACGAGATGCGATGCTAGATGGTCCTCCCCCAGAGCGCTAGACACACCGTACGTTTGATGATTCGAACGGCGATGTACCGCGCGAAGCGCTCCGACTACTCGACGGTGACAGTCTTGGCCAGGTTGCGTGGCTGGTCCACGTTGAGCCCGCGACGACGCGCAATCTCGTAGGCGAGCACCTGCAGCGGTATCACCGCCAGCATCGGCTGCAACATCCAGTCGATCGCCGGCAGTGTGATCACCGCGTCTGCCTGCCGCGCCAGCTGCTCGTTGCCCGTGGTGGCGAGCGCGATCACGCGTGCTCCACGGGCTCGCACCTCCTGCATGTTCGATACGACCTTCTCCAGCACGGGCGAGTCGGTAGCCACGCACACAACCGGTGTGGAGTCGTCGAGCAGGGCGATCGGACCGTGCTTCATCTCCCCCGCTGCATAGGCGTCGGTGGCGATGTAGGAGATCTCCTTCAGCTTCAGCGCACCCTCGAGCGCCACCGGCAGGCCAACGTGACGACCGATGTAGAGGAAGAACTCGCTCTCCCAGTAGGCCTCGGCGATCGGACGCACCTGCTCGTCCACACCGGCAAGCACCTCGTCGATGCAGTGCGGCAGGCGCTTGACCTCGCCCACCAGCTCAGCCAGACGAGCAGGATCGATCTCCCCTCGCAGCTCAGCCAGTCGCAGGGCCAGCAGATACATCACAGCCACCTGACAGAGGAACGTCTTGGTCGCAGCCACGCCAATCTCCAGGCCCGCCCGCGTGAACAGCACACCATCGGAGTCGCGTGTGGCCTGCGAGCCCATCACGTTGGTCACGGCCAGCACCCGCGCGCCGCGCTCGCGCGCCAAGCGCATCGCGGCGAGAGTGTCCGCTGTCTCGCCCGACTGGGTGATGCCGAGCACCAAGTCACCGGGGCCCACCACGGGGTTGCGATAGCGGTACTCGGAGGCGATGTCCATTTCCACGGGTACCCGCGCCCACTCTTCGATCGCGTAGCGGCCAATCAGACCCGCGTGGTAGGAGGTGCCGCAGGCGACGATCACGATCCGCTTGACGCCCTCCAGCACGGACTCGTCGAGGGCGTCCTGCTCCTGAAGATCGACCCCGTCGCCGCGCGCCGTCCGGTCGGAGATGGCGTCGGCGACCGCGTCGGCCTGTTCGTTGATCTCCTTGATCATGAAGGTCTCGAAGCCGCCCTTCTCAGCCGTCTCCTCGTCCCAGTCGACGGTGTGCTCGGGGCGCTCCACCTGCATCCCGTCGGCAGTCATCAAGGTGACCCCCTCGGGGCGAAGGACGACGAGCTCGCCGTTCTCCACGAACTGCACGCGCCGCGTCTCGGCCAGGAAGGCGGGTACGGCCGAGGCGATGAACTGCTCACCCTCCCCACGCCCCACGATCAGAGGGCACTCCTTGCGCGCCCCCACCAGCAGCTCGGGCTCGTCCAGGCTCATCGCCACGAACGCATAGTGGCCCTCCAGCTGCCCGTAGGCGGCCCGGACGGCCTCCACGAGGTCGCCCGCGTAGTGCTCGGCGATCAGGTGCGCGATCACCTCGGCGTCGGTCTCCGAGGTGAAGACGCTGCCCTGTGCGGCCAGCCGGTCCTTGAGCGTCATGTAGTTCTCGACGATGCCGTTGACGACCACGTGCACGCGGTCGCCGGTGTCGTAGTGGGGATGCGCGTTCTCCTCACTCACACGCCCATGGGTCGCCCAACGGGTGTGCCCGATCCCGGTCGTTGCTGGGCGCTCGGCGAGCGCCACCGCGCTGCCTGCGCCGGCGGAGATCTGATCGAGCTTGGCGCGCAGGGCGCTGAGGTTGCCTACCGCCCGCACCGACTCGATCCGATCGCCGGCGATCAGCGAGATCCCGGCCGAGTCATAGCCCCGGTACTCGAGCTTGGACAGGCCGGCGAGCAGCAGCTCCTGAACCTGGGGCCCGGCTGTTCGCCTGCCCACGTAGCCAACGATCCCGCACATCTGATCGAAGATACCAGCGGCCTGCCGGCCACTGACTGCATGGGAGCGCGCTGGCAGCTAACCGAGCTCGCGCTCGACGAGCGCCACGAGCCGCCCGCAGACCTCCTGTGCCTCCTCGTCCGTGGGCGCCTCCACCATCACGCGCACCAGTGGCTCGGTTCCGCTGGGACGCACCAGCACACGGCCGCGGCCCTCGAGCTGGCCAGCTGCCTCGCGCACCGCCATCTCCACCTCCTGAGCCCCTTCGAGGGCACCACGGTCACGCACGGACACGTTGACGAGCCGCTGCGGCAGCTTGCTCATCGCGTGACGGTCGCGCAGGTTCGCGCCCGCCAGCGCCTCGAGCGTGAGCAAAGCGCTTGCGATGCCATCGCCAGTGTGGTTGAAGCCCATGTCGATGATGTGCCCCGACTGCTCGCCCCCGAGCGTCCAGCCACGGGCACGCAGCTCCTCGAGCACGTAGCGATCGCCCACCTGCGTGGTCGCAACCGAGACGCCCTCGTCGCGCATCGCGGCGTGGAAGCCGTAGTTGGTCATCACGGTCACCGCCACTCCGTTGCCGACCAGCCTTCCACTGTCGCGCAGGTGCAGCGTGACGAGCGCCATCAGCTCGTCGCCGTCCACCAGCTCGCCGCTCCCGTCGACAGCGAGCACACGATCGCCGTCGCCGTCGAAGGCAAAGCCGATCTCATGACCGCCCGCCACGACGCGCTCGGCGAGAGCGCCAATGTGGGTTGAGCCGCAGTCGGCGTTGATGTTGCGGCCGTCGGGAGCGTCGGCCATCACGCTCGCCTCTGCGCCCAGGCGCCTGAAGATCTCGGGCGCGACCTGGTAGGTGGCGCCGTTGGCGCAGTCGAGCACCACGTGCAGGCCGCTCAGATCCAGATCGACGAAGCGCGTGTGCAACTCGCGCAGGTAGTCCTCGGGGGCGCCGCGCAGCTCGCGGATGTGCCCAATGCTCGCGGGGGGCGCCGTGGAGGAGTCGGGCTCGAGCTCGCGCTCGATCGCGGCCTCGTCGTCGTCTGAGAGCTTGTAGCCGTCAGCGGCGAAGAACTTGATCCCGTTGTCGCGGTAGGGGTTGTGCGAGGCCGACAGCACAGCCGCGAGATCGAAGCCGTAGCGGGCGATCAGCAGCGGCGCGGCGGGCGTGGGCAGCACCCCGCCGAGCAGGACGTCCCCACCCGCCGCGCTCACGCCGGCGGCGAGCGCCGCCTGCAGCATCTCGCCCGACTGGCGCGTGTCGCGCACGATCAGAACCTGCGGTCGGTCTGCTCCCGTGCGACGAGTTGCGGCCTGCCCAAGCGCAAGGGCCAGCTCGGCGGTGAGGAACTCGCCGGCAACGCCACGAACGCCGTCGGTCCCGAACAGCTTGCGGGCCATGCTCTCCTCGGTGATGGAACTAGCGCTTGGAGAACTGCGGCTTCTTGCGCGCCTTCTTCAGGCCGGCCTTCTTGCGCTCCTTGGCACGCGAGTCACGCGTGAGGAAGCCCCTGCGCTTGAGCTCGCCACGGAGGTTCGGGTCGGCCTCCAGCAGGGCACGCGAGACGCCGTGGCGCAGAGCGCCTGCCTGCGCCGAGATGCCGCCGCCGTGAAGTCTCGCAACGACATCCATACGCTCCTCATAGCCCACTGTCTCGAGCGGCTGGCGGATGTTGCGCTGCAGGGTGAGCCGCGGGAAGTGCTCCTCGAGCGTACGGCCGTTGACGAGGTAGCTGCCCGTTCCCGGCCTCAGGGTAACGCGGGCGATCGCCGTCTTGCGCTTGCCCGTGGCGCGGTAGCGCGCGCCCGAGGCGAGGTCGATGGCGGCGGTGGCGATGGGCTGGGAGAGAACCTCCTCCTGGGCCTCCGCGCTGCCCTGCTCGGCCGGCTCGCTGTCCTCCTCGAGGGCGTAGGGGTCCTCGTACTGCTGCTCGCCGCGACCAAGCGGGTCCACGCCCTCGGGGACGATGTCGACCTCGAGGTGCGCGCCGGGGACGGCCGGTTTCTCGCGCGGCGCGGGCTCCTCTTCGTCCTCCTCCACGGCCTGCTGCTCGGCGACGCTGTCCTGGGCCTCCTCGGCGGCCTCGAGGGCTGCATCCTCAGCTGAGCCGGCGATCTCGATCGCCTCCTCGGTGGGGACCGCGTGGCCCTCACCTCCGGCGTGAGCCTCGGGTGTCTCGGGCGGGGTCTGCCCACCTGACTCCTCGGCCTCCTGGGCAGCATCGAGGGCTGCGTCCTCGGTCGATCCGGCGATCTCACTCGCCTCTGGCGAGGGAACTGCGTGCTGTGGGGTCTCGGCCTGCTCGGCGCCTGCGGCGTCGGGGCTCTCCTGGTTCTCCTCGTCGGCCATCAGGCCTCGATCTCCAAAGGTTGTGGGTTCTGAGCGACGTGCGGGTGCTCGGGCCCGGCGTAGATCTTGAGCTTGGTGAGCTGCTTGCGAGCGAGCCTGTTGCGGGGCATCATGCCTTTGACCGCCAGGCGGATGATCTCCTCGGGGCGCCTGTTCAGCATCTCCTCGAAGGTGCGCGAGCGCAGCCCTCCGGGGTAGCCCGAGTGACGGTAGTAACGCTTGTCTTGGCGCTTGTTGCCGCTCACGTGGATCTTCTCCGCGTTGATCACCACGACGAAGTCGCCCGTGTCGATGTGCGGCGTGTACTCGGGCTTGCGCTTGCCGCGCAGCACGTCCGCGATCTGCGTCGCCAAACGACCAAGCGTCCTGCCGTTGGCGTCCACGATCAGCCAATTGCGCTCGCGATCGGTCGGCTTCGCTACGTAGGTCTTTGTCGAGGGTGCCATAACGTGAAAAAGGCCACGCGAGAGCGCGGCGCTGGGTGCATGATAGGCGAAATCGTCTGCCTTCGCGGAGACGTTCGCGTGGAGACCGGCGCCACCAAGCCCATCCAGGGAGCCAGCCTCATCGTCTCCCAAAAAATCAGGCCTGACTTACTCCCACTCGATCGTTCCTGGCGGCTTGCTGGTGATGTCGAGCACCACCCGGTTGACCTCGCGCAGCTCGTTGATCATGCGCGAGGCGATCGTCTCGAGCAGGTCGTAGGGCAGGCGTGCCCAGTCGGCCGTCATCGCGTCGTCGCTGGTGACAGCGCGCACGACCACCACGTAGCCGTACGTGCGCTCGTCGCCCTGCACGCCCACCGTGCGCACGTCGGGGAGCACGCAGAAGGACTGCCACAGCTCGCGGTAGAGGCCCGCCTTGCGGATCTCCTCCTGGAGGATGTGGTCGGCCTCGCGCAGCACATCCAGACGCTCCTTGGTCGCTTCGCCGCCCACCACGCGGATGGCCAGCCCCGGGCCGGGGAACGGCTGGCGCCAGACGAGGCGTTCGGGCAGACCCAACTCGGCGCCCACAGCGCGAACCTCGTCCTTGAACAGAGCCCGCAGCGGCTCCACCAACTCGAACTGCAGATCGTCGGGCAGGCCGCCCACGTTGTGGTGGGACTTGATCGTTGCCGCGCCCGTACCGCCGCCCGACTCGATCACGTCCGAGTAGAGGGTGCCCTGCACGAGGAAGCGCGCGTCATCGCCGCCCGAGGCGCTGGCCAGCTTGCCCGCCTCCTCCTCGAAGACCCTGATGAACTCCGCACCGATCGCTTTGCGCTTGGCCTCCGGCTCCGTGACCTCTTTGAGCTTGTCCAAGAAGCGCGTCTCCGCGTCCACAGCCACCAGCGGCACCTTGAACGTGTCCCTGAAGGTCTTCACCACCTGCTCGCCCTCGTCCTTGCGCATCAGGCCGTGGTCCACGAACACGCACGTCAGCTGCTCACCGATCGCCCTGTGCACCAGCAGCGCCGCCACCGAGGAGTCCACCCCACCCGAGAGGCCGCAGATAACGCTCCCATCCCCCACCTGCTCGCGGATGCGGCGCACCTGCTCCTCCACGATCGACGCCGCCGACCACGTCGGCTCGCAGCCGCACACCTCCGTCAGGAAACGGGTCAGGATCTCATGGCCGTAGGGGGTGTGCACCACCTCTGGGTGGAACTGGATCCCGTAGATCCCGTGCTCGGCGTCCTCCACAGCCGCCACCGGCGAGCTGCTCGAGGAGGCGAGCGCCGTGAAGCCCGGCGGAGCCTCGTACACGGTGTCGCGGTGCGACATCCAGCAGGTCTGCTCCTTGGGCATCCCCTTCAGCAGCACGCCCGGCTCGGACACCAGCAGGTCAGAGCGACCGAACTCGCCCACCTCCGCCTGCTCCACCCTGCCGCCCAGCGTGTGCACCAGCAGCTGCATGCCGTAACAGATGCCCATCACCGGCACACCCAGCTCGAGCAGGCCGCGGTCCAGCGGGGGAGCTCCCTCCGCATACACCGAAGCCGGGCCGCCGGAGAGGATGATCCCGCGCGGCTTGCGCTTGGCGACCTCCTCCAGCGGCACGTGGTGAGGCAGCAGCTCGCTGAACACGCCACAGTCGCGCACCCTGCGCGCGATCAGCTGCGAGTACTGACCGCCGTAGTCCAGCACCACGATCTCCTCCGTGGGAGTGGCCGCGGGCGTGGATATGTGCTGCTCGACCGCCGGCCCGACGGACACTGTCAGGGACATTCCCGGCGAGGCTGGCAAGGACGCAGTGAGCGTGGCGTGCTGTGCACGCGTGCTGGACGATCGGTGATCGCCTCATCACCGATCGGTAAGGACGCCGCCAAACGAAGTCGGGGATGACCCTGACGCTCAGTCATTTACCAGGGCCGGGACCTTGCTGTTGGTGGCGCCCATGCCGACCCCCTGGTCGCGCTGCAGCGCCTTGCCCTCCGTCTGCAGCGACGGAGCGATCACGACCTCCGCGCGGTTGAACTCCGCCAGGTCCTTGTGACCGCACGTCGCCATCGAGGTGCGCAGACCGCCGAACAGGTTGAACGTGCCGTCGTTCTCGCGAGCAGGGCCCGTGAGGATCTCTTCGAGCGTGCCGTTCTGCGTCGTCGCCACGCGCGCTCCGCGAGGAAGCGTGGGATGGAACGTCGCCATGCCCCAATGGAAGCCCCGTCCCGGCGCCTCATAGGCACGTGCGAGCGGAGAGCCGATCATCACCGCGTCCGCACCCAGCGCGATCGCCTTCGAGACGTCACCGCCGTTGCGCATGCCGCCGTCGGCGATCACCTGGGCGTACTCGCCCGTCTCGAGCATGTGCGTCGAGCGCGCATGAGCCACGTCGGCGATCGCCGTTGCCTGCGGCACACCGATTCCCAGCACGCCCCGTGTCGTACACGCTGCACCGGGACCCACCCCCACCAGCACGCCGGCCGCGCCGGTGCGCATCAGGTGCAAACCCGTGTGGTAGGAGGCACAGCCGCCGACAACAACTGGAACGTCGAGCGTGGGGATGAACTCCTTGAGGTTGAGCGGCTCAGACACCGTCGAGACATGCTCGCCGGAGACGACCGTGCCCTGGATCACCAGCACGTCCAGGCCCGCCTCCATTGCGATCTCGTAGTACTGGAGCACACGCTGTGGGGTGAGCGAGGCCGCCACCACCACTTTCTGCTCCTTGATCTCACGAATGCGCTGTGCGATCAGCTCCGCCTTGACCGGCTCGCGGTAGATCTCCTGCATCTCGCGCGTGGCGAGCTCCTTGGGGAGCTCAGAGATCCGCTCCAGCTGCTCGTCCGCATCCTCATAGCGAGTGAAGATGCCCTCGAGGTTGAGCACCGCGAGCCCGCCAAGGTTGCCGATGATCCCGGCCGTCTCGGGGGAGACCACTCCGTCCATCGCCGAAGCGAGCATCGGCAGCTCGAACTTGTAGGGACCGAGCTTCCACGAGATGTCGATGTCGTCAGGGTCGCGTGTGCGCCGCGAGGGCACGATCGCGATGTCGTCGAATCCGTATGCGCGACGGGCTTTCTTGCCACGTCCGATCTCAATCTCCATCTTCACATCCTCGCAGTCGCCGCGGACGAAAAGACCCCGCGCTCGGCGGGGCCAGAAGGGGTGCGGCAAAGCGCCGCGGAAGCCTTGTCTGAGGGGGCAGCCAAGTGAGTTTGAGCATAGCAATCGTCACACCCGCCACTGTGCCCTTGGATATGCTCGATCGGTATGAGCAACGGGATTGACACACGGTATGAGCCGCATGCCCTCGAGGCCCGTCGCCAGGCGGCCTGGCGCGAGCGCGACGCATTCAAAACACCGCCCGTCGCCGAGGACCAGCCACACCTCTACATCAAGCCCTCCGCCCCCTTCACATCGGGCAACATCCACATCGGCCACGTTCGCAGCTACTCCATCGGCGACGCCTACGCCCGCTTCCGTCGCGCCCGCGGGGACGGGGTGCTGTTCGCCTTCGGCTTCGACGCCTTCGGGCTGCCGGCCGAGCTGGGCGCGATCGCCGGCGGAGAGTCGCCCAGCGACTGGGTCAACCGCTGCGCCGTGCACATGCAGGGCCAGCTCGAGCGTCTCGGCTTCTCCTTCGACTGGGAGCGCTCGTTCCTCAGCTCCGACGCGATCATGTACCGCTGGTCGCAGTGGCTGTTCCTCGAGCTGCTCCAGGCCGGGCTGATCTATCGGGGCACCGGCACCGTCGACTGGTGCGACACCTGTGAAACGACCCTCGCCACGATCCAGGTGGAGGCGGGCGGCACGTGCTGGCGCTGTCACAACCCCGTGCGCCTGATCGAGCTCCCCCAGTGGTACCTGAAGATCAGCGCCTACGTGGAGGAGAACGACAGCCGCCTCGCGGAGCTCGCCGCCAGCGAGATCTGGGACGAGGTGTCGCTGGCCTCCCAGCAGATCGTCCTCGGGCGCCTCGACGGCGTCGAGGTCGAGCTGAGCGCCCCAGAGGGAGACACGCTGATCGTCTTCACGCCACACCCCGACGCGATCGCCGAGGCGCGCTTCGTGCTCGTCTCGGCGCGCCATCCCGAGGTCGAGGCGTGGGCGCTCGAGCCCGCCGTCATGGAGCAGCTCGAGCAGGTGCGCTCGGGCGGCTGGGAGCGCAGCTCGCGCGAGGCCGAGACCGTGCCCGTGATCGACACCGGGCGCGTCCTGCTCGCCCCCGGCGGCGGCGAGCTGCCGGTGTTCGTCTCCCCGGTGGTCGACTCGCGCTTCGGGCCAACTGCCGTGCTCGGCATCCCCAGCCATGACCGCACCGACGAGGTGGTCGCGCAGCGGATGGGGATCAAGCTTACCCACGGCCCGGGAGATGACGCCCCCGATCCGGCCGACTCGAGCTCGACGCCCACACCGGCCTGGCCCGGTGCGCACGAGGCGCTCCGCTACCGGGCACACGACTTCACCATCTCCCGTCAGCGCTCCTGGGGCACGCCAATCCCAATCGTCTACTGCGAGCAGTGCGGCACCGTGCCCGTCCCCCGCGAGCAGCTACCGGTGCTGCTGGCGCTGGACATCCGCCCCACCGGAGCGGGCAACCCGCTGGCCGAGCTCGACGAGTTCGTCAACACCACCTGCCCGAGCTGCGGCGGCCCTGCCAAGCGCGAGACCGACACGCTGGACTGCCACTTCGACGCCCTGTGGCTGTGGGTTCCGGCCTGCGTGCCCCCAGAGTCCCGCGAGGACTCCCTCGAGGAGATCCTGGCACTGGCGGACCTGCGCCATTGGCTGCCCTCAGAGCGTCTGGTGGCGGGCTCTGACAGCGGAAACTTCGTCTTCGACCAGCGCATCGTCACCAAGGCCCTACGGGACATCGGCCCGCTGGAGTTCCTGACCGACGGCGAGCCGTTCGCCGGCTGCCTGTTTCACGAGATGGTCATACGCGACGGGCGCAAGATGAGCAAGCATCTCGGCAACGTGGTCGACCCCGACGAGCTGGTCTCGCAATATGGCGCCGACACGGTGCGCCTAGCGGTTCTCTACGCCGCGCGGCCACAGCGCTCGCTCAACTGGAGCGACTCGGCGGTCCTGCGCTGCCACCGTTTCCTCGGGCAGGTGTGGGAGTTCACCAACCGGAGCATCGCCGCCAACGGGGCCACGCCCGCAGACAGCGACGGGGACGAGTCGGTGAGAGACACCACCGAGCACCTCAGGCTGAAACTCTCACAGTGGTGCGAGAACGCCGTCAAGCGCACCACCGAGGACATGGCGAGCCTCGAGATGCACAGCGCCGTGCGCAACGTCATGCGCCTGTTCGACCGGATCAAGGACTTCGAGAAACGTGTCCTCGCGCGCGAGAGCGCGCTCGCCGGACCCAACAGGGATGCGCTCCTGGACGCGCTTGGAGTGCTCGTCCAGATGCTCGGGCCGCTGGCTCCGCACATGGCCGAGGAGCTGTGGATGGCGCTTGGGCACGAGGAGCACGGCGCACAAACGCCGTGGCCGGGCGTAACCTTTGAGATAGCCGCATGAGCACACAGACCGCACAGAGTCTCCCGGGGTCAAGTCAGCGGACGCGCTCATGTGCGACCGGCTTGGCGTGTCATCGCTGCAACAAGCGCTACGAGCTGGCCGACACCGTGTTCGCATGCCCCGACTGCGGCAAGGGCCTGGACGTGGTCTACGACTACGAGCTGGCCGCCCGCTACTTCCGCGACGTGCCCGGAGAGGAGCGTCCGCACAACATCTGGCACTTCGAGGAGCTACTGCCGATCGTCAACGCCGCCGCGCAAGCGCGCGTCGGGCAGTTCTCCGGCTACACGCCGCTGATCCGGGCCGACCGACTCGGCGCTGAGCTGGGCCTCAGCAACCTCTACCTCAAGGACGACTCGAGCAACAGGCCGAGCCTCTCCTACAAGGACCGGGTGGTCTCCATGTCGGTGGCCCGCCTACTCGAGCGCGGCAAGGGCGAGATCGGCTGCGTCTCCACCGGCAACGTCTGCACGGCCGTCGCCTCGCTCGCCGCCAAGGCGGGAGTCGACGCCTTCATCGTCTACCCCAACCGCCTCGAGGCCACCAAGGCCCGCGTCTGCATGGCTCTCGGTGCCAAGGTCTGCCAGGTCGAGGGCAACTACGACGAAGCCAACCGCCGCTGCCGCGAAGTGGCAGAACACACGGGCATGGACTTCGCCAACATCACCCTGCGGCCCTTCTACGCCGAGGGCGCAAAGACGGCGGCCTTCGAGATCGTCGAGCAGCTCGACTGGAGCGCTCCCGACCACATCGTCACGGCGGCCGCCGGTGGCACGCTCTCCTCGCGCCTGCACAAGGGTTTGAACGAGCTGCAGCTGCTGGAGCTGGCCGAGACCGACTCCACGCGCATCCACATCGCCCAGCCGAGCGGCTGCAACCCGATCGCGAGCGCAATCATCGCCGAGGAAGCCGAGGTGCATCCGGTCACCCCCGAGACGGCTGCCCACTCGTTGGCCATCGGCGCGCCCGGCGACGGCTACCTGGTGATCGATGCCGTGCGCAAACGCGGCGGCACGGGCGGCTTCGCCAGCGACCCCGAGATCTTCGCCGGCATCGACCTGCTGGCCGCCACCGAGGGCCTTCTGACCGAGCCCGCGGGCGGCACCACGATCGCCGTGCTCGAGAAACTCGCCGCCTCGGGTCGCATCGCACCCGACGACACGGTCGTGGCGATCATCACGGGCAACGGCCTGAAGACGCTCGACGACCACCCCCAGAAGCCGTGGCCGGACAAGGTCGACTGCGAGCTCGACCCGATGGTGAGCGCGCTGCAGGAGCTGAAAGGCGAGAAGACGCTCATGCAGAGCGCCCGCGAGCAGCTCAGCGCCTGAGCGCACTGCCGCGGGGCGGCCGGCTGGATACGCTAGGCCCATGGATGACGAGACCTGGGCGTTCGACTCCGATCGTGACCTCGCGGCGCGTAGGCGCGAGGAGCGCAGGGCGGTCGAGGAGGCCGGCGGCGGGCAGTCCGAGGGCTTCGAGCTGGCCGAGCAGGAGCTGATCGAACACACCTCCCACGGCGACGATCACTCACCGGCACGGATCATGCGCGACGCGGCCGCCGAGAGCGAGCAGGAAGACCGCGTCGACGGCGAGGCCGACGAGGAGCATCAGGCAGACTGAGCCATGGGAGCGCGGCGGGGGTTGCGAGCACCACGATGAGCGCCGATCGCACCTCTGCAGAGAACGTCCCCCGCCATCCCTGGCGGATCGTCGCCGCATACGGGCTGGTGGCCGCCGCCAGTCAGATGCTGTGGCTCACCTTCGCACCGATCACCACCGCGAGCGCGCATCACTTCCACGTCTCCGAAGCCGCCGTGGGATGGCTCTCGGAGGTCTTCCCGCTGCTCTACGTAGTGCTGGCCATTCCCGCCGGCATGGCCCTCGATCGGTGGTTTCGCTCGTCGCTGATCGCCGGCGGCGCCCTCACAGCTATCGGCGGCCTCGTCCGCCTCGGGGGCGGCTCCTTCGCCTGGGCGCTCGCCGGCCAGGTGATCATCGCGGCCGGCCAACCGCTGATCCTGAACGGCATCACCAAGCTCTCAACCGAGTACCTGCCCGCAGACAAGCGCCCCGACGGGATCGCCTACGGATCGGCGGGGATCTTCGGCGGGATGCTCATCGGGTTCGGCCTCGGGCCGGCCCTCGGGAGCTCTGGCGACCTGACGAGCCTGCTGATCGTCAACGCGATCTTCGCCCTGCTTGCCCTGACCGTGCTGGCGATCGCGCTGCGCACCCCCGGCCAGGGCAGCGCGCAGGTCGAGCTACCTGCGATGGACGCCCTGAGGACCGTCTGGAGCGACCGGCTGATCCGCAACCTCGCCGGGGTGTCCTTCCTCGGTTTCGGCGTGTTCGTGGCCGTCACCACCTGGTTGCAGGCACTGCTCAAGCCTGCCGGGATCTCCTCGGGCACGGCCGGCGGCCTGCTCGCCGGGATGGTGATCGTGGGCCTGTTCGGCTCAGCTGCGCTGCCGGCCGCAGTCGCACGGCGGGGACAGACCTACAGGCTGCTGCAGGCCACCTCGCTCGGCGCGTGCCTGGGTTGCGTGATGCTGGCCACGCTCGGGTGGCTGCCCGCGTTCGCCGTGGCCGTGGCCGTGATCGGGTTCTTTCTGTTGACCAGCCTGCCCGTGCTACTCGACCTCACCGAGCGTCGCGCGGGCGCCCACGGCGGCGCGGCGAGCGCGCTGATGTGGATGGCCGGGCAGGGCGGCGGGATCGTGCTCGCGCTGATGGTGCAGGCGATCGTCCACTACCCCACCGCGTCGTTGCTGCTGCTGGCGTTGGCCGCGCTCGGTGCACTGCCGCTGGTGAACGCCGCCGCACGCCTGGCGACGCAGACCGACCCAGTCGCTGCTGAGAGCCCCCTGATCGCCCTCGACGTCTGAGCTTCGGCTGTCCGCGTCAGCAGGCGGCGTGCGCCTTGACCCACGGGTCCACCGGCGCGCGATAGCCGGGCGGGACCGTCGGCGTGTGGCCATGACGATGGACATGGTGGGCCGGCGCGTCAAGCGCGTAGACGCTCGAGCCGGTCGAGCTCTGACCGCTTGCGCCCGTGACCACGAGACGGATGCTCACGAGATCGTGGCCGCTGTCGGGGACGTGGGCGAACAGCCGCCGGAGCGCACGGGCACTCAGGCGGAAGTGGATACGCCCGTTGCCATATGCGCTCAACGTGAAGTGCGCGACGGCGGCAATCAGTGGCGATGAGGAGTGCGATGCGGCGTGAGCACCCTTGACGGGCAGCAGGTAGTAGCTCATGGTCGCCATGCCGGACACCGGGAAGGGATTGCGGTTTCGGATCACCGCGCTGAGCGTGTGTGAGTGGCGTCCAAGGCGCAGGCGGGAACGCGGGGCAACGAGGTAGACCGGCCCCAGCCCAGCCGGCTTCGATGCAGTGCTCGTGCCTGGGTTCGCCGACCATCCCCGGCCCGCCTGGGCCGGGGATGGAGTGCTCGAGACGGATGCAGCAGGTTCTGCGTAGGCGTAGCGGAGCTTGCTGTCCGGCTGGTAGGGGCTTTCGCCCCAGCTGCCAACAGCCCACCCTTGGGAATCGATGGCAACGCTTGGCGTGGTGAGTTCCGGACCGGCGCTCGACAGGCTCACGGGCGCCTCCCAGGCGCCCCCGGCCGAGCGATAGGTGGCTTCGATCCCCGAGCTACCTTCGCCTTCGCCTATGTTCCTGCGATCCCACAGCAGCGCGGCGTCCCCTGCGCGATCCACGCCCAGATCGGCTTCGTAGGCCCCGGAGGTTTCAGGGAGATTGGTCAGGTGGGCAGGCTGTGCCCAGATGCCGCCCGCGGGCAGGGTGTCGGTCACGATCTGGCCTTCGTCGACCCATGCAGCGGTGCTTGCTCCCGCCGCATCGACGCCAACGCCCGGCTGGGGCGTGCCGCAGCCCACATGCTGGTGGGAGCCTTCGATCGGCTGTGTGGTCCACTGCCCGCCCCGAAGCGTGGCCGAGCCGAGCGTGCTGTTGGTGAAGTTGACCCATACGACGGTCGCGTCGCCCGCTTCATCGTTGGCCACGGTAGCGTCGGCGATGGGCTGTGGGCTGGTCGTGATCAGCTGATCGCCCTGCCAGGCGCCACCAAGAAATTGATCTGCATGCACGGAGTACAGACCGCCTTCGGGTTCGTACTGCGACCAGACGGCCAGGAAGCCAGATGCGTTGGCCACGAGATCGACGCCGCGAGCGAACTGGAAGGCATAGACGCCGGATGCGCTCAGCCGCAGCGGCGAGGACCACGATTCGCCAT
>DATARM010000085.1:0-15121 GCA_036264155.1 Solirubrobacteraceae bacterium
CGGTGGCGGCGTGAGCGAGCTGCTCGTCGCCGCGCCCCTGCGCATCGAGGCGGCGCTGATCGCGTCAGCCTCGCGGGGCACGCTCGTGCAGAAGACCGGCATGGGCCCCGAGAAGGCGCGCGCCGCCGCACAGCAGCTCGGCGCCCGCGCCGCGCGGGCGATGCTGGTGCTCGGCTTCTGCGGAGGCCTCGACGAGACGTCCGTGCCAGGCGAAGTGATCGTCGCAGAGGAGGTCTACGCCGCAGCCGACGAGCGCCACCCGGAGCAGCTGATCCGCTGCGAGCTCGCCTACCAGCTGCTCGGACGTCTGACCGGGCTCGGGCTGAAGGTGCGCGTCGGCAAGCTCGTATGCGTCTCGCACCTGGCGCTCGGCGAGCGGCGCGCCGAGCTGCATGCGGGCGGGGCGATCGCCGTCGACATGGAGTCGGTGTGGCTGGCCGCCGGTGCGGGAGATCGCCCGTTCGGCGTCGTGCGGGTGGTGCTCGACAGCCCGAGCCACGAGCTGCTGCGCCCGCAGGCCCTCGGTGGGGCGCTGCGCGCGGCGCTGGCGCTGCGCAAGGTGGCAGGCGCCCTTCACGACTGGGGCCCCGAGGACTAAGGTAGGGCGCGGATGGGAGCCCGCTTCAAACAGAGCACGCGGATGGGCATGTACCTCGCGCGCCAGCGGCTGGCAAAACGGGACAAGTTCCCGCTGATCGTGGAGCTCGAGCCGCTGTTTCAGTGCAACCTCGCGTGCTCGGGCTGCGGCAAGATCCAGCACCCCGAGCACGAGCTGCGGCGCAGGATGCCGGTCAAGCAGGCGATCGATGCGATTGAAGAGGCAGGCGCCCCGATGGTCTCGATCGCTGGCGGCGAGCCTCTGATCCACCCCGAGATCCACCTGATCGCGGCTGAGCTGGTCAGGAAAAAGAAGTTCGTCTACCTCTGCACGAATGCGCTGCTGCTGGAGAAGAAGCTCGAGAACTTCAAGCCGAGCCCGTACTTCTCGTGGGCGGTCCACATGGACGGCCTGCGCGAGCGCCACGACGCATCGGTCGAGCGTGCGGGTGTGTTCGACAAGGCCGTGGCGGCGATCAAGGCAGCCAAGGCGGCCGGCTTCAAAGTGACGACGAACACCACCTTCTTCACCCAGGACTCGCCCAAGACGGTGCGCGAGGTGCTGGACTTCCTCAACGACGACCTCGAAGTTGATGAGATGATGATCTCGCCCGCCTACGCCTACGAGAAAGCCCCCGACCAGGAGCACTTCCTCGGCGTCACCCAGACCCGCAAGCTCTTCAGCGATGCCTTCGCCGACGGGCGCCGCAAGAAGTGGCGGCTGAACCACAGCCCGCTGTTCCTCGACTTCCTCGAGGGCAAGGCCGAATTCGACTGCACCGCGTGGGGTATCCCCAGTTACTCGCTGTTCGGCTGGCAGCGCCCGTGCTACCTGATGGCGGACGGCTATACCAAGACCTACAAAGAGCTGATCGAGACGACCGACTGGAGCAAGTACGGTCGCGGCAAGGACCCGCGCTGCGAGAACTGCATGGCCCACTGCGGCTATGAGCCGACGGCGGTGCTGCAGACGACCAGCTCGCTGCGCCAGTCACTGCGCGCCATCGCCGGCTGAGGGCTCTTTGGCGGGACGGATGTCCTGCCAGCGGAGGTTTTCACCGAGGAGCGCCGGGACGCCGAGGGCCAGGGCCGTGAGCACCTCGACGGCCTGCAAGATGATGCCGTAGGCGAGGCCGGGACCCGACCCGACCCCGTAGGCGGCGAGTACCACCAGACAGGCAGCTTGGAAGACGCCGACGTTGGAGGGAGTGGCGGGCAGGATCGCGCTGACGTTGACAGCGAGCAGGATGGCGGCGGCCGAGACGATGCCGGTGTGCAGGCCAAGGGCGAGCACGACCATGTAGCAGGCGAGCCACTGCAGCGCCCAGGCGAGCAGCTGAAACGCGATTGCGACAGCGCCCAAGCGTGCGCTCGTGAAGACGATCAGGCCCTGGCGGGCGAGGCTGAGAGCACGGGCGATCGTGTTGGCGGCCCTGACCACGCGTGGCGAGCGTGAGCGGCGCCCGAGCGCGAGCAGGCGCGGGCCGATCACCACCAGCAGGCAGACGAGCAGTGGCACGCCAATCGCTGCCTCGATCCCCGTGAGGTGCCCGTGCAGCAGCGGCACGCTCGTGAACGTCACCGCCGCGAGGATCGCCAGAGCCAGCAGGTTGATGAGCGTCTGCGAGAACACGGTTCCCGCGAGGATCGGCAGCAGGCGCCTCGTGGGCCCATCGAGCCGACGGGAGAGCACGAGCACCCTGGTCGGCTCGCCGATCCGTCCAGGAAAGACAGCCGAGCCCATGACCCCGATCATCGTTGCCCGGACGACCGGCGCCCCCGGGATCTCGGTGCCGGGCAGCGCGGCGCGCAGCACCGCGTTCCAGGAGATCGAGCGCATCAGGAGCGACAGCGCCATCAACACGAACGCCAGCGCCACCCAGCCTGGCGTGGCCGTGATCAACGCGTGCCCCACCCGCGGAAGGTTCAGCTGCGAGAGCGCGAAGACCACCAGACCGGCAAGGACGATTGCGGTGAGCAGGATGGCCAGGCGTCTGCGCCCGGTGCGTGGCGGCGACGCTGTAGGTGGATTCTCCGGCGCACCCATGCGGCGGGGTCTATCACGTCGGCCTGCCGCAGCCGGGGTCGAGTGCCCCTCCGGCTCGTTGGGTGCGAGCGTGCACGATCGGCCGGAGGGGTCGCTATGCTCATCGGCGCAGCGATGAGGCCCGCTCCATAACCGCGGCTGTTGGGCCGCTGATGGCTTCTACGTCACCGTCACTCGAGCACAGGTGAGGTTGAGCCGTGGAACCGCAGCGCAGGGCAGTGGGCAAATCTAGGACGTGGTCGCTGGGCGTCCCTGCGCCGCACATCGATCGTCAGGAGCTCGCTGCGATCTTCGCGGGCGGCTGCATCGGCGCGCTCGCTCGCACGGCCTTGGCAAAGGCGCTCGTGGCCCCGGTGGGGTCGTGGCCGTGGGCCACATTTGCCGTGAACATGACTGCGGCGTTCGCGCTCGGGTACTTCGTCACCCGCCTGCAGGAGCGCCTGCCTTCGTATACCTATCGCCGCTCGTTCCTCGCGACGGGGATCTGCGGTGCGCTGAGCACGTTCTCGACGATGATGGTGGAGCTGTTGAAGATGATCGACGCGGGCGAGTGGGGGCTGGCCTGTGGCTACGGGGGGGCCAGCATCGGAGGCGGTCTGGTCGCGGTGTTCGTGGCGAGCAAGCTCGTACGCCGCGTGAGGCCGCTCGGGTGAGCTTCCTCGCGTTGTGGATCGGCGTGGGCCTGCTCGGCGGAGCGGCCTCGATGGCACGCTTCCTGCTCGACGGTTTCGTTTCGACGAGCTCGAGCGGCGGCTTTCCCTTTGGAACCCTGGCCGTCAACCTGAGCGGGACGATCGTGCTCGGGGTGCTCGTCGGGGTGGGATTGCACGGCGATGCCTACCTGCTCGGCGGGACGGCCGTGATCGGCTCCTACACCACGTTCTCCACGTGGCTGCTGGAGTCCCATCGCCTGGGCGAGGACGGACGGGGATGGCTCGCGGTGGCGAACCTCCTCCTCAGCCTGGTGCTCGGGATCGGCGCGGCGGAGCTCGGCCGGGTACTCGGGGGCGGCTGAGCATGGAGGAGGGGCTGAAGCTCACCGCCTTCTTCGGCGAGCGCGAGCGCACCGGCGGGCGCCTTGTGGCAGACGTGCTGATGGACGCGTATGAGCGCAGCGATGTGCGCGCGAGCGTGCTTCTGCGCGGCCTGGAAGGCTTCGGCGTCAAGCACAGGCTGCAGACCGAGCGGCTGCTGACGCTCTCCGAAGATCTCCCCATGCTCGCTGTGGCACACGACGCTCCCGCCCGCATACAGGCGCTGACCGAGGAGGTTCGCGGCCTGGTGAGCCACGGCCTGATCACGATCGAGCGCGTGCGCCTGTTTGGCGCGGGGGACGGCGATGGGAACCTGGGGGAGGGCGAGCTCGAGCTGAGCGTGTATCTCGGTCGCCGGGAGCGTGCAGGGGGACGGGCGGCATATCTCGCGGTGGTGGACTGCCTGCACCGTCATGGGGTGGCCGGTGCGAGCGTGCTGCTCGGTCTCGACGGCACCGTCGCCGGCGTTCGCCGCCGGGCGCGCTTCATGGCGGCGAACGGGCAGGTCCCGCTGCTCGTGCAGAGCGTGGGAGATGCCTCAACCCTCGCACGTGCCCTACCCGAACTGCAGGCGTTGCTCACGCGCCCGGCGATGACGCTCGAGCGAGTCCAGGTGTGCAAGCGCGACGGCATGCTGCTCGGCGCCCCCGACGAGCCACCCCGGCCCGACTCCGCGGGCCTCGCCCACTGGCAGAAGCTCGTCATCTACTCCGGCGAGAGCTCGCGCCACGAGCGCGAGTCACTGCACGGTGCGCTGATCCGACGACTGCGCGCCGAGGGAGCCGCGGGCGCAACGGCGCTGCGTGGCCTGTGGGGCTATCACGGTGAGCATCGACCCCATGGCGAACGCTTCTGGTCGCTGAGGCGCCACGGGCCGGTGCTCACGGTCCTGGTCGATACTCCCGCCAACATGCGTCGCTGGTTCGAGATCGTCGACGAGGTGACCCACGAGACGGGGCTCGTGACGAGCGAGATCGTGCCTGCGCTGAGGGCCGCGTGGCCGGCGGGTGAGCACGGGGGGTTGGAGCTGGCTCCACGTTCTACGCTGGAGAGAAACCCCACTCGAGGAGCTTGAGATGAAGGCGATCTGGAACGGCGCGACGCTGGCTGAGAGCGATGAGACGGTGGTGGTCGAGAACAACCACTACTTCCCTGCGGACAGCATCGACGCGCAGTACTTCACCGACAGCGACACGCATACGACTTGTGCCTGGAAGGGCGAGGCGAGCTACAAGACGATCGTGGTCGACGGCGAGCAGAACACCGACGCCGCCTGGTACTACCCCGAGCCGAAGGACACCGACTACAGCGGTCTGTCAGCGGCAGAGTTCAAGGATCGCTTCGCCTTCTGGAAGGGCGTGAGCGTTGAGGCCTAGGTGATCTAGCTAGTTGCGGCGCAGTCGCCACAGCAGGTAGGCGACCACGGCCAGGTTGACCAGCAGCGCCCCGACCTTCAGCAGGGTGGCGCTTTTGGTCAGCTCCCACACCTCGGGGATCAGGAGCAGCGAGGTGGCCACCACCGTCAGCCACTCGCCCCAGCGCCGACGCGTCCAAAGACCGTAGGCCTCGGCGCCCTCGAGCACGCCGTAGGCGAGCGCGATGACGCCGAAGGTGACGTTCTCGTTGGAGTTGATCTTGCTCACCTTCTCGATCAGGCGCTGGATCCAGTTGGCTTTTGGATTCAGCCCCAGGTGCTGTGCGAAGTTGGCGATTTCGCTCGCCCAGTTGGCGTGCGGGTGGGTGACGAGCACGACACCGACGGTGAGCAGGACGACCGCGCGAAAGGCTCGCTCGGCGGCGATCCAGGGCAGCAGTCGATCGTGACGTGCGGGCGCAGCGGTTGTTCTCCCCTCCATGCCTGAATGATCTCCGGTCGGGCGGCGGAGCAAGGCCAACGCGAGAGATCAGCCAGGCCGTGGCTCGGCCCACTCCTCGTCCTGCAGACGCACGCCGTTACAGACGTAGGCAATCGTGTGGTACCAGCCAACCGTGACGATCAGCTCGAGGATCTCGCGCTCGGAGAATCGAGCTCCAAGCGCACGCCACAGATCGTCCGAGATGTCGTTGCTCGTGTGCAACTCGTCTGCAAGCCGGAACACGCATGCCTGCTCGGCATCCCAACACTCATCCCCTGCCGAACCGTGCACGGTTGAATGCAGCTGTGCGTCGCTGAAGCCGAGCGGCCGGCCAAAGGCCCTCGCGTGCACGCCCCACTCGTAGTGTGCGCCGGTCAACGCGCAGGTGCGGTGGATCACGACCTCGCGCAGTCGCGGCTCGATCAGAGCACCCGCGCCGAGGATGCCCGCTCCAACAGCGCGCATCCTGCTCGCGAGCCGGTCGTGGATCACCAGGGTGCGGAACAGGCGTAGCGGCTCGAGCGGGCTCTCGGGTGGCATCCAGCTCTCGAGGGAGGTGGCAACGTCGGGCGAGTACGGGGGCTCGAGTGGAGCGATGCGCGGTGGTAGGTGGGCATCGGTCATTAGACTCCTATCCGTGTCGCTTCTGATTTCACAGCACGGAGACTATCGCTTCGATTTCCGCAGCGCAAGGCGGTGGGCGTGACGCCTGATGCTTCGAGCCGGCGGCCGATCATGGCGCTGCTGGAGCTGCTCGGCAGGCGCTGGACGCTGCGCGTGATCTGGGAGCTGCGCGACGGCCCGCTGCCGTTTCGCGCCCTGCAGGAGCGCTGCGAGGGGATGTCCTCGAGCGTGCTCAACCAGCGCCTGGGGGAGCTGCGTAGGGCGGCCATCGTGCAAGCGGCGAGTGGCGGCTACCGGCTCACGGGTGAGGGACGATCGCTGCTCGAGGAGGCCTACCCGCCTCTTCATGAGTGGGCTGAGCGTTGGGCCGCGCGCTCAGAGATGCCACCGCGGGACTCCCGCTCAGGCTAGGACTCCAGCAGCAGCGTCACCGGTCCGTCGTTGACCAGCTCCACCGCCATGTGCGCGCCAAAGACGCCGCGTAACGCCCCGCAGCGCTCGCAGAAGAGCTCATACAGGGGCTCCGCCCGCTCCGGGCGGGCCGCTGCCATGAAGCTCGGTCGATTGCCCCGGCGAGTATCTCCATAGAGCGTGAACTGGCTCACGCAGAGGATCGCTCGGGTGCCGAGCGCCTCGTTCATCTGACCTTCGGCGTCGGGGAAGATCCGCAGCGTGCTCACCTTCGCTGCCAGGCGCTTCGCCGCTTGCTCGTCGTCCTCGTGTGTGATGCCGAGCAGAACGAGCAGCCCCGCGCCGATCTCGGCCACGGGCTGATCCCCGACTCGCACCGCTGCTCTGCTGACCCTCTGCACGAGCGCTCGCATCCCTCGCGAGTATGGCATAGTTAAGTCAGTGCTTAACCAACTGTCAGCTGCCCCGCCTCCCGTAGAGCTATTGTTCTCGGCCCTCGCCGACCCCACGCGGCGTACGATCGTCGACCGATTGAGCCTGGGGCCTGCGTCGGTCAGCGAGCTTGCGCGCCCGCTGTCGATGTCGCTCCCGGCGGTCGTCCAGCACCTGCACGTGCTCGAGGACAGCGGCCTGGTCTGCTCGGAGAAGGTGGGGCGAGTGCGTACCTGTCACATCGAGCCCGCCGCGCTGCGGAGGACCGAGGACTGGGTGGCCACACGGCGCAGAAGTTGGGAAGAGCGATTCGACCGGCTCGATGACTTTCTCGCCGAGGACGGGTCTAAACGACAAATGAGGAGCAAGAAGTGAGCAATCGATCCACCTACCACGCAACATTCACCATCGAGCGCACCTTCGACGCCGAGCCGGCGCGCGTGTTCACGGCCTGGGCCGACCCCCAGGCGAAGGCGCAGTGGTTTGCGCCGCCCGGCGAGGCGAGCAAGGGGGCGCACTCGCTCGAGTTCGCCGTCGATGGGCGCGAGCGCCTCACGGTCGCCGCCCCCGATGGGGACGTCTACACCTTCGACGCGCGCTACCGAGACATCGTGGCGGATGTCCGGATCGTCTATGCGTATGAGATGTATCGCGAGCAGGCGCGCATGTCGGTCTCGCTGGCGACGGTCGAGTTCGAGGCGGTGGCCCAGGGAACGATGCTGACGTTCACCGAGCAGGGCGTGTTCCTCGACGGGCACGACACGCCGGCCGAGCGCGAGCACGGCACGAAGCTCCTGCTCGAGGCACTGGAACACTATCTGGAGCAGGAGGTGGCACACGCATGAGTACGGTCCAACACCAAACGTCGGAGGGCGCCGGACGCGAGCGCTGGATCGCGCTGTATGTCCTGTGCACGGGGATGCTGATGATCGTGCTGGACGTGACGGTGGTCAACGTGGCGCTCCCGTCGATCCAGGAAGACCTCCATTTCTCGACCTCGAGTTTGGCCTGGGTCGTGAACGCCTACCTGATCTCCTTCGGTGGCCTGCTGCTGCTCGCGGGTCGCCTCGGCGACCTGGTGGGCAGACGCAGCATCTTCCTGGCCGGAATCGGCCTGTTCACGGTGGCGTCGCTGCTGTGCGGCGTTGCGCAGAGCCAGACCCTGCTGATCGCGGCGCGCTTCATCCAGGGTGTGGGCGGGGCGATGACCTCGGCGGTGATCCTGGGGATGATCGTGACGATGTTCCCCGAGCCGCGCGAGCAGGCGAAGGCGATAGGCGTCTACGCGTTCGTCGCCTCCGCCGGTGGCGCCGTTGGGCTGCTCGCAGGCGGCCTGATTACGCAGTCGATCAACTGGCACTGGATCTTCTTCGTGAACCTCCCGATTGGGATCTTCACCGCGCTGGCCACCCGGCGCCTGCTTCAGCGCGACAAGGGCATTGGCTTCGCTGCCGGCGCCGATATACCGGGTGCGCTGCTGATCACCTCGGCGCTGATGCTGGGCGTCTACACGATCGTCAAGCCTGCAGCCGAGGATGGGTGGGGGGCCGGTCGCACACTGGCCTTCGCCGCAGGCTCGCTCGTGCTGCTGGCGGCGTTCGTGGCGCGCGAGGCCACCGCCCGTAGCCCGCTCGTTCCGCTGCGGATATTCCGCTCTCGCAACCTCGTGTTCGCCAACTTGATCCAGGTGCTCTCCGTGGCCGGAATGTTCGGGATGTTCTTCCTCGGCGCCCTCTACCTGCGACGTGTGCTCGGCTATGACGCACTGCAGATCGGGCTTGCCTTCCTGCCTGTGACAGTCGCCATGGCGGTGCTCTCGATCCGCTTCTCCGAGCGGCTGGTGATGCGCTTCGGGGCGCAGCCGACGGTGATCGCGGGTCTCGTGCTGATCGGCATTGCGCTCGTGCTGTTTGCCCTGGCGCCCGTGCACAGCAGCTACGTGAGTGGCGTGCTGCCCTCGATGGCGCTGCTCGGCATTGGCGCCGGCGCCTGCTTTCCCGCGCTGATGGGGATGGCGATGTCAGGCTCGACGCCGCAAGACGCAGGACTCGCGTCGGGGCTGGTGAACACCACCGCACAGGTCGGTGGAGCGCTGGGCCTGGCCGTCCTCGCGACGCTCTCGGCTTCACACAGCGCGCATCTGAGCGCCCAGGGGCGTACGAGCGCGGTGGCGCTCACCGCCGGCTATCACCTGGCGTTCTGGATCGCCTCAGCGCTCGTCGCTCTCGCCATCGCGGTCGCTCTCAGCGCGCGCGTGCCTCGAAGCGCGGGCTCACACGAGCCCGCCGCCGAAGGCGAGCCGGCGGTGGAGATCGGAGTTCCCTGATCGCTGCCCGCAGGCGCATCACGCCACGCAACGGAGCTCGCCGAGGGTGATCACGGGCGGTGGCGCGATCACCTGGTGGGTGCCGTCGTCGAAGACGATCACGCCGCCGTGTGGCAGCCGAGCGCTCGCCAGCCGCGGGCCGTGGAGGATCGCGGCCTTGGCATGGATCTCCGCCAGCAGGGCACTGGGAGCGAGCGCTGTGACCTGCACGATCCCTGTGTAAGCAGGCCTGCCCGTGGCCGGGTCGAGCAGATGGTGAGCTGGGCGCCCGTTGCGATCCAGCCAGCTGCGCCGGCCGATACCGCTGGTTGCTACGCCCGTGCGGGCCAGCTCGAACGTATGCAGGGTCCGACCGTCGAAGGGGCTTTCGACCTTGATCTGGCGTCTGGTCCGGGCCCGTCCACCGAGGCTCAGATCGCCTGCGCAGTTGATCGCAAATGCCGCATGATCTGCCAGTGCTTCGCCCAGCACGTCGGCGAACAGGCCCTTCGCGAGGCCGCCGCTGTCGAGTTCGAGCCCCGGCGGGCGCGTGACCGTGTTGCGCATGAGGTCGACCTCGATCTCACGCCAGCGGGCGCCGGGCGCCGCTGCGGCCGGTTGGCGTGCCGGGGCAAGCTGCAGGGCCCTCCGGAGCGCCAGCGGTTGGTGGATGTCATCGGTGTAACCCGCGATCCGTATCTCCTTTGCGAGAGCTCCGTCGACGAGCCCACCTGTCATCGCTCCCGCTTCGATGACGGCCTGGGCGAAACCTGCCATCAGCGGGCTCACGGGAACCTCGCGCCTTGGGTCTCGGTTCAAACGCGAGAGCTCGCTCTCGGAGATGAAACGGGAGAAGCGCTCGTGCCAGTCCAGCAGGCTGCGCTGGGCGAAGCTGACCGCATCCGCGGCTGACCGTGTATCCGTGTCACCGCTCACCACGATCGAGCAACTCGAGCCGAAGCAGTCGAAGCTCGCATTTGTCTCGTGCCCATTCATCACGATTGTGAGGTCGTTACCGCCGACGTGCCGCTTGATTCGGTTGACGCTTCACCTGTTTCGGTGCTCGTGGCTTCGGTGCCAGCTGCTTCTTCTGCAGTCGTCTTTTCGACGGCTGCCTTTTCGGCCGCCAGTTTCTTCTCGGCGGCTGCTTTCGAGGACGTGCTCGCAACTAGGCTCGTGGACACGTTGCGTCGCTCTGCGTTGGCGGTGAGCGCTGGGTCGTGACCGGAGGCGAGTTGCACGTAGACCGCGAGGAAGGCGGCCGTGAACAAACCCAACGCCAAGCCCGCGACGGACCGCCTGATCTTGCGGGTGCGCAGCAGCATCCCCTCACGGCGGCTTCGAGCCAAGGCCGTGGGGTCGAGTTGCTGAGGGTCTGAGTGCGGCGCTGGTGGTGTGCGGTTCTCGGGCATCTTCGATCCAATCGCGCTTGTGGTTTTAGGGTCAGCTCCAGCGTGCATGGCGCGTATCCAGTTCACCTGGTGGGGAGCTGAGAGAAGCCTGAGCGCGGAGGTGTGGCTGACGTCGGTGCGCCCGGACGCGTTGCAGGCCCGCGCAGCAGGCGCGCGAGGAGCAGTGTGAGCGGGGGAGCCACTACGATCGCGGTCGTCGCCAGGAACCAGGTCTGGCCGGCGTCAGTGCCCTCGCCCAAGGAATGTGCGAGTCCGAGAACCCACGCCAGCGCGGTCAAGCGGTGAAGCTTGCGCCAGCGCTGCACACCAATTTTCGCTCGAGCGTAGTAGGAGAGGCCGAGCAGCGCCAGCCCCCAGAAGGCGATGATGCCCATGCTCGTCCACGCAGTCTTGTAGCCGCTGAGGAATGGCACCGATATGTCGGCCAGGCTGGGGTGGAGGAAGCTGTCACCGATTAGCGTCAGCCCGTGTACCACCAGCGCCACCAGTGTCGCCAGCGAAAGCGCCTCATGTGTGACGCGCATGTCGACGCCGCGTCGCTTCACCAGTCGCCCGCCCATCAGCAGGCCGATGCACACTGAGACGCTCGACAGGATCAAGGCGGCGATCCCGGCAGCGCGACTTGTGATCCAGAACAGGTGCGGTCCGGTCGCGGTGGCGAGGACGCTTAGGTTTGAAGTGATCATGCGCGGCTAGGGCGCGCCGGGATCGCTGAGGACCCAACCCGCGAGTGGTGCTTGAGGGGACGTGCAGCGTGGTGAGTCTGAGTGCTCGGGGCGAGCGATATACGTGTCTCGCCAGCGTCGGTCGACGAGAGGTGAGGTGTGAGGCGGCTTGCGCGGGCCATCACGAACACGAGCAAGCCGATCAACGCAGCGTCCAGAAGGACGATGACGGCGATGGCTACTGGCAGGGACATTGGGGTCCTTTCGGTTCGCTTTCGGTTATGAAGCGAGTATCCAGAGGCACCCTCAGCTGACTATGGCCTTTGCCTGAGAGATCGCTGAGAGTGCGGCGAACGCGGCTCAGGCGCCGTTGGCCGCGGGCGAATCTGGAGCTGACTTGGGCAGCGTCACCACGAATGCCGCGCCGCCCCCGGGCGCGTTGTGCGCGCTTATGCGTCCGTGGTGGGCATCGGTCAAGCTGCGGACGATCGCCAAGCCAAGGCCAGCTCCAGCCTTGCCTCGCTCGCGCCCTCCCTCGGCGCGCCAGAAGCGTCCAAAGAGCTGCTCCTGAGAGGTGTCCGGTAGCCCCGGTCCATGGTCTCGCACGGTGACCGTGACCGACCTGAGGTCCTCCCGCACGCTCACGTCGATCGGCGTCCCTGCAGGAGTGTGTACGAGGGCGTTGCGCAGCAGGTTTGCCAGCACCTGGCGCAGGGCATGGGAGTCGCCCGAGACGATCGCCTCCGGTGGGGCACTGAGCTCTATCGCGCGCTCGGGAGCGGTCGCTCGTGCGTCGTGCACGGCGTCGTTTGCCAGTAGCGCGAGATCGACCGGCTGACGTCCGAGCTCGGGAGCCTCGTCCAGGCGCGCCAGCGTCAGCAGGTCCTCGACGAGCACGCCCATTCGCGTCGACTCGTCCTCGATTCTGCGCATGGCCATCTCGGTGCCTGCCTCGTCGCGAGTCGCGCCCATGCGAAAAAGCTCCGCATAGCCCCGAATCGAGGCCAGCGGGGTACGCAGCTCGTGTGAGGCGTCCGCAAGGAACTGACGTAGACGGTCCTCGCTCGCCTGGCGTTCGGCGAAGGCCTCCTCGAGCCGATCGAGCATCGCGTTCAGCGCTAGCCCCAGCCGGCCCACCTCGGTGCGTGAGGAGGCCGGGCTGACTCGGCGCGAGAGCTCCCCGGCGGCGATCTCCCCGGCGGTCACCTCCATGCGAGTGAGCGGGCGTAGGCCGAGGCGAACGACGAAGAAGGCGCTGATGCCAAGCGCAGCGAGAACGCCCGCGATCACGAGTGCCTCGACGAGCAGCAGGCGGTCGAGCGTCTGTTTGACTTCGCTCAGGGGTATCGCCACGATCGTGATGCCCGAGTCCTCGGGATCGCGGCTGGCGAACACGCGGTAGTGGAGGTCAGAGGAGCCCGTGGAGGAGACGGTGAAGACCCTCCCGAGCTCGACATGCTCCGGCAGCTTGGGTGGCGACGGTGCCGTCTGTCCATATGTGAAGGGGACGTTCCCGAGGACCTGACCTGAATCGTTTCTGCGCTGACCGTAGGTGCCGGGGGGCAGGTTCAGGTTCGGCGCCCCTCCCGTGCGCGGGCCCTGCCCATGTCCGGTGCCGTCTTGGCCTTCCTGTGAGGGACCGCCCTCGTCGGGCTTGAACCCGGCGTTGTCGAGCGCCTGGGAGACCGCAGGAACCGCTGCACGAGCCTGTTCGTTGACGCGTCCTTCCAGGAACGAGCTCTGCTCGGTGTAGGTCACGAGCGCGAGCGCAAGCAGCCCAGCCGCTGCGAGCACGAGCACGCTCGCGAGCACACGAGCGCGCAGCGAGGCCATCAGGACCGCGGTGCCTGCAGCGCGTATCCGACCCCGCGCACGGTTCTGATCAGCGACGGCCCGTTGGCGTCGAGCTTCTTACGCAGGTAGCTGATGTAGGTCTCCAAGACGCGTCCGTCGCCGCCGAAGTCGTAGTTCCAGACGTGGTCCAACAGCTGCGCGCGGGTCATCACCCTGCGCGGGTTGAGCATCAGGTAGCGCAGCAGCCTGTATTCGGTTGCAGTCAGCTCGATCTGCTCGCCACCGCGTGTCACCTCGCGCGTCTCCTCGTCCAGCTCGAGATCCTCGAAGACGAGGCGCCCGGACTCCGGGGCGGCTTGGCCGGTGCGCCGGAGGATGGTGCGAATCCGGGCAACCAGCTCCTCGAGGCTGAAGGGCTTTGTCATGTAGTCGTCGCCGCCGCCGCTGAGCCCTCTGATCTTGTCCTCGGTCGCGTCTCGTGCAGTGAGGAAGATGATCGGTACGCCCGTACGCTGGGCTCCAAGACGGCTCGCCACATCGAAGCCCTCCATGTCGGGGAGCATCACGTCGAGCACCATCAGATGGGGCTTGAAGCTGGCCACGGCCGCCAGCGCCTCGCGCCCGGTCGAGGCTGTCTCCACGGTGAAGCCCTGGAAGCGCAGAGCCATGCTCAGGACCTCGACGAGATTTGGCTCGTCGTCGACAACGAGCACGCGGTTCGACCCGCCGTTCTCGGTCATAGAGGGGGTGGGAGGGGACGAGATGGATTCATGATCTCCTACTTGCCTCGACACAGTGGGATCAGATTGGCCGCCTGAGCTCAGAGTAACCACAGTAGAAGCTGAGAGCTTGCTGAGAGTGGCCTCGGGTTAGGGGCGACGCTCGCCTAGCATCGCTCGCTCGCTTGCGACTCACTCGCGACCTTCAGTTGCCGCTGAGCGCGGCGCTCGACGGGGCAGTCGCGCTCGAGCTCGTCGTGGTCGTGCCAGCGCCGAGCAGGCGCACGGCGAGGCGTTTGCGGGGCCTACTCGAAGGCTGTGCCATCGTCTGCGGTCCTTTCGTGGTGAGGCGGCGCCGATGCTCGGCTGGCGAGCTCCCATCAGAGGGGTTTCGCGTGAGCCGCGCATAGAGGCTCTGTGGGAGCTTCCTAAGCGCCAGTACCAACGAAAGCGACGCGGCCCCGAGCCGTTTGAGGAACCCGCTCCGTCCGACCCGAGGGCCTTCAGGTGGGTGGCGCGGCCTCACACCTCAGTGGCCTCGCTCTTGACGGCTCCGAACCGCGTCTGAAGCAAACCTACGAGCCGCGGCGACCGATTTCAAGCGCCCGTGGAAGACGTTCCCGCACCTTGCGAAGAAATCTCTCGGCTAGATTTGGCCTCGGGGCAGAGGAAGCGCTCCAGGCCATCGTGCACCCACTTGGGAAGATCGGTCTTGCTCCAGGTATCGCTTGCCACGCACACATATCGCAGCATCCCCTGCGCCAGCAACTCGCCCTCGCGGGTCACGTCGATCTCGGTCGTGATGGCAGTGGTGCCCAGCCGGGTCAGGCGCGCATGTAGTTGCAACTGCTCGTCGAAGTGAGCCGGCGCTCGAAACCTGACGTTGGCCTCGGCGACGACAGCGTCGATCCCCTGCTCGAGCATCCTCTGCCAGGGCCCCAGGGCTGAGCGCCAGAGCTCAGTGAAAGCGAGGTCGAAGTAGACGAGGTAGTTGGCGTTGAACACGATGCCCTGTGGATCGCACTCGCTGTAGCGCACGCGCAACTCGTGAACGTAGGGCTGGGGCATTACGGTATGGGCGCGAAATCAGCCCGCAACGGGTTGGGGCGAGGCGCAGAACGCGCACTTGCGCGCCTGGCGGGGGATCTCGCTCAAGCACTCCGAGCACGGACGGGTCTCGGACTCGACGTCCACGCCGGTCTTGCGGCGAGCCATCAGCGTGTTG
>DATARM010000092.1:0-46516 GCA_036264155.1 Solirubrobacteraceae bacterium
ATTGGTTGGTCCCCTCAACGCCCTAACCCCCGGCGACTGCTGGGAGGATCGTCAGCTCCGCCCCATCCTTGACGGGCGTTTGCAGACCCTCGAGGAAGCGGATGTCCTCCCCGGCGAGGTACACGTTGACGAACCGCCGCAGCGAGCCGTCGTCGTCTGCGATCCGGGCGCGAAGCTCCCCGAAGCGCTCGAACAGACCGTCCAGCACCTCCTGCACGGTTGCGCCGTCGAGCTCCGTCTCGGCCTGGCCGCCCGAGGCGGAGCGCAACTGGGTTGGGATCTTGACCACGACTGCCATCAGACGCTCACCGTCTGGTTGACACCGGCTGCGTCGAACGCCTCGACCGTGGGCTTGATCGTGGTCGTCTCGAACGATCCGCGAACTGCGTCGAGCGTCTTCAGTCCCTCGCCGGTGATGACCAGCACCACGCGCTCGCCCGGGTCGATCTCGCCACGAGCAGCGAGCTTTGCGAGCACCGCCGTCGTGACCCCACCTGCGGTCTCGGTGAACACCCCTGTCGTCTCTGCGAGCAGCTTGATGCCCGCGCGGATCTCATCGTCGGTGACCGAGTCGACGCCGCCGCCGGTGCGGCGTGCGAGGTCGAGCGCGTAGGGGCCGTCGGCGGGGTTGCCGATCGCAAGCGACTTGGCGATCGTGCTGGGCTTGACCGGCCTGCACACGTCGTGCCCGGCGGCGAACGCGCTGGCCACCGGCGAGCAGCCCTCGGCCTGGGCGCCGTTCATGCTCGGCAGATCGCCCTCGATCAGCCCTACCTCGCGCCATTCCTCGAAGCCGCGGGCGATTTTCGTGAACAGCGAGCCCGAGGCGATCGGCACGATGCAGCGGTCGGGGAGCTCCCAACCGAGCTGCTCGGCGATCTCGAACGCCAGTGTCTTGGAGCCCTCGGCGTAGTAGGGACGCAGGTTGATGTTCACGAACGCCCACTCGCGCTCGGCGCAGAGCTCGGTGCAGAGTCGGTTCACGTCGTCGTAGTTGCCTTCCACGCCCACCAGGTTGGTGCCGTAGATGCCCGTGGCGAGGATCTTCTGCTCCTCCAGGTCAGCCGGGATGAAGACGTACGAGTCCATGCCCAGGGCCGCTCCGTGGGCGGCCACGGAGTTGGCGAGGTTGCCAGTCGAGGCGCAGGCGATCGTCTCGAAGCCGAGCTCGCGGGCACGCGTCACGGCCACCGACACCACACGATCCTTGAACGAGTGCGTTGGGTTGGCCGCGTCGTTCTTGACCCATACCTCCTTCAGGCCCAGCCGCTCGGCCAGGCGGTCGGCCTTGATCAGCGGCGTGCAGCCGGCAGGCAGGCCGACCCGCGAAGCGAGGCGCCCAGAGGGACCGGGAGGCCCTCCGGCGAGCGGAAGGAAGTCCGCGTAGCGCCAGATGTTCTGCGGTCCGCCCTGGATGCGGCGGCGCAGCTCACCGCGATCCCCGCTGGTCCGACTGTGGTCGTAGACGACCTCGAGCGGACCGAAGCACTGCTCGCAGACGTAGAGCGCCTCGAGCGGATACTGGGACTTGCACTCCTTGCACTGAAGATGACTGACAGCCATTTGGGGCTCCCTTCGCTATAGCCTTCGCCTTGTCACGTGTGGCGAAGAGCGCGAAGCCCGGCCACACATCACCTGGAATTGGCACCTTCCCGCCTGTGACTTGGCGGTGGTTGCCGGGGTTTCGCAGGGCCAGGCCCTCCACCCCTCTGGATGTGTACATCTATGTGCGCGGCAGTTTAGCAACAGCATCGGCACGTATGCAACTGGAGCATTAGCCCCAACGGCGGTAACGCACCCGTAGGTGTGGTGTAGGCCACGCTGTGAGCATCCCCACGAGCGAGCAAGAGGGCGCAACCCAGCTGGATCAGGACCATGCGCCGTTTCGCTTTGCCGACCCGGCGAGCAAGCGCCGCATGCTGATCATCGTGAACCCGTATGCCACGACCGTCTCCGACCGGCTGCGACACCTGGTCGTCTACGCCCTACAGGGGCGCTTCGAGGTCGATGCAGTGGATACCGAGGCTCGCGGCCACGCCACCGAGCTGTGCCGTGAGGCGGCACACGAGGGCTATGACGTGGTGGTCGCCTTCGGCGGCGACGGCACGGTCAACGAAGCCGCCAACGGCCTGCTCGGCTCCTCCACGCCGCTGTGCTGCCTTCCCGGCGGCTCGGCCAACGTGTTCGGCAAGATGCTGGGGATCCCCGGCGACGTGGTCGACGCGACCGAGCACCTGCTCGCGATGGCCGACGACTGGCAGCCGCGCAAGGTCGACCTCGGCGTGGTCAACGGCCGCTGCTTCACCTTCGCATCCGGCCTCGGCCTCGACGCCAGCGTGGTCGAGCGGGTCGACTCCAACCCCCACCTGAAGGCCCGCCTCGGCGCCTGGTACTTCACCTGGGTCGCCGTGAGCACGTTCATGCGCCGCTACCTCGTGAGCCCTCCCCGCCTGCAGGTCGACGCCAACGGACAGACGCTGGACGGGGTGACGGCTGTCGTCCAGAACGGCTCGCCCTTCACCTACTTCCAGGACCGACCGATCAACATCACCGACGGCGCCGCGCTCGACTCGGGATTGCTCGCCGGCGGCGTGCTGCACCGCGCCACGCCGCTGTCGATGCCCTTCATCGCCTGGCGAGCCTTCTCGCCCAGCGCGCGCGTCGTGGGTCATCGCCAGGTGAGCGGCCTGGAGAACCTGACCGAGATGACCGTTCGCAGCGCCGACGGGCGCATGCTCCCACTGCAGGTCGATGGCGACTACCTCGGCGAGGTCGCCGAGGCGCGCTACTCGGTGATGGCACGGGCCCTCACCGTCATCTCCTGAGCTCGCACCTAACGCCCTGGGGACCGTTGGCCGGCCCGCTCAGGCTGCTGTGGCGCCGGGCGTGACCCGGTAGGCGTCGAACACCGAGTCGATGTTGCGCAGGCGCGTGATCGCGCTCTTGAGCGTGTGCGTGTCGGCTACCTCGACAACGAAGCGGTTCTTGACCATCGGGCCCATCGACAGGCAGCGCGCTTCCATGATGTTGGCGCCCGACTCCGAGAAGGCGCGCGAGAGGTCCTCGAGCAGGCGGTGGCGATCCCAGGCATCGATCTGGATCTCCACCACGAAGCCCGTGGATTGGTCGCCTTCCCAACCCACGTTGGCGAAGCGCTCGGGGCTTTTCTGAAGCTGGGCCGCGTTGGGGCAGTCCTTGCGGTGGATGGTGATCCCGCGGCCGAGCGAGATGTAGCCGAGGATCTCATCGCCGGGAACCGGGCGGCAGCACTTGGCCAGGCGCAGCATCACGTCCTCCACGCCCTCGACCCGGATCCCGTACTGCCCCGAGGACTTCGTCGGTCGCCTGCGCGCGCGTCCGACGCGCAGCAGATCGGCGGCGTTGTCCTCGCCGTCGGCCGACTCCCCCTGCTTGAGGCGCTGCAACACCTTGCTGACCACGAGCTTGGGCGAGACCTTGGCCGCGCCGAGCGCGATGTAGAAGTCGTCCGCCTTGCGGTAGCCAACCTCGCGGATCACGTCGGCCAGCAGCGCCGAGCCGGTGATCTTCTGGGCGGGCAGGCCCTGTTTGCGCAGCTGCTCCTGGAGCAGCTCGCGGCCGGTGTGCTCGGTGTCCTGGCGCGACTCGGCCTTGAACCACGCCTTGATCTTGTTACGCGCACGGGTCGTCTTGACCGTCGCCAGCCAGTCGCGCGATGGTCCGCGCTCGCGCTTGGCGGTGAGGATCTCCACGATGTCGCCCGAGCGCAGCTCGTAGTGCAGCGGCACGATTTTGCCGTTGACGCGCGCGCCTACGCAGCGGTGGCCGATCTCAGTGTGAACCTCGTAGGCGAAATCCAACGGTGTTGCGCCCGCGGCCAGCGACTTGACCTCGCCCTTGGGCGTGAACACGTAGACCTCCTCCTCGAAGAGGTCCGTGCGCAGTGTCTCCATGAACTCCCGCGGGTCCGATAGCTCCTTCTGCCAATCGAGCATCGAGCGCAGCCACTTGAGCTTGCCCTCCTCGCCCGCGCCCCAGCGACCGCCGTCGTCGCCGCTGCCGGGCGGAGGGGCCTTGTAGAGCCAGTGGGCGGCCACGCCGAACTCGGCCATCTCGTGCATCTCGAGCGTGCGGATCTGGATCTCAAGCGGCCGTCCCTCAGGTCCGATCACGGTCGTGTGCAGCGACTGGTACATGTTGAACTTGGGCATCGCGATGAAGTCCTTGAACCGTCCTGGCAGTGGCTTCCACAGCGAGTGGATGACGCCGACGGTGCCGTAGCAGTCCTTGACCGACTCGACGATCACCCGCATTGCCGTCAGGTCATAGATCTCGTTGAACTCGCGCCCCTTCTTGGTCATCTTCGAGTAGATCGAGTAGAAGTGCTTGGCGCGGCCGGCGATCTCGGCCTCGATGCCGACCTGTGCCAGCTCCTTGCGCAGGTAGTCGCCGGCCTCGTTGACGTAGACCTCGCGCTCGTCGCGCTGCTGGGCGACGAGTCCCTTGATCTCCTGGTACTTGCGGGGGTGAAGCGTCGCGAAGGCGAGGTCCTCGAGCTCCCACTTGATCGCGTGGATTCCCAGGCGATGGGCCAGCGGGGCGTAGATCTCGATCGTCTCGCGCGCCTTCTCGATCTGCTTCTGCTTCGGCATCGCGTCGATCGTGCGCATGTTGTGCAGGCGGTCGGCGAGCTTGATCAGGATCACCCGCACGTCGGTGGCCATTGCCACCATCATCTTGCGATAGTTGTTGGCCTGGGCCTCATCGCGCGACTGGAAGGTGATCCCGGTCAGCTTCGTCACGCCGTCGACGATCGCCGCGATCTCCTCGCCGAAGCGCTCGCCCACCTCCTCGATCGAGGCCGAGGTGTCCTCGACGGTGTCGTGCAGCAGCGCCGCACACAGCGTCTCGGTGTCGAGGCGCATGCCCGCACAGATGCGTGCCACCCCTACGGGATGCACGATGAAGTCCTCGCCTGATTTGCGCCGTTGCGCCGCATGGTGCTCGCAGGCGAACACGAACGCATCCTGGACCCGGCCGTGCTCTACCTCCACCGTCGAGTCGGCCGCGTGCTCGGAGACGATCGCGAACAGGTCGCTCAGCATCCGCCGCTCGGCCACGCTGAGCGTGAGCGCCTGCGCCTCCTCCCCACTGCGCCTCCCAGCGCCGCCCTGCTCGGGATCGGCCGTGCCCTCCGGCCGCCCCGGCGGGAGCTCCACCGCCCCGCTGGCGGTATCCGTCAGCTGTGTGCTCTTGGGATCCTCGGCGATGGCCATGACTACAGGGTAGGGGACCCGCCACCCGTATAGAAGGGGCGCGCGCTCAGAACAGCACGAGCTCGCCGACTGGCTCCTCGAGGCGATCATCGGACTGCTGCGCAGTCAGCTCCAGCTCAGCGGGCGCCGCCTGGCGGAGCACCAGCCGCGGCTCGCTCGCACCATTCCATTCGTTGACCTCGAGCGAGAACGTGGCCAGTACCGGGATGCCCTGGTCGACGGGCAGGCGCCCGCCGTTGCCGAACGCCACAGCCCGCGCCTTCGCCCCGCGCGACTCCACGGTGAAGCGCACATGCTTGCCTTCGCCCATCGGCCTTGGGTCGGCGAGCACCGCGTCGGCGACCATCAGCGACACGCCGGGGTTCGCTCTCCCGAACGGTGCGAGCGTACGCAGCTCCTCGGCCAGCTCGATCCCCAGCTCATCGCCACCCACGACTGCATCCACACGCTCGAGCGCAACCAGGTCCGCCGGAGCGAGAACGGACTCGGCGTGGGCGCACAGCGCCGCAGCGAAGTCAGGCACCCGGCTACGCTCGATCTCGAGTCCAGCGGCGGCGCGATGTCCGCCGTAGCGTGCGAGGTGCGCCTCGCACGCACTCAGGCCCGCCAGCAGGTCGAAGGCCTCTACGCTGCGCCCCGAGGCCCGGCCCCGCTTGCCCTCCAGGGCAATCATCACGACCGGTCGTCCGCTGCGCTCGACCATCCGCGAGGCCACGATCCCGATCACACCTGGATGCCAGCCCTCGCCGGCGAGCACGTAGGCGGCTCGCTCGCCCAGCTCGTCCATCTGCGCTTCGGCCTCGTAGCGGATGCGCATTTCCACCTGGCGGCGCTCGCTGTTGGCCGCGTCGAGCTCGGCGGCTATTTGCGCTGCGCGCAATGGGTCGCCTGTGAGCACCAGCTCGAGTCCGGCGTCCGCCCTGTAAAGGCGCCCAGCGGCGTTGAGCCGCGGGGCCAGCGCAAAGGCCACCGAGCGCTCGTCGACCTTCGCCGGGTCGACACGCGCGACGGACATCAGCGCGCGCAGGCCTGGCTTCGCAGTCCCCGCGAGCGCCCGCAGCCCGCGGCGCACGAGCGTCCGGTTCTCCCCGCGCAGCGCAACCACGTCGGCGATCGTCGCCAACGCCACCAAGTCGAGGTCACGGCGCAGCTCTTGCGGGTCCCGACCCGCGCCGGCATACACGGCCTGGGCGAGCTTGTAGGCCACGGCCGTGGCACAGAGATCCACACTCGGGTACCCGCACAGCGCCGGATGCACGATCGGCGCCCGCGGCAACTCGCCGTCGGCGCGCGGGGTGTGATGATCGCTGACGATCACCTGCATCCCCAGCTCGCGGGCGAGGGCGACCTCGGAGACCGCCGTGATCGCGCAGTCGGCAGTGATCAGCAGTCGGGTTCCACGGGCGGCCAGCCGTCGCACCGTCGCCTCCGCCAGCCCATAGCCGTCGCCGTCGCGATCGGGCAGGTAGGAGTCGACATCGGCGCCCAGGTCGCGCAGCGCGCCTACCAGCACAGCCGTCGAGCAGATCCCGTCGACGTCGTAGTCGCCGTGAATCGTGATGCGCGCACCGCTGCGCACATGCTCCAGGATCAGCTGCACCGCCTCTTCGATGCCCGCGAAGGCCTCGGGCGGGTGCTCCTCGGTGGCGTTCAGGAACGTCCGGGCGCCCTCCGGGTCGGTGAACCCCCGGCGCACGAGGACCTGCGCGAGCGCCTCGCTGACCGAGAGTGCGTCACGCAGCCGCCTCACATGCTCGGGCGGGCAGTCAGCAATCTCGAAGCGGCAATGGCTCACACTGGCGAGACTACGGCCACCGTGGGACGGAACCGGGGCCGCCGCCGGCCCGTCTCAGTCGTAATCGGGCGGGGTGATGCCGGCGGCGCGTTCTCGACGCATACCCTCGGCGTAGACCAGCGCCATCCCGATCAGCGCGCCGGGCACGGCGTAGAGGATCACGCCGATGTTGGTCTCCTTTTCGCCCGGTACCTGCAGAGCCGACACTTTCACGCCATAGATGATCAGGCCGATCACGATCGAGCCGATCAGCGAGCCGACGAACGCACCGACGATCCCACCCCAGAAGCGGTCCGGGAGGAAGATCGTGAAGTGCCAGATAGCGAGGCCCATGATCACCCATCCGAGCATCCCCATCAGCGCTCACGCTCCTCGGTCATGTGTTGTGCGCGGGCACCCATCAGCGTGCCCTGCCGTGGCGTTTGTTGCGTGGTCGGCGGTTCTTCGGCGGCCGCGGCTTCGACTCTTCCTTGAGGACCAGGTCCTCGGGAGTGAGGTCGGCCGCCGGATCGCGCTCGGGTGCAGCCGGCGGGGGCTCGGGCTGCTCGTCGGTGGCCACCCCGGCCCGGCCGCGCCGCTTGGCTTTCTGCGCTCCGTTGGGCTTGCCCTCGACATCGAGGTCGCGGATCAGTTCCTGGAACTCGTCGCGTGAGATCTGCTCGCCAGGCTCCTCCGGTGCGATCAGGCTTCCTCGCCGGGTTTTCCGCTTTTTGACCTGGGTCGGCTCGACATCCTCGGGCGCTCCACCCGCAGTCGTCGCATACGCCGGCACGGCACCGAGTTCGCGCACGATGCGCGCGCGTCTGACGCGATAGGAGCTCTCGCGCTCCTTCCAGTGCGTGAGCACGGGCGAGGCGATGAAGATCGAGGAGTAGGCACCCGAGGCGATGCCGATCAGCAGCGCGAAGGCGAAGTCCCGGAGCGTTTCCCCGCCGAAGAACAGCAGCGCCGCCACCGGCAGCAGCGTGCAGAAGCTCGTGGCCAACGACCTGGTCAGCACCTCGGACATCGAACGGTTGACGATCTGGGAGAAGGCGGCCCGCGGCATCCTCGGCACGTTCTCGCGCACACGATCGAACACGATGATCGTGTCGTAGAGCGAGTACCCCAGGATCGTCAGCAGAGCGGCGACCGTGGCCGTCGTGACTTCTCTCCCCGTCAGCGAATAGACCCCTGCCGTTATCAGCAGGTCGTGCATCAGCGCGATCAGCACCGGCACGGCGTACTTCCACTCGAAGCGCAGCGCGATGTAGATCGAGATCACCAGCAGCGAGGCGATGATCGCGACGATCGCGCTGTTGGCCACCGTTTTGCCGAACGTAGGCCCGATCGAGGTCGAGGAGAAGTGCTTGGTCCCGAACTTCGTTTCGAGGCCTTCGCGCACCTTGTTCAGCGCCCCCGGTCGCAGCGTCTTGGTCGAGATCTGATAGCCGGTGCCGCCGATGCTCTTGTTGACGAACTTCTGCACCTGGGCGTTGCCGTAGCCGGCAGCGGACATCGCAGAGGCCACCTGAGCCTCGCTGGCGGGCTTCTGGAAGGCCGTCTGGATGCGCGTGCCCGACTTGAAGTCGATGCCGAAGTTCAGGCCGCTGCCTCCGATCGCCAGCGCGCCCACGAGCAGAATCGTGCCCGACAGCGAGAAGAACCACTTGGAGGCGCCCATGAAGTCGAACGTCCAGCCGCGCCCACGGCGCTCGGCGCCCAGCGCCGCCGGATGGGAGATGACTTTCGAGCGCCCCATCGAGCCGAGCGCCGCCTGCGTTGCGAGCACCGCCGTGAACAGCGACACGAGCGTGCCGATGCCAAGCGTGAAGGCGAAGCCCTTGACTTCAGCCGTCGCCAGCGCAAACAGGATGAACGCTGTCATGAACGTCACGACGTTGGCGTCCACGATCGCCGCGAACCCGCGCTTGTAACCCGTGGCGATGCCGGAGATGATCGATCTTCCCCCGCGGATCTCCTCCTTGACGCGCTCGAAGATCACGATGTTGGCATCGGCCGCGATACCGATCGTGAGGATCAGACCGGCGATGCCTGGGAGCGTGAGCGTGATCGGGATCAGCTTGATCAGCGCGAAGTAGTAGACGCCGTAGATCAACAGCCCGCCGACGGCGATCATGCCGAGCACGCGGTAGAACACGAGCAGGAACAGGCAGACCACAGCGAAACCGGCGAGACCCGCGATCAGCCCCTGGTTGAGCGCGGTTTTGCCGAGCGTCGCCGAGACCTGTGAGTTTGAGATCAGTTCGAGACGGATCGGCAGCGCACCCGACTGAAGCTCCTGAGCCAGTTCCTGTGCGGAGCCGATCGTGAAGCCGCCCGAGATCTGAGAGCCGGTGGAGGCATCGATGCCTTCCGGGTACTTGGTGTAGTCGATCGACGGCGCCGTGATCAACTGCCCGTCGAGCACCACGGCGAAGTGCTGCTCGGTCGCTTCTTTGCCGCCACTGCCCGGGAGCTGCGCTTCCTGGCCTCGTTCGGCGATCTTCTTGGTGACCTGTTCGAAGACCTTCTTGCCGTGCGAGGTGAAGCCGAACGTCACGTTCGGCGCGCCAGAGCCCCCGGCGCCTTCGTCGAAGCCCTGCTGGGGGTTGGTGATGTCGTTGCCCGTCAGCACGGGATCGTCGTTGAGGACGTAGTAGCTGTTGGGGCCTTTCTGCGTGACCTTGCCCGCGGCGCTTTCCACTGGACGCGCCTGCGCGAGCACGGTGCCGGGGTTCACGCGCACCGCCTTGGTCACCGCACCCGGCGCGACTTTGTAGTCGGCGTAGAGGTTCTTTTCGCTTTCCTCGGGCCCGCGCAGCACCTTTTCGTGCTTGGGTTCGAGCAGGTACCAGCTGCCATAGATGCAGCCGCTGGCCTGCTGCGGGGTGCAACCGTGCTCCCACGTCGTGTCGCTGTCGCGCAGGATCGGAGCGCGTTTGGCCGCTCGCAGGACCGCCTCGTACTCGGGCAGGCCGTATTGCGCAGCGCCCGCGTTGGGGCCGCCGGTGACCGTGAGTTCAGAGCTCGTCGCGGGCGCACCCGAAGGGCCGATCACGTTCGGCTCCCAGTCATAGAAGTACAGCTGGGCTGTTTTCCCGACCTCTTGTTCGGCGCGGTGAGCGTCGCTGACGTCGGGGAGCGAGACGTCGATTTCCCGTTCGCCCGAGCGCTGGATTTCCGGCTGGGCCACCCCGAGCTGGTCGACGCGTTTGCGCATGATGTCGATCGCGCGGTTCAGCGATTCGGTGTCGACCTTCGACTGGGCCGTGGGCTTGCCCTGGTAGACGAGCTCGACGCCGCCCTTCAGGTCGAGCCCGAGGCGCGTGGTTTTGGTAGCGATCACGGCGACCGACCCGGCGATGAGCCCGGCGACGATCAGCAGGATCAGAAGATTGCGGCGGCGATCGTGCATGCTCAGAGCAGACTACTTGTCAGGGGTAAGCACAAGCAACAGCCCGCCGTCGTCGTCGTATGCCGGGAACATGTCGGCTTTGGCGGCAGCCGCCACATCGCGTTCGCCTGAGACCTCGACAGGAACCTCCAGCGCCCGCACGCCCCACTCGAGCACCGTTGCCACCGGGTCGTCGCCGCCAACGAAGCGCAGGCCGAGCACCTGCTCGACACGCTGACCTATGACCTCTTCCTCCTCCAGGCCAGTAAAGGCAAAGGAGTTCTTGCCGCAGCCGACTATTCGACCCTCGCCATCGCATACGAAGAAGGCCGCGTCGGGGGCCGGGTAGTAGTCGTCGAGGAGTTCGAACAGGAACGCGAACCCGCACTTCGTGCAGCCCTTACGCTGGCGGGTGAAGCCGAGATTGCGATCGAGCTCGCTCGTTCGGTGACCGCAGTTTGGGCAGATGAAGGGATGGGCCATGGTGTCTCTATACACAGACTACGCAAGCCTGGGAAGCGAGGCGCCCGCCCGTGTGACCACTTGGGCAACGACCACGACAGGCTCAGAACAGCGACTGTCCGACGGGCTCGGGCACCTGCAGCCCGAGGTGCTCGTAGGCCGCAGGCGTGGCCGCACGCCCGCGCGGGGTGCGCTTGATCAGGCCCTCCTGCAGCAGATAGGGCTCATAGACGTCCTCGATCGTGTCCTGCTCCTCCCCCACCGCGACAGCCAGCGTCGAGAGCCCCACCGGGCCGCCGTCGAACTTCGAGCAGATCGTCTCGAGGATCTTGCGGTCGAGGCGATCGAGGCCGAGCTCGTCGACCTCGAGCATCTCCAGCGCTCCCTGCGCGGCGGCGGCGGTGACCACGCCCTCCATCCGCACCTCGGCGAAGTCCCGCACGCGCTTGAGCAGGCGATTGGCTACCCGTGGCGTTCCCCGGCTGCGGGCGGCGATCGCCAGCGCTCCATCCTCCTCGAGACCGATCTCGAGGATGCCGGCGGAGCGGCGCACGATGATCGCTAGCTCCTCCGTCGAGTAGGGCTCCAGCCGCGCCTGGATGCCGAAGCGGTCGCGCAGGGGCGTCGTCAGCAGGCCGGTTCGGGTCGTGGCACCTACGAGCGTAAAGGGCGGCAGCTCGAGCGTGACCACGCGCGCGCCCGCTCCCTGGCCCACGGTTATTGGCAGGCGATGATCCTCCATGGCCGGGTAGAAGGTCTCCTCGAGCGTGCGCGCCAGGCGGTGGATCTCATCGACGAAGAACACACTGCGGGGCTCAAGCGCGGTCAGGAACGCGGCGATGTCGCCCTTGCGCTCGAGCGCGGGGCCGGCGGTCTGCACGAACGGCACTTCGAGCTCGGCTGCCACGATCTGTGCGAGCGAGGTCTTGCCTAGGCCCGGGGGGCCGGCGAGCAATAGGTGATCCAGGGCCTCGCCGCGCGCGCTACAGGCCTCGATCGCCACCGTGAGCTGCTGGCGCAGCGTCTCCTGGCCGACGAACTCCTGCAAGCGGCGAGGGCGCAGGGAGCGGTCGAGCTCATCCTCCGGCACGAGGTAAGGCGTCTGGATACGGGCGGCGGTCTCAGTCATGCCTTTACGCTGACCCTGTGCGCGCCAGTCTCAGGGCAGATCCGAGCAGGTCCTCGGCGTTCTCACCCTCAGCCTCGCGCAGCAGCTCGTCGGCCTCCTCGGGCCCGTAGCCGAGCTCGAGCAGCCCTTCGCGGGCCAAGGCGCGCGGCTCCATCGGCTCGCCCCTGCGCGCCACGATCGGGGTACGCAGGCTCGGTGCCACCTCGACGCCGACCTTCTCGCGAAGCTCGACGATGATCCGTTCAGCCGTTCGCTTGCCGATGCCTGGCACTGCCTGAAAGCGCGCCGAGTCGCCGGCGGCGAGGGCGCCGATCAGCTCGCGTGGGGTGCCTGCCGAGAGCACCGCGAGAGCGACCTTCGGCCCCACGGCCTGCACCGAGAGCAGCATCAAGAAGAGATCGCGCTCCTGCTCTGAATGGAACCCATACAGCGCGAGTGCGTCGTCGCGCACGATCAGGTGGGTGTGCAGCATCGCCTCCTGCCCGACGGCAGGCACGTGACGAAGCGTCTCCGCCGAGACGGCCGCTCGATATCCGACGTTGGCGCACAGCAGCACCACATGGTCGCCGCGACGCACGGCGACCTCGCCGCGAAGCAGTGAGATCATGCGCCCACCTGCGCCAGCGCGCTCATCAGCGGGGCGCTGTTGGCGTGACAGACGGCCACGGCCAGCGCGTCGGAAGCGTGGTCCGGGCGTGGCTCCTCCTCGAGCGCGAGCAGCACCTTGACCATCCGAGCCACCTGGTCCTTCTGCGCCCTACCGCTACCGCAGACCGCGCCCTTGACCTGTTGCGGTGTGTAGCTGGCACAGGGCACGCCACGCTGCCCCGCGGCGAGCATCACCGCGCCGCGCGCCTGCCCGACGGCGAAGGCGGTGCGCACGTTCTGCCCGAAGTACAGCTGCTCGAGCGCCAACGCGTCTGGCGCGTACTCGTCCAGCAGACGCTCGATCGCTGCATGGATGTCGGCCAGACGCCGCTCCTGCGGAATCCCCGCGGAGGTCTGGATCACACCCCCGTCCAGCGCCACCAGACGGCCGCCACGTCTGGCAACGACGCCGTAGCCGGTGTTGGCCAGACCGGGATCTATGCCGAGGACGATCACGAGAGGTGATTCTGCGCCCATCACCGGACGCCTGCCTGACGTACGCTGAGGGCCTATGAGCGCAGCCGAGATCGATTTCGAGGGCGAGGGACTGCTCGATGGGCTGAGCGGCCAGGCGCGCGCCGAGCGTCTGGCACTGCTCGAGCAGTTGAGCGGCGAAGGCGTTCCGCTGTCGGAGCTGCGGCGCACGACCGCCAGCGGCAGCGTCTTCCTGCTGCCGGCCGACCGCGTGATCGTGGGCGACGAGCGCTACACAGCCGACGAAGTCGCCGCGCTCAGCGGCGTGGAGATCGACTTCCTGACCGCCGCCAGGAGAGCGATGGGACTGCCGATCCCCGAACCCGACGAGGCCTTTTACACGGAGGCCGAGCTCGAATCGGCGAGGCGACTGCACGTCGCACATCAAGCCGGCATCTCCGATGCAGACATCCTCGAGCTCTTGCGCGTGCTCAGCCGCGGCCTCTCCCAGGCAGCCGAGGCGCTGCGCGCCTTCCCGCTGAAACTGGTGCTCCAGCCCGGCATGAGCGAGCGTGCGCTCGCCAGCAGCTATGGCCAAGCGGTCGCCGAGCTCTACCCGCTGGTCGACCCACTGGTCAGCAACCTGCTGGCTCTGCACCTGCGGCATTCGACCCAGACAGAGGTGATCAGCGCGATGGAGCGCAGCGGTGGCCATCTGCCTGGCTCGCGCGAGGTGGCGGTCAGCTTTGCCGACCTCGTCGGCTTCACGCGGCTGGGCGAGGAAGTCACGCCCGATGAACTGGGACGCCTAGCGGTGCGCCTGGAAGACCTCGCCATCGACGCCGCCGAGCCGCCCGTGCGCCTGGTCAAGACACTCGGCGACGCGGCAATGTTCGCCTCGCCCGAGCCCGAGCCGCTGGTGGAGGCGACCCTGAGGCTGATCGAGGCGGCCGATGCGCAGGGTGAGCACTTCCCGCAGCTACGAGGCGGTGCGGCGCTCGGCGAGGCCTTGCCTCGCGCCGGCGACTGGTTCGGGCGACCGGTCAACCTCGCCAGCCGTATCACCTCAGTCGCACGCCCCGGCTCGCTGCTCGTCGATCGAGGGCTGCGCGAGGCCAGCCGCGACGCCTATCGCTGGTCCTTCGCCGGTGAGCGCCGGCTGCGCGGGATCCGTGAGCCGGTCGCCTTGTTCCGCGCCCGAGCGCTCGACTCCCCCTCCGCCTCAGGAGCAGGCTGAGCCAAAGTTCAGAGTAAGTGTCTCCGTCTGCGTTGCGCACTCCTAAATCGGCACTTTGCATGGAAGGTCAACGTCGGCCCTTACCCTGGCGAAATCACCTACTACCACGAATAGGCCCCAGGAAGCGGACGTGTAGTTACCGCGCTCAGTCCCGGTGAGAGGATGGAGCCGTGCTCGGCGCGGCTCCATCCAACGATGGGCTCGCGGTCAACCGGTCTGGGCGCCACTGAGAGCGGACGGCTCGTGAGCCGTCCACAACCGCCACGGCGCCTCGCCCGAGGCCCACATATCGTTCAAAGCGACGGCGTCCTTGTAGGTGTCCATGCACTCCCAGAAACCCTCATGGCGGTGTGCGCGCAGCTGGCCCTCGGCCGCCAATCGCTCGAGGGGCGCGCGCTCCAGCACGCTGTCGCTCTCCAGGTAACCGAACACGTCAGCGGCAAAGCAGAAGAAGCCACCGTTGATCCAGTGGTTCGAGCGGGGCTTCTCGCGAAAGCCCGTCACGCGCCCGTCCTCCTCCAGCTCGGTCACCCCGAACTGCAGCTCGGGACGCACCACCGTCATCGTGGCGAGCGCCTCGTGGGCGGCGTGGAAGCTCAACAGCGCGTCGAGATCGATGTCGGCGACGCCGTCGGCGTAGGTGGCGCAGAACAGCTCGTCGCCGGCGAGGTGAGGAGCCAGCCGGGCGATCCGCCCGCCTGTCTGGGTCTCCAGGCCCGTGTCGACGCACTCCACGCTCACGCCCTCGGGCCAGTCGTGGGTGGCGACGAAGCGCTCGATCAGCTCACCCTTGTAGCCGGTCGCCAGCAGGAAGCGTGAGAAGCCCTGGACGGCGTAGAGCTGGATCACGTGCCACACGATCGGCATCCCCCCGATCTCCACGAGCGGCTTGGGGATCTCCTGGGTGTGCTCCTGCAGCCGTGTCCCGCGCCCGCCGCAGAGGATCGCGACGGGCGGTCTAGCCTGCGACACGTTCGAGCACGTCTGCCGAGACGTCGAAGTTGGCGTGTACGGCGCTGACGTCATCTGAGTCTTCGAGCGCCTCGATCAGGCGCATCAGCTTGCCCGCCTGGGCCTCGTCGATGGGGACCACGCTCGAAGGCCGAAACGACGTCTCGGCGCTCTCCATCTCCACGCCCGCCTCCTCCAACGCCTTGCGGACGGCGGTGAAGTCGCCGGGCTCGGTGATCACCTCGAAGACTCCCTCGTCGGTGGAGATGTCCTCGGCGCCGGCCTCCACAGCCACCATCAGCTCGTCTTCGGAGTAGCGCTCGGCGTCGATCACGATCGTGCCCTTCTTGTCGAACAGATAGGCCACAGAGCCCGGCTCGCCGAGGCTGCCGCCGTGCTTGGAGAAGGCATGCCTGACATCGGCGCCGGTGCGGTTGCGGTTCTCGGTCAGCGCCTCTACCAGCACGGCGACGCCGCCGGGGCCGTAGCCCTCGTAGAGGACGCTCTCGATCGCATCGGCCTCTCCCCCCTCGCCCGTGCCCTTGACGATGGCGCGTTCGATGTTGTCCTTGGGCATCGAGGCTTCCTTGGCCTTGCGGATCGCCAGATCGAGCGCCGGGTTGCCGTCAGGGTCACCGCCGCCGTCGCGCGCAGCCACGGTGATGGCACGCGTGAGCTTGGAGAACTGCGCGCCCCTGCGCGAGTCCACAATTGCCTTCTTGTGCTTGATGCTGGCCCACTTGGAGTGTCCTGACATGAGCTCAAGTCTACGAATCTGCCACTGCGCGAGCTTTCAGAGATGGACGGCGCCTCATGGGAGGTGCAGGAAGGCTCATGCACATAGGATGCGCGGAGCGAATGCCTGCAGCCTTCTCCCCCGACATCTTCAAGGCCTATGACATCCGCGGCCTCTACGGCGAGCAGATCGACGGCGATGTGGCCGAGTCGATCGGCCGTGCGTTCGCGCGCGTGCTGGCCAATCTGGCCGAGAAGCCCGTCGGCGATCTACGCGTGGGCCTCGGGCGTGACATGCGCCTGAGCGCGCCCGAGCTCGCCGAGCGCTACCGTCGCGGCCTGCTGAGCGAGGGGGTGCACGTGCTCGACGCGGGCCAGGTGGGCAGCGAGATGCTCTACTTCATGGTCGGCTCGCGCGAGCTCGACGGCGGCCTGATGTGCACGGCCTCGCACAACCCCAAGGCCTACACGGGCGCCAAGCTCGTGCGCGAGGGAGCAATCGCGCTGTCGGGCGACTCTGGCATCCAGGACATTCGCCGCGAGGTCGAAGCTCAGCTGGAGGCCGGCTCTACGAGCGCACCCAGCGAGCGGCAGGGCACCGTCGAGGAGGTCGACCTCTATGAGGAGTTCCAGACAGCGGCGCTGCGTTTCATCGACGCCGACGCCGTGCGCTCGGCGCGACCGCTGAAGGTTGTGCTCGACGGCGGCAACGGCATGGCCGGGCCGATGGTGGGACCGCTGTTGGAGAGCCTGGATCTCGAGTTGATCGAGACCTACTGGACTCCCGACGGGAACTTCCCCGACCACGAGCCCAATCCGCTGCTGCCCAAGAACCGCGAGTTCATCATCGCCAAGGTTCGTGAGACGGGGGCAGATCTCGGCATCGCCTGGGACGGGGACGCCGACCGCTGCTTCTTCATCGACGACACCGGCCGCTTCGTCGACGGCGACTTCCTCACGGCCCTGCTGGCCGAGTCGCTGCTGGGCAAGGTCTCCAGCCCCGAGCACCCCGAGGCGATCCTCTATGACGTGCGCGCCTCGCGTGCCGTCGCCGATACGGTCCGGGCGGCCGGCGGCGTCCCCTATGTCAACCGCGTGGGGCACGCGTTCTTCAAGACGCGGATGCGCAAGGAGGGCTCCCTGTTCGGAGGCGAGGTCTCGGGGCACTACTACTTCCGTGACTTCTACTGCGCGGACTCGGGCACGGTCCCCGCGCTGCTCGTGCTCGAGTTGCTGGCGCGCGAGGGCCGTTCGCTGTCGGAGCTGCTCGAGCGCTACCGCAGCCGCTACTTCATCTCGGGCGAGATCAACTCCGAAGTGGCCGACGCGGAGGCCAAGATGGAGGAGATCGCGGGGCGCTACTCCGACGCGCGCCAGGAACGCCTGGACGGGATCTCGATCGACTACGAGGATTGGCACTTCAACGTGCGCTCCTCCAACACCGAGCCCCTGCTGCGCCTGTGCCTGGAGTCGCTGGTATCGCCCGCGGACATGGAGCGCCGCCGCGATGAGGTCCTGGCGCTGATCCGCTCGTGAGCGAGGATGAGCCGGACCGCCGCGAGCGGGAGGATCTGGCCCTTGCCGAGCAGGCCGGCATTCACCGCCTGGCGATCCCCACGCCGTTCATGGTGGGTCGCGTCAACGCCTATCTGATCGAGGATTCCCCGCTCACGCTGGTGGACTCGGGGCCCAACTCGGCCAAGGCCTTCGACGAGCTCGAGCAGGGGCTGAGGGCCCTCGGGCACGCTGTGGAGGACATCGAGCTGCTGGTGATCACCCATCAGCACATCGATCACTTCGGCCTGGCCTCGATCCTCGCGCGCCGCTCCGGCGCGGAGGTGGCCGCGCTCGCGCCGCTCGCGCCGTTTCTCGCCCGCTTCGGCCAGGCGGCCGACGAGGACGACCGCTTTGCCGAGCAGCTGATGCTGCGTCACGGCATCCCCCCCGACATCGTGACCGCGCTGCGATCCGTGGCGGCGAGCTTCCGCGGCTGGGGCGCTGCGGTGGAGGTGACCAAGCCGCTCGACCACGGCGATGAGCTCGAGTTCCGCGACCGTACGCTGCGCGTGCTCCACCGTCCGGGGCACAGCCCGTCGGACACTGTGTTCCTCGACGAGCAGCGCTCCATCCTGCTCGCCGCCGATCACCTGATCGCCCACATCTCCTCCAACCCACTGCTCGCGCGCCCGTTGCAGGCACAGGGCGAGTACACGGGGCCCCGCCCACAGGCGCTGATCACGTACATGGCCTCCCTCGAAGAGACACGTGCGATGGACCTCGAGCTCGTGCTGCCGGGCCATGGACGCCCGATCACCAATCACGCCGATCTGATCGAGGAACGCTTCCGCATGCACCACCGCCGCGCCGAGAAGATCCACCGCCTGATCGCCGCCAAGCCGCACTCGGCGCACGAGATCGCCCAGGAGCTGTGGGGCAACGTGGCAGTGACCCAGGCCTACCTAACGCTCTCAGAGGTGCTGGGGCACGTCGATTTGCTGCTGCGCGACGAGCGGGTGCTGGAGCGGGATGATTCCGGGGTCGTGCGCTTCGAAGCTGTCCAGCGACCGCGCTCGCTCACGTCAGCGGACGGGTGAGTTGCCGGCGCGAGCGTCCGCCACGCTCTCGAGGAACAGCCTGTGCAGACGATCGTCATCGCTCAGCTCCGAGTGGAAGGCCACGGCAAGCATCCTGCCCTGGCGCGCTGCCACGGGATGCCCATCGACCTCGCCCAGGATCTCCACCTTGGGCCCGTGCTCGGCGATCCAGGGGGCCCGGATGAAGATGCCCCTGATCGGCGGACCATCGACCCCCGCGAAGTCGACGTCCGCCTCGAAGCTCCTGACCTGGCGGCCGAAGGCGTTGCGCTCGGCGCGCATGTCCATCAGGCCGAGGTGCTCGCTATCGAGCATGATCAGCCCGGCGCACGACCCGAGGATCGGCGTGCCCTGGGCAGCGAGCGCGCGCAACGGCTCGGCCAGACCCTCACGCTCGATCCCGAGCGTCATCGTGGTCGACTCCCCCCCAGGCACCACCAGTCCGTCCAGCCCATCCAGGTCGGCGATCACCCGCACCTGGCGCGTGTTCGCGCCCAGCCCGCGCAGCATCCCCTCGTGCGCCTCGAAGTCTCCCTGCAGCGCCAGCACGCCCACCACCGGCGGCCCAGCGCAGATCATCGGACCTCCTACCAACCTCGCTGGGCCAGGAGCTGCTCGCCCTCCAGCTTCGAGCTCTCGAGGCTCTCCATGGCAGGGCCGAGCCCACGCGAGGCCTCGGCGACGCGCTCGGGGTCTTGCCAGTGCGTGGTGGCCTCGACGATCGCACGGGCACGCGCCGGCGGATCGTCGGACTTGAAGATTCCGGAGCCGACGAACACGCCTTCGGCGCCAAGCGCCATCATCAGGGCCGCATCGGCGGGCGTGGCGATGCCGCCGGCGCAGAACAGCACCACGGGCAGGCGTCCCTCGCGGGCCACATCGCGCACGATGTCCAGCGGGGCTGCGATCTCCTTGGCGGCGGTGGCGATCTCTCCGGCCTCCAGCATCGTCAGGCGACGGATTTCGCCGGTGATCTGGCGCATGTGGCGGACGGCCTCCACGATGTCGCCCGTGCCCGCCTCGCCCTTGGAGCGGATCATCGCCGCGCCCTCGCCGATGCGCCTGAGGGCCTCACCGAGGTTGGTGGCGCCACAGACGAACGGCACCTTGAAGTCCCACTTGTCGATGTGGTTGGCCTCGTCCGCCGGCGTGAGCACCTCGGACTCATCGATGTAGTCGACCTCCAGCGCCGCAAGCACACGCGCCTCCATGAAGTGCCCAATCCGCGCCTTGGCCATCACGGGGATCGTGACCGCCTCCTGGATGCCGGCGATCATCTCGGGGTCGGACATGCGCGCCACGCCGCCGTCGCGACGGATGTCAGCCGGTACACGCTCGAGCGCCATCACGGCCGCCGCGCCCCCGTCCTCGGCGACCTTGGCCTGCTCGGGGGTGACCACGTCCATGATCACGCCGCCCTTGAGCATCTCGGCCAGGCCCGTCTTGACTCTGAATGTCGCCTCGTCGCGCATGGGCCTAGTTTGACAGGCGCCTGCCGACTAGGAGGTCCAGGTGGGTCCTCAACTCGGCGGCGACGAGTCTCCCGGAACGGGACCGATCATGTCCGGGGTACTGCCGTTCTGCTCGGCACATGTGCCGAGCAGCGGGGTCGCACATGTGCGACCCCGGGCCTCGCCGCATGCGGCGAGGACCACCCGAATCAGAGGCCCGCCTTGCTCTTCAGCTGAGCGATCTGCGCGGCGTCGCACTCGGGAGCAGGCGCGGTCGGGGCTGCTCCTAGTTTGCCCCCGGTGCTCACGGGCGCGGCCTGCGCCGGTCTCAGGGCAAGCAGCCGCTCGCAGAGGTTGTAGGCGAAGCGCGCGGCAATCCTTTCGGCCGCTTCGGGGCGGGCCAGGGCGCCCACCTCGAGGTCGTCCGTCTCATCGCGGGGGAACTCGCGCAGCTCGTTCTGGGGGTCTTCGGGCACACTTGCAAACACGATCCTGTCGGAGGTCTCGGCGACGAAGTAGCCGACCTCGACGCGCGGCGCCTCCCCCGGCTGGGTGCGCGAGTAGGCCATCGGGACGACCTTGAGCACGTTCGCCGTCCGCTCGTATGTGCGCGCGATCGCAAACGAGCCCACCGCCAGGAAGGCAACGAGGCAGTAGGCCGCAAATGGCAGCTTTGCGCAGCAGCTCAAGACGACTGCGCCAAGGAGCGTAACCCCGAACAGCAGCCCCAGGGCCGAGGCCGGAGCCAAGCTCAGCGTGATCAGCGAGAAGACCACGCCAACCGCCGCGAGCAGCAGCGGTGCGATCCAGCGCCTGGTGAGCACCTGCAGCGCCGCCTCTCGCTTTGCCGTGTCGTTCGCCGTGTCCGCTGACACCAGCCGCAGAGTCTTCGCCGTCCTTTCTCCGAGGTTGGAGAGCACAATCACCAGCAGCACCACCACTCCCGAGAGCAGCAGCGCGGGTACGAGGAATTCGGCTCCTGTGGCCACAAGTTCCGATTTGGCGACCAGCGACAGCGAATGGCTGGCCGGCAGGCCCATCTCGTTGAAGCGCGTCCATAGCACCACCCCGCATCCGTCCAGGGGCGTTTCTCATCGTTGCCGGCCGCTGCCGGCCGACGCACGGCCGAGCTACTTCAGCCGGAAGGCCTTGATGCGATCGTCGTACTGCGCCGTGTCCTGCGCGTAGACGCCATAGGCGAGCGCCTGGATGACGCTCAAGAGCGCCGTGTGCGAGCGCACGTAGGCGGGGCTGTTGGAGGAGTAGTAGAGCTTGATCTGCGCGAGCTTGGCAACCTCGGACAGCGTCGCATCGGTGATCGCCGCGGTGCGCGCCTGGCGATGGCGGGCGAGCTTCATCGCGCGCACGACCAGCGGGTGCGGGCGCCCGGCGGAGAGCCCGATGACGAGCGTCTCGGTGTCGATGCGACCGAGGCGGCTGAGCGCCTCCTGGGACGGGCTCGCCACGACATCCACGCGCAGGTCGAGCAGCATCAGGAGGTGGCGCAGGTAGCTGGCGAAGAAGGCCATCTGGTCGGTCCCCGCCACGAGCACCTTCTCAGCGCTGACTATTCCCGAGATCAGCGCTTCGACCGAGCTGCGTGAGACCTTGCGCGCCGTCTCCTCCACGTTGAGGTGATCGGCAGCCAGCGCCCCCTCGAACTCGTTCTGGTCGAGCGAGAACAGCGGCGTGGAGCTCGACCCCGTGGCCACACCCTCGGTCGCCGCCTTGGCGTTCACACGGCGGTATTCCTCGCGTGCGGCCGCCTGCAGCTCCGGAAAGCCCTCGAAGCCCAGCGCCTGTGAGAAACGCACCACGGTCGAGCTGGAGGTGTTGGCGCGCCGCGCCAGCTCCTCGGCCGTCTGGAAGGCCGCCTCGTCGAGGTGGTCGACGATGTACTGGGCCACGTCCTTCTGCGAACGCGAGCACTCGTCGAAGCGCGCCTGGATGTACTTCGACAGGCTCTGGTGCTCGCTCGTGCCGTTCACCGGCACGGCGGGTCGCTCGGGGGCCTTGGTTGCAGCTGCACGCTTCACGGCGCTTCTGTTCGACGTGTGCGCCTCGCACTCCTCCCCAGGTCGTGCACGTCGGCCGAGATGATCCGCCCTCCCAAGCCTCACGTACTTAACCTCGACCCATGCCCAACGAGCCCACAGACCTGTGCAAAGCCTCGCCCACCGGGCATGCCCTGGCATCCCTGCAGGTGCGGAGGTGAGGGTCGCGATCGTCGGCGCCGGCGTCTCCGGTCTCGTCGCCGCCCACCTGCTCCACCGCGAGCACGAGATCGTCCTCTACGAGGCCGGCTCGTATGCGGGCGGGCACACCAACACGATCAGGGTCGACACGGCCCACGAGACCCACCAGGTGGACACCGGCTTCATCGTCATGAACGACCGCACCTACCCCAACTTCACCCGCCTGCTCGAGCGCCTCGGCGTGGCCACGCAGCCCACGCACATGAGCTTCTCAGTCAAGGGCGAGGAGGAGGACTTCGAGTACTGCGGCACCCCCCGCGGCATCTTCTGCCAGCCGAGCAACCTGGTGAGCGTGCGCTTTCAGCGGATGATCGTCGATCTGCTGCGCTTCAACCGCGCCCTGCGCACCCTGTTGGCGCGCGAGCACTCCGCCGGCGCGCACGGAGGTGAGACGCTCGGCGACTTCCTCGAGCGCGGGCGCTTCTCGAGAGCGTTCGTCGAGCGGCTGATCGTGCCCCAGGTCTCCGCCGTGTGGTCCGCCGACCCCCGCACCATGCACACCTTCCCCGTGCGCTTCCTCGCCGAGTTCTTCGCCAACCACGGCATGCTCGGATTCCGAGACCGCCCCCAGTGGGCAACCGTGAGGGGCGGCTCGGCCCGCTACGTCGACGCCCTCACCGCGCCCTTTCGCGAGCGCATCCGCCTGAACGCCCCCGTGCACTCGATTGCCCGCCACGACGGGCACGTCGAGCTCTCCTGCCGCGGCTCGGAGCCCGAGCGCTACGACCAGGTCGTGATCGCCACCCACTCAGACCAGGCGCTGGCGATGCTCAGCGACCCCAGCCAGCGGGAGGCCGAGCTGCTTGGTGCGATCCCATATCAGCGCAACGAGGCCGTGCTGCACACCGACAGCTCGCTGCTGCCCCGCAGGCGCAGCGCACGCGCGGCGTGGAACTTCCATCTGCTGCACGAGCCCAAGCCGCTCAGCACCGTCACCTACTACATGAACCATCTGCAGCGCCTGAAAGCCGAGGAGAACTTCTGTGTCACCCTCAACCGCAGCGAGGCGATCGACCCGGCCAAGGCGATTCGCACCATCGACTACTCACACCCCGTCTACACGCCCGCCGGCGTGGCCGCCCAGGCCGGGCACCGGACGATCTCGGGCCTGCGCTCGCGCACCCACTACTGCGGCGCCTACTGGGGCTGGGGCTTCCACGAGGATGGCGTCAAGAGCGCCCTGCAGGCCTGCGAGCCATTCGGGGTGACACTGTGAGGAGCTGCCTGTATGAGGGGTCCGTTCGCCACCGCCGCCGGGGAGCGCTCGAGGACGAGTTCCACTACCCGCTGTTCATGACCTACCTCGACCTCGACGAGCTTCCCGAGCTGTTCGACGGGCGCCTGCTGTGGTCGGCGCGGCGTCCTGCCCTCGCATGGTTTCGTCGCGCCGATTACCTCGGTGATCCCCAGGTGCCGCTCGAGGAGTCCGTGCGTGCACTGGTAAACGAGCGCACCGGGATCGAGCTCGACGGCCCGATCCGGTTGCTCACCCACCTGCGCTGCTTCGGGCACTGCTTCAACCCCGTCAGCTTCTACTACTGCTTCGACACCGCAGGTGAGAACGTGCGCGCGGTCGTCGCCGAGGTCACCAACACTCCCTGGGGCGAGCGCCACGCCTATGTGATGCCGGTGCCTGCAGCCACAGACCGCGGCAGCACACGGGTGATGGAGGGGCGCTTCGCCAAGGAGCTGCACGTCTCACCACTGATGGGGATGGAGCACGTGTATGACTGGCGCCTGAGCGAGCCCGCAGAGCGCCTGTCCGTTCACATCGAGTCGCACACAGGCGCCGGCCAGAGCGTCTTCGACGCCACCCTCGGCCTGGCCCGGCATGAGATGACCGGGCCCGCGATGGCACGCGCTCTGGCCCGCTACCCGCTGCTCACCGTGCGCATCCTGGCGCGCATCTACGGTCACGCCCTGAGGCTGCGAATGCGTGGAGCGCGCTACTTCCCGCACCCCACGCGGGCGGGCGGCACCGGGGACGCGGGAGCGCCCGGGACGGTCTCCCCGTGAGCGCCACCGGGCTCACCCACAAGGCGCGCACGACCGCCGGCACGCTGGAGGCGAGCAGCGGCGCCACCGCGCAGATACCGCGGGGACGCTGGTTCCAGCGGCCTGTCGATCGCATGGCACGCTGGGTCGTGCTGCGCGTGCTCGCCCGCATGCACGGCGGCGAGCTCGTGATGATCGAGCCCGACGGGCGGGTTCTGCGCTTCGGCGAGATCGTCGAGGAGCGACCCTTGCGCGCAGTCCTGCGCGTGCACTCCCAGCGTTTCTACACGCACATGCTGCGCGGCAGCCTGGGCATCAGCGAGGCCTACCTCGAGGGCCTGTGGGACTGCGACGAGCTCGTGTCGCTGACGCGCATAGCGGCGCTCAACGCCGGCTTCCTCGACACCCTGCGTCGACGTCTGGCGCCGGCGCTCATCCCCGGGCAGCGCTGGCTGCGCTGGCTGGTTCGCAACACGCCCGTGCGTGCTCGCAAGCGGATCGAAGCCCACTACGACCTCGGCAACGAGCTGTTCTCGCTGTTCCTCGACCCGACCATGATGTACTCCTGCGCCGTCTTCGAGCAGCCCGAGGCGACGCTCGAGGAGGCGTCGCTGGCGAAGCTCGAGCGCGTCTGCGCGAAGCTCGAGCTCTCCCCATCAGACCACGTGCTCGAGATCGGCACCGGCTGGGGCGGCTTCGCCGTGTATGCCGCCTCCCGCTACGGCTGCAGAGTGACCACCACCACGATCTCGCGCGAACAGCACGCCTACGCCACCGAGCGCGTGCGCGAGGCGGGCCTGGGCGACCGCGTAACCGTCCTGTTGCAGGACTACCGCGAGCTGGAAGGCAGCTACGACAAGCTCGTCTCGATCGAGATGATCGAGGCGGTCGGCTGGCAGTACTTCCCCACCTTCTTCCGTCGCTGCTCAGCGCTCGTGCGCGACGACGGGGCGATGCTGCTGCAGGCGATCACGATCGAGGACAGCGCCTACGAGGTCGAGAAGGCCGGGCGCAGCTTCATCAACACCCACGTCTTCCCCGGCGGCTGCCTGCCCTCGCTGGAGATCATCTCGCGCACGGTCGCTCGCGCGAGCGACTTCCGCGAGGTTCATCTCGAGGACATCACAGCCCATTACGCCACCACCTTGGAGCGCTGGCGCGAGCGCTTCCTGGCGGCCGGCGAGCGGGTCTCCGAGCTCGGCTACGACGAGCGCTTCAAGCGGCTGTGGGAGCTCTACCTCAGCTACTGCGAGGGCGGCTTTCGCGAGCGGCGCATCCAGGACATACAGCTGCTGCTGGCCAAGCCCGGCTTCGCCTCAGCAGCGGGCCACCCGGCACTCGAGCGGTAGGGTGCAGCGCCATGCGGCGCCACCTCTACGACGACGTGCACGAGGACTTCCGCGCGAGCTTTCGCACGTTCCTGGCGCGCGAGGTGCTGGGCGAGGAGGGCCGCTACGGGCAGTGGGAGCGCGAGGGGATCGTGCCGCGCGAGGTGTTCGCGCTCGCCGGCCGTGGCGGCTTCCTCGGCATGGCCGTCGATGAAGCCCACGGCGGCGCGGGCGCTGAGGACTTCCGCTTCAACCTGGTCATCGGCGAGGAGACCCAACGCGCCGCCGTCGGCGGCTTCGGCCTTGGGATCACGCTGCACAACGACATCTGCCTGCCCTACTTCCTCGCCTACTGCAACGAGGAGCAGCGCGAGCGCTGGCTTGCAGGCATCGCCTCGGGTGAGCTGATCACGGCCGTGGCGATGACCGAGCCTGGCATCGGCTCAGACCTCGCGAGCATGTCCACCAGCGCCAGGCGCGAGGGCGATCACTACTTGCTGAACGGCGCCAAGACGTTCATCACCAACGGCATCAACGCCGATCTCGTGATCACAGCCGTGAAGACAGATCCATCAGAGCGCCACCGCGGGATCAGCCTGCTGATCGTGGAGCGCGGCATGGAGGGCTTCGAGCGTGGTCGCAACCTCGAGAAGATCGGCCAGCACGCCCAGGACACCGCCGAGCTGTCCTTCACCGACGTGCACGTGCCCGTCGAGAACCTGCTCGGCGAGGAGGGCAAGGGCTTTCACTACCTGGTCTCCAACCTCCCCCAGGAGCGCCTTTCGATCGCCGCCTCCGCCGTCGCGGCAGCCGAGGCAGCGCTCGGCTGGACACTCGAGTACGTGCTCGAGCGCAAGGCCTTCGGGCAGACCATCGGCTCCTTCCAGGCCTCGCGCTTCACGCTCGCCGAGGTCCGCAGCGAAGTGGAGATCGCGCGCGTCTACATCGACCGCTGCGCCCAGGCGCTGAACGACGGCGAGCTGAGCGCCGAGGACGCCGCCATGGCCAAGTGGTGGTGCACCGATCTGCAGAGCCGCGCAATCGACCGCTGCCTGCAGCTGTTCGGCGGCTACGGCTACATGCTCGAGTACCCCATCGCCCGCGCCTTCGCCGACGCCCGCGTCACCCGCATCTACGGCGGCGCCAACGAGATCATGAAGGAGATAGTCGGACGCAGCATGGGTCTCTAGGGGCTCGTGGACGCGGCGCGGGACGGCGTCCTCACCCCGAGGGCACGATGCGGTCGCTCGCGTACCGAAGCCGGGAGACACTCGCTCCGCTCGCATCCCCGTTCGGCCGGCACGCCCCGCTCCCTGCGTCCGTGTCCCGCTTGGTCCGCAACCCCCTAGAGAGGTATGGAAGGCAACCTGTAGAGTCGAACTTGCTGCATGCCCAAGATGCGTCGCGTGGAATCGAGCTGGATCGCGGCGATCGGCTACGAGGCCGACGCCGAGGAGGTCTACGTGCTGGTGACTGAGGGTCGCCTGTACGTCTACCGCGGAGTGCCCGCGGCGGTGTGGAGCGCGTTCGCGAGCGCCGAGAGCAAGGGCACGTTCGTCAACCTCGTGATCAAGCCGCACTTCCCCCTGAAGGCGAGCTAAGCTCGCCCGCCAACTCCACGAAGTAGTCCAGCGAGGCGGGGTTGGCAAGCGACTCAACGCTCGCCGCTTGGCTCGGCGGGGTGCCCATGAGGATGCGCTTGACGGGAACCTCGAGCACCTTGCCCGAGAGCGTGCGCGGCACCTCCTCAATCTGGCGGATCTCGTTGGGGACGTGCCGCGGTGAGCAGTCCTCGCGGATGCGGCGCTTGATCTGAGCGGCCAGCTCGTCGTCGAGCGTCACACCGTCGCGCAGCGTGACGAACAGGATCATCGAGAGCTCGCCGTCGGACTTGGGCACGTCCACGACCAGTGCGTCGAGCACCTCATCCACGCCACCGGCCGCGCGGTATATCTCGCTGGTGCCCATGCGCACGCCCTGGCGGTTGATGGTGGAGTCCGAGCGCCCGTAGATGACGGCGCCGCCGCGGGGCGTGATGCGGATCCAGTCGCCGTGGCGCCAAATCCCCGGGAACATCGCGAAGTAGCTCTCACGCAGGCGCTCACCGCTCTCATCGCCCCACAGATACAACGGCATCGAGGGCATCGGCTCGGTGATCACGAGCTCGCCCACCTCGTCCACCACGCTGTGGCCCTGCTCATCCCAGGCCTCCACGGCGCAGCCGAGCATCCGCGCCTGCAGCTCGCCCTCATAGACCGGCAGGATCGGGCAGCCGCCGACAAACGCGGTGCACACGTCGGTTCCACCGCTGGTCGAGAACAGCCAGATGTCAGTGCCGACATGGTCATAGACCCAGCGGAAGCTCTCAGGCGAGAGCGGCGAGCCGGTCGAGCCGATCGCCCGCAGCGCGCCAAGGTCGTAGTCGCGGGCGGGCTCGATCCCCGCCTTCTCCATGCTCGCGAGCAGGCCCGCGCTCACGCCCATGCAGCTGATGCGCCCGCGGGCCGCCAGATCCCACAGCGCACCGAGATCCGGGTAGCCGGGGCTGCCGTCGTAGAGCACGATCGCGCCATCCGAGAGCATGCAGCCGAGCAGGAAGTTCCACATCATCCAGCCTGTGGTCGTGAACCAGAACATGCGGTCGCCCGCGCGCAGATCGAGATGCAGGCGGCTCTTCTTCAGCTGCTCGAGCAGGATCCCGCCCTGGCTCTGCACGATCGCCTTGGGCAGGCCCGTGGTACCCGAGGAGTAGAGCACCCACAGGGGGTGATCGAAGGGGACCTGCTCGAACGCCGGCTCCACTCCACTGCCCCGCTCGAGCAGATCGGCCCAGCTGATCGCCGCCGGCGCGATCGCCTGAGGCTCGGCCTCGGGCGATAGGTAGGCAAGCACCACCACATGCTCGACGGTGGGAAGCTCGGCGAGGATGCCCGCCACGACAGCAGTGCGGTCGAAGTCCTTGCCGCCATGGCGATAGCCGTCGACGGTCAAGAGCACCTTTGGCTCGATCTGAGCGAAACGGTCGATCACGCTGCGGGCGCCGAACTCGGGGGCCGCACTCGACCAGATCGCGCCGATGCTCGAGCAGGCAAGGAAGGCGATGACCGTCTCGAGGATGTTCGGTATGTAGGCCACCACGCGATCGCCCCTCCCGACTCCAAGCGCGCGCAGGCCTCCGGCCGCCTCGGCCACGCATGCGCTCAGCTCGGCCCAGCTGACCTCGCGGATCGGACGCAGCTCGGAGGTGTGCACGACGGCGACGGCTCCAGGATCGCGCCCACACAGGACGTTCTCGGCGTAGTTGAGCTCGGCGCCGGCAAACCAGCGGGTCCCAGGCATCTCGTGCGAGTCGAGCACACGCTCATAGGGCTTTGAGGCGCGTACGCCGCAGAACTCCCACACATCTGCCCAGAACTCCTCGGGCTCGTCCACCGACCAGCGCCACAGCTCGCCATAGTCGGCGAAGCGCCGGTTGTGGCGCTCACCCGCCCACCGCATGAAGCGCGCCAGCTCGGAGCTCGAGCGCATCTCCTCGGAGGGCTCCCACAGTGGCTGCTCGGCTGCGCTGGACATCTGAACCCGCTCCCTCCCTGCGTTGGCCAACCCGCCGCGAGCGCGAGCGGGCATCCCTCCCCCTTATATCGGTTTGCCCTCGGTCAAAGCTGCATGGGACACCCGCGGTGGCGGGTATTCTCGCCGTGTGGACGCCCGTGCCCTGCGTGGAGCCTTCCCAGTCACCGAGCGCGTGGCCTATCTCAACGCGGGCACCGACGGACCGCTGGCCAAGGCGGCGATACAGGCAGGGGCGCGAGAGCTCGAGCGTGAGCTGCGCGAGGGTCGCGCCACCTCACATTTCGAACGCCGCACGGAGCTGGGCGACGCGCTGCGGACGGCCTATGCCGGCGCTCTCGGCTGCGAGACGGCCGAAGTGGCCCTGACGACGTGCACGACGGAGGGCATCGCTCAGGTCATCGGCGGGCTGGAGCTCGCTCGCGGCGACGAGATCCTGACGAGCGACGAGGAGCATCCCGGCCTGCTCGGCGCGCTGGGAGCCGCGCGCGAGCTGCGTGGCGCCGAGATCCGCGAAGTGCCACTGGCCGAGCTGGCCGACGCTGTAGGTGCGAACACTCGCCTGGTGGCCTGCTCGCACGTGGGCTGGATGAGCGGCTCCTTCGCCCCCGCCGCGCTGGCCGAGCTCGACGTGCCCGTGCTGCTCGACGGCGCGCAGGGCGTGGGCGCGATCCCCACGGACGTGCGCGCGCTCGGCTGCGACGCCTATGCGGGGGCGGGACAGAAGTGGCTGTGCGGCCCCGACGGCACGGGGATGCTCTACGTCTCGCCCGAGCTGCGGGAGCGGTTGAGCGTCTCCCGGCGCGGCTACGGCAACCTCGCCGACCCTGCGATGGGCGTGGCGGCCATGCTGCACGAGGACGGCCGACGCTTCGACACGCTCGCGTTGAACGCCGAGACCGTGGCCGCTGCGCTCGCGGCGATCGGCGTGCTCGCAGAAGCGGGCTGGTCGGCGGTACACGAGCGCGCACGCACGCTGGCCGCGCGACTGGCCGAGCTACTTGCCGAGCGAGGGCGCCCTGTGGCTCCGCGCGGGCCGAGCACGCTCGTCTCGTTCCACAGCGATGACCCAGAGGGCGAGCGCGCTCAACTGGCGGAGGCTGGGGTGGTCCTGCGTAACATTCCCGACCGACCCTGGCTGCGAGCGTCCGTCGGGGCGTGGAACGACGAGAACGACCTCGATCGCCTCCTGACCACGCTCCCTGGGTGAAGACGAACGTTCGCCACATCGGTCTCTTGGTGGTGCTGGCGCTCTCAGCGGTCCTCAACACCTACCGCCTCGCCCAGAACGGGTGGGCCAACATCTTCTACTCGGCCGGCGATCAGTCGATGCTGCGCTCGCTGCACAACTTCCTGTTCGTGTCCTTCGACCCCGGTGGGCTCGTGACGGTGGACAAGCCGCCGCTGGCGCTCTGGCTGCAGACGGCCAGCGCAAAGCTGTTCGGCTTCACGCCGCTGAGCCTGCTGGTGCCCGAGGCGATCGCGGGCGTGCTGGCAGTGGGCTTCCTGTATGTGATCTTGGCCCGTCGCCTGGGCGCGCTCGCCGCCTTCGCGGGGGCGCTCGCGATGGCGGTGTTCCCCTCGTTCGTGGCAGTCTCGCGGGAGAACGGCGTGGACGCGCTGGTGATCCTGCTGCTGGTGCTCGCCTGCGGCGCCGCTCTGCGCGCGATCGAAACTGGGCGCTGGCGCACCCTGATCTGGTGCGGGGTGCTGGTGGGCCTGGCCTTCAACACCAAGACGCTGGCCGCCTACCTCGTAGTGCCCGGGATCGCGCTCGGTTACTTGGTCTGTGCCCCGGGCTCACTGCTCCGTCGCATTGCGCGCCTGGCGGTGGCGGGCCTGGTGATGGCGGTGGTGTCGTTCTCGTGGATCACCTTCGTCGACGCTACCCCCGCTTCCAAACGCCCCTTCGTGGGGGGCTCGACCAACAACACCGAGCTGCAGCTCACATTTGGCTACAACGGCTTCGGACGCGTCGAAGGACAGTCGGGCGGCCCGAACTCGGTGGTCGTCAAGCCGGGGGCGCGTGTGCCGCTCCCCCCCAGCCACCCGAGCAACACCCGGCGCCGATCGCCCCCCGCCCCCGTCAAGCACCCACCCACGCCGCCGCGCAGCACGGGCACATCCACACGCCGGGCCAAGAACCCGATTCCCTTCGGTGGCCCCCCCGGCCCGCTACGCCTGCTCGGTAAAGGGCTTGGCGATCAGGCTGGGTGGATGCTTCCGTTCGCGCTGTTCGGCGTGATAGCGGTAGCACTGCTGGCGCTATCCGATCGCCGCCGCGACGCTCGGGACGCGCGCGAGGGCACGGCCGATGCCGCCAACGAGGCCGAGCCGCCGCCGCTACCCGGACGTCGCGATCCACGACTGGCCACCGCGATCGTGCTCGGCGGCTGGTTCTTGATCGAGGCGTTGGTGCTCAGCACCTCCAAGGGGATCGTCCACCCTTACTACGTCTCGGCGCTCGCACCGGGCACTGGGGCCATGTCAGGCGCCGGCGTGGTCGCGCTGCTGCGTCTGGCGCGGGGACAACGACGGCTGTGGGCCCTGGCGCTTGCCCCGTGCGCGGCCGCGGCAACCGTGGCAACACAGCTCGTGCTGATGCACCGCGAGCACTACATGCTGTGGTTCGCTCCGTTGCTGCTCGGCGCCGTCATCGTCGGAGTTGGCGCTCTGATCGCGCTGCGGCGAATAGCGCTGCCGGCGCTCGCGCTGATCTTCGTCGCGCTACTGGTCACCCCGACCGGTTACGCCGCCTCGACATGGCTTGCGCCTGTGGAGGGCACATTCCCCGCTGCCGGGCCCACCACGGCGGCCGGCTCGACCAACGGCTTCGGCGTCTCCGACGGAGATCTTTCCATCTACCGGGCGCTCTCCCGGTATGTGAGCACCCACCGCCCCGGCACGCGGTGGGAGATCCTGACCGTGGCCTCCGACACGGCCGCGCCGATGATGCTGCTCGGCGTTAAGGGCGGCGCGCTCGGCGGCTACAGCGGAAACGATCCGGCGCTGGACGGAGCGGGCCTGGCCCGCTATGTGGCCCGCGGCGAAGCCCGCTGGGTGCTGCTCGGCGGCGAGTACTCCTTGCGCGGCGGCAACCGGGCAACCAAGGCGGTGCTGGCGGCCTGTAAGCAGATCGATCCGGCGGTGTGGCACAGCCCTGTGCCCTATCCCTACGGCCTCACCCTGTTCGACTGCGCCGGGCGCGAACGCGCGCTCGCCGCCGCCTGAGCACCTGCGCCCGCGTCTACGCCGCGACGGCGAGATCGCGGTGAAACGCTCTGGCGAACAGCTCGCGCTCGCGTCCCACCGCCCAGCGGGGAACGGCCGACTCGCCGTCTGCGATCAGCTTCAGCTCGACGGTGCCGTTGCACAGCTCGAGGCTGGTGGCACGCACGAGCTGATCGCGTGAGCGCTCGAGATCCTCGGCCAGGCGCAGGAGCGTCGCGCAGCGATCCAGCCGTGCGCCGTCGTCGTCTGCGAACAGCATGCCCATCGGCCCCGGCGAAGGCATGCCCTTGCGGTGGTAGCGCGCCGACTGGGCGATGATCGCCGTCTCTACGGGCGTGAATCCCGCCAGCCCGCCGTTGAGGATCAGGTAGCGTGAGTGCTTGTGGTGGTCGTCGTAGTCGATCGACATCCCGATGTCGTGCAGCATGCACGCCGCCCACAAGAGCTCACGCTCACGCGGATCGCCCGGGTGCAGGCCGAGCAGCGCCAGCTCGTCGAACATGCCGAGCGCAAGCATTGCCACATGCCTGGTGTGCTCCACATCGACGCGGTAGGAGGCAGCCATGTTGAGCACGCTCGCACGGCGCACGTCCTCGAACAGCGGCGGGTCGGTGCCCGCGAGCAGACGCTCGAAGAACACCCCCTCGCGCAGCCCCGCCTCGGTCGTCTCGAGGGCATCGAAGCCACCGGCCTGTAGCGCTCCCTGGACCACCACTGCGCCGGCCAGGATCAGATCGGCGCGCGCGGGCTTGATGCCGGGGACGCTCGCCCGCTCAGCGGCCGGCAGCGCCGCCAAGCGCGTGACGAGCTCGTCGAGCGCGGCGGCCTCGATCACCATCCCCTGCACGCCATTGGACGGCAGGCCGGCGGCCCGCTGGGCGGCAGCGGCCAGGTTGCGCACGGTGCCGCCGATGCCCACGAGGCGCGCATGGGGGCGACGCCCAGAGCCCCCAAGCCATGGCGCTCCGGCGAGCTCGGCGGCGACGTGCTCGCGGAGCTCCTCCAGCTGCTTGCGCTTGGCGGGACCGTTGGGCGGCAGGAAACGCTCGCTCATGAGCACCGTGCCGAGGCGCCACGATCCCACCTCGCGTGCCAGGCGTTCGCTGACGTCGACCAGCTGCATCGAGCCACCGCCGAGGTCGAGCACACAGCCGTCGACGAGCGTGGTCGAGTTGACCGCCGCGAGATAGCCGTAGCGGGCCTCGGCCTCACGGCTGAGCACCCGAATCGGGGCGCCGAAGCAAGCACGTGCCCGCGCGAGGAAGCTCTCGGCGTTCTCAGCGTCGCGAATGGCGCTCGTGGCAACAGCATCGACGCTGTCCCGATCCAGCTTGCTCGCGCGCAGGAAGTGGGCGAAGACGTCGAGCGTAGCCAGTGCTCTGCGCATGGGCTGCTCGCCGAGCACGCCGTTGGCCAACAGGCCCTCGCCGATCCGGACCGGCTCGTGGATCTCATCGGTGCGCTTCCACCAGCCCTCGCCGGCCAGGAAGACGACGAGGCGAAAGGAGTTGGAGCCGAGGTCGATCACGGCCAGCCGCTCGTTTGGCTTCATGGTTTGAGCGTATTGACCGCGCCGGAGGGCTAATGCCCACCGGCGGCAGGTGCGGTGCCGGCGTGCACCCGCGCTGGAAACGGAGGCTCAGCTGGGCTGGCCGGGTGCCGAACGACGCGCCGCTCGCATCGCGCGCTGGGCGTCCAGCAGCGCCTGCTCGGCGCTCACGGTCTGATCGTCGATCAGCGTGTAGCCGATGCTGGCGCTCGGGTGCAGGACGGCGTCTCCGACATCGATCGTGCAGGCCGGTATCACCCGGGCGAGGCCCTCGGCGACGACTGTGATGCCCTCCTCGTCGATGTGAGGCAGGAGCACGGCGAACTCGTCGTCGCCGATCGAGGCGATCAGGTCCGTTTCGCGCAGGCGGCGGGTCAGCGCCCGCGAGACCGCCACGAGCGTCTCCTCGCCGGTTGGGGCGCCGTGCAGCTGGACGAGGTGGGTGAAGTTGTCGAGGTCGAGCACGAGCAACCCGGCCGCCTCCCCATAGCGGCGCGAGCGAGCTACCTGGAGCTTGAGGTCGTGCTCGAACAGCCTGCGGTTGCGTAGCCCCGTGAGCTCGTCGTGATCTGCCAGGTGTCGTGTCTGGCGCTCCAGCTCCCTACGGTCCGAGACGTCCTGCAGTTGGGCGATGTAGTGCAGCGGCGCGCCCTGCTCGTCGCGTACCAGCGACATCGACACGATCGCCGAGACCGTCTCGCCGGCGGCGTCGAAGTAGCGCTTCTCGATCTGGAAGGCGGGGATCTCGCCCGCGTCGAGCTGCCGGCGGGCGTCGCGGTCGTTGAAGGCGTCGTCGGGGTGCACGATGCCGTCGAAGCGATTGCCGATCAGCTCCTCGGCGGTGTAGCCCGTGATCTCGCACAGCGCGCGGTTGACGAGCAGCCAGCGGCCCTCACGATCGAGCAGCCCGGTGCCGATGGGCGCCCGCTCGAAAACCTCCTCGAAGCCCGCACCCGGCGCACCCGCGGCGAGCATGTCGGCCTGGCGGCGTGCGGTGATGTCGAGCACGACAGCCACTCCCCCGGCCACCGTCTGCTCGGCCCGACGGCCGTCGGGGCCGTTCATCCGCAACGGTCCCACGTCGACCATCAGGCAGTGGCGCTGTGACTCCGTCCAGACCTCGCGCGAGCGCGTCTCACCATCCAGCGCCGAGTTGAACAGCGGCTCGACCTCCCGCCAGACCTCAGCGGGGAAGGCGCCTGAGACCGGTCGGCCCTCGCCGTAGGAGCTCGGTTTGCCAAGGCGCTCGAAGGCTTGCCCGGCGGTCACGACAAAGCGCAGGTCGCGGTCGAAGACGAAGATCAGCGCCTCGGGCAGCTCGCGCATGGCGGCCACCGCGGCGTACTGCGCGTGGGCGAGGACATCATCGGCGCTCGTGGACGGTTGCTCTGGCGCGGCAGGCACACCCTCCCATCGGCCGATACGGCGGGCGACTTGACCGCCCGCCGGGCTGCGTCCAGTTCAGGGCACTACGAACGCCTCTGCTAGGGCCTCACGAACGTCTCTGGGTCGGGTCCCGTTCGCCGCCCTGCATCGAGCGCGTCGATCGCCTCGACCTCGCCATCGCCGAGCTCGAAGTCGAACACCTCGAAGTTCTGCTCGATTCGCTCCGGGGTCACCGACTTCGGGATCACCACGTTGCCGATCTGCAGTTGCCAGCGGATCACCACCTGCCCTGGGGTCTTGGCGTGCGCCTTGGCAATCTCGACGATCACGGGGTCCTCGAGCACGAGGCCCTGCGCGAGCGGGCTCCAGGCCTCGGTCACGATCCCCAGCTGATCGTGCTCGCGGCGCAGCCCGACCTGCTGGAAGTAGGGGTGCAGCTCGACCTGGTTGATCGCTGGTGTCTCGCCGGTCTCGGCAATCAGGCGCTCGAGGTGAGCCGGCTGGAAGTTCGAGACGCCAATGGCCCTGATCAGGCCCTCGTCACGAAGCTCGATGAACGCCTTCCAGGTCTCGACGTAGCGGTCGTGTGCGGGTACCGGCCAGTGGATCAGATAGAGGTCCACGTAGTCCATCTCGAGCCGCTCGAGGCTCGCATGGAACGCCCGCCTGGCCTGCTCGTGGCCGTGGTCGTCGTTGAAGCACTTGGTGGTGAGGAAGACCTCGCCGCGATCCAAGCCCGAGGCGCGGACCGCCTGCCCCACCTCGGCCTCGTTGCGGTACGCCGCGGCGGTGTCGAGATGGCGGTAGCCCGCCTGCAGCGCCTGCAGGGCGACTTCCTCTGTTTGCTGGGGCGGCACCTGGAATACACCGAAGCCGAGCTGCGGAATCTCAGAGCCGCCGCGAAGGGATATGCGGGGGACTTGATCTGTTTGCGTGGTCATCCTCCTTCGGTTGCCCGCCTGCGCCGAGACTAAACGGCCACGCGGCCTGACGGCGCTGCCATCTGCGCTCGCGTCGTCAGGCTCAGTACGACCTTCAGCCCAGCTGGACATCCTGCATTTTAATGTTCTCGACGCGCCCTTCGAGGATGCCGAAGCCGGTGAAGGTAACTGCCGGTCCCAGGATCACGTAGTAGTTGGCGGCCCGTTTGGTGAGGTGCGGGTAGGCGTGACGGAGCTGGCTGACAGTCGAGCCGACGCCAATGCCGTTGGCCGTCTTGAAACGCGAGATCGGCGTGTTGAAGTTGCGCTTGCCTGTGTTGCCTGGCAGTCCGGCTTCGACGGCGACGCTCACGACCTTTTCAGGTCCGCCGGTGACGGTGGCGGCGACGAGGAACGAGGCGGTGCCACCGTGCCCCTGCGCGGCCGTGTAGCTGCAACCTGAGACGCCGCACGTGCCGCCCCTGCCCCAGGCGGTGGTCGCGGCCGCGAGCGAGCTTCCGAGCTTGACGCCGCCGATCGACTTGTTGGGCACGATCAGCGTGCTGCCGGCGCTTGGCAGTGCCGCGTTTGCGGCGAAGGGCAGAGCGAGGACGAGCACCGCAGCCAGCCCGATCGCGAGACGAGCCTTCATGTGATGAGCTCCTTTGTAGTGAGGTCCCGCGCCGGCGGCACGAGCTGGCGCCAAGCGCCACGAGCGCATCCTCTCAGGGCGCAGCACCTGCCCGGGTCCCCCCCAACGTGCATATACGCGTCTAGTGCTTAGGACGAGGCACGCCGGGTGATCGCGTACCACGCTCCAGACCGCTGGTGATAGGCTCCGCACCCTTACTAGAGCGATCTATCTAGTTGGTAGCGAACGGAAGGAGCGCCATGCGCCGTCGTCCCCACGGAGCCGCACGCCACTACGCGGCCCTGCTCTCCCCCAGCTCCAGTGCCGCCCTGGGGGTCCTGCTCGAACGCGACGGCGGCGAGCGCCTGCGGCGCCTGGGATCGACGATCGGCGACCGGGCCCGCCAGCGCATCGCGCCCACGCGACCGCGGATGCGCGCGCTGCAGGCCGCACCCGGCATGCGGCTGCGGTGGCGCGACGTGCCGGCCCCGCCGCCGCCGGACCCCGACGCGGCGGTCGTGCACCCGATCGCGGTCGCCACATGCGACCTCGACTGCCCGCTGGCGCTCGGCGCGAGCTCCTTCGCGCTGCCGCTGCACCTCGGCCACGAATGCGTCGCCGAGGTGCTGAGCGTCGGCGAGCGCGTACGCACGGTCGAGCCCGGCGACCGAGTGCTGGTCCCATTCGAGATCAACTGCGGCACCTGCCCGCCGTGTCGCGCAGGGCTCACCGGCAGCTGCATATCGGTTCCTCCCGCCTCCGCCTACGGCATGGGCCTGGCGACCGGCCATTGGGGAGGAGCCTTCGCGGACGAGCTGGCGGTGCCGTATGCCGATGCGATGCTGGTTGCGCTGCCGGTGGGGATCGACCCGGCGGCCGCGGCCAGCCTCGCGGACAACGTCTGCGACGCCTACAGGCACCTGGCGCCGCACCTGCCGGCGCTGCTCGAGGCCGACCCCGACGCCGAGGTGCTGCTCGTGGGCGCGATCAGCGCTCGCACCCTGTTCAGCGCGAGCGTGGCGCTGTACGCGGGGCTGATCGCACGGGCATTGGGCGCGCGCAACGTGTTCCTCTGCGATGCCCGGACGGGTGTCCGTGAGCATGCCGAGCGCCTTGGCATCGAGACGCTGCGCCCGCGTGAGCTTCGCCGCCGCCCCCCGGCGCCGCTGGTCGTAGATCTCACCGTCGACAATCTCGGCGTAGCGCTCAGGCACACCGCCCCCGACGGCATCTGCTCGAGCGTGGGCAGCTTCCACCGCTCGATGCGCATCCCGATCCTGCAGATGTACGTGCGCAACGTGACGCTGCACGTGGGGCGTACGCATGTGCGGGCGCTGATCCCGGAGGTGCTCGAGCTGCTGCTCGACGGCCGTCTGCGCCCCGAGCTGGTGATATCCACGCTGGCCTCGCTCGATGAGGCCCCGCGCGCGCTCGGCGAGCACTTCCTCGGCGGAGGCGTGAAGGCTGTGCTGACGGCCTAGGCTTGCGCGATGGCCAACATCACGGAACCGAACTTCGACGAGCTGCGCAACCGCGACGGATTTCGCGCACTGCGCGCACGCATCGGGCGCCAGGTGGGGTGCGAGCGACTGGGGCTGAGCCTGTGGGAGCTGCCGCCGGGCGAGGCCTCCTACCCTTACCACTATCACCTCACCGAGGAGGAGCTGCTCGTGGTGCTGGCGGGAACGCCCAGCCTGCGCACCGACAGCGGGATCCGGGAGCTCGCTGCAGGCGAGGTGGTGTCCTTCCACAGCGGGCGCGACGGCGCACACCAGCTGCTCAACCGCAGCGAGCAGCCCGTACGGTTCCTGTCGCTCAGCACGAACGGGGACCCGGACGTAGTGATCTACCCCGACTCAGGCAAGCTCGGCGCAAACGAGCGCAACCCAGATGGCAGCGGACTGCGTGAGATGTTCCGCCTCGCCGACGCGGTGGACTACTGGGAGGGCGAGCAGCCGCCCACCTGAGGGATTGACGAATCGGGCTGCTCAGGCGGCGATCGCAAGCGTTCGTGATTGCCCCAAGGTGGCGCCGACCCGGTCGAGCGCGCGCACGGCGATCTGCCCCGTCGCCACCGACAGGCGGAGCGAGCTCTCGAACCCCACCGCGGGCGCCGTGGCGATCGCCTGCAGCTGCTCGGGCTGGGAGCCGGCGAGCAGCTGCCAAGCATGAACGTCGGTAGCGCCGTTCCAGCTTGCATAGACCGTTCTGCGAGGGCCCGCCCCCGCGAGCGCAATCGCCGGCTGCTCTGCCGGTGCCCCGCTCCAGGGCAGACGGAAGGCCCGGTAGCACTCATACGAGGTGCCGAGCTCGGCGTCGAACAGCAGCCGCCCCGAGCGGTGAAACTCGGATACGCGTGGCACTTCGCCCCAGCCCACGAACACGTTGCCGTTGGGCAGCGGCTGCATACTGCCCTGGCTGCCGGCGAGCAGCTTCGGATGGGTGTACTGACGCAGCAGCGCCGCCGACATCGCGTGTTCATCCACCTCCAGGACGAGCCCACGCGAGAGCTTCTCGACGGCAGGGGTGGCGCCGTTGTCGAACACCGTGAGCGTCCCGTCGGGCTGGCGGCGGGCGTCGTGCTGCCAGGCGAAGTTGCTTCCTGGGCCCATGCTGAAGTTGCTGCGCTTGCCGCCGAGGCGCCATACGATCGCGCCGGAGCGGTCAATCTTGTAGATCGTGTGCGTGCTGCGGGCGGAGACCAGGAAGTCGCCATCCGCGTCCAGGTCGACGGAGTTGATGTGGAAGTAGTCCCAGTTGGCTTCCACCGGCGCGTAGGACTCGCTCAGCGGTATGTGATCGAGGCTGTGCCACTCGAAGAGCACCCTTCCATCGGTCAGGTCCACCTCCTGGAAGATCGCGTCCTGGATCGTGCCTGCGCCAGCGCCGCCGACGCTCGACAGGTTGGCCTTCCTGACCACGTAGCTGGTGAGCAGAGCCGTGTCGCGCGGGGTGATCACGAACTCGTGCAGATCGCCCCGCAGGCCGTGTCCAGCCTGGACGCGACGTACGGGGGCGTAGCTGGCATCGGCGATCACGTACTCCCCCACCCCGTGCCCGAGTTCGATGCTCCCCTCCCACCAGGTGAGCACTGGGCTCGAGCGGTAGCGCTGCACGCGGAAGTTGGTGGTTACCGTGCCCGCCGGCAGCGGGTGCTCCCAGATCGGCTCGCCGCGGTTGTCAACGATCACCGCGCCCGCCTGAGCGTTGTTGGGCGCGTTGTAGGGGGCGATGAAGATCGGGTCTGTCGAGGTCCCTGCCTCGTTGCGGTTGACGGTGAGGGCCGGGATGCGGAGGTCCGGCCGAGTGCGCCAGTGCGGGGCGCGTGGCGGCCCCGGGCTGCGCGAGGCAAATGCCCCCGTGACGAGCTCGCCGACCACGCCCGAGACGCTCAGCCCAGCCACTCCTATGCCCGCAGAGCGGAGCAGCTGCCTGCGCGTCATGCCCGCGGGGGGACCGGCCATCCCTCAAGGAAAGCGCACCTATGCAAAGAATCCCTGAGATTCCGCTCAAGGCAGGGTCAAGCGCTGTGAAGAATCACACCAGTGGCGCGGGCTCCCACCGTCATCAGCTCCCCGACGGGACGTTAGGCTGGCTGCAGTGGAGCAGACTGGAACATCGGAGCCTGGGAGGCGTGCAGGCGCCGCCGGCCGGCTCGCCCAGGGCCACAGACGTCTGTATGCAGCCGGCGCGGTGGCGGCGATTGCCGTGCTGGCGCTCTTCTCGCTCCTGCCCGCGGGCGGTGAGGTCTCGACGGCGAAGATGCAGGAACTCGTCGATATCGCCTACAGCACATCCGGCACGCACTGCGCGGCCGCTTCGCACGGGCGCGAGCTGTGCAGCCTGAGGGCGGAAAAATGCCACGGCACGCTGCTCGTGGCGCCGACCGACTCGTCGCACTTCACGATCGTCAGCTCGACCCCCGACCAGCTCGACTCGGCTGCATGTGTGAAGGAAACAAGTGTCGCGGGATTTGAATGAGCGTTGACCTCCACGGCTGAGGCGCCGGCGTGGTCGCGCCGGGCGCTCATCGCCATCGCGCTGCTGGCCGGAGCGCTGATGCTGAGCGATGTCACGAGCAGCGGCTTCGGCAACACCTACTACGCCACAGGGGCGCTCGCCGCGAGTCGCAGCTGGAGCGCGCTGGTGACCAACGCCGCGGACCTCGGCGGTTATGTGAGCTCGACAAGGGACCGCTGTCGGACTGGACGACAGGACTCTCCGCACGCCTGTTCGGGTTCAACAGCTTCAGCACGATGCTCCCCAACGCCCTCTGCGGGCTGGCGAGCGTGATCGTGCTGCACGACGCGGTCAGGACGCGCTGCTCGTGCCCCTAGACGCAACCCGCACGCGCGTACGCGGCGAATCTGGCGGCTCCCCGGCATCGGCCTGGGCGGCGAGGCACTGCGCTGCGATCTCCTATGCGGCGATGCTTGGCGGTAAGGCGAGCTCGGCTCGACCGAGGTCGTGGAGCGCGTCTGGACTCGAACTGCTCGCCTGCGCACCCACAACCCCAGCGGGCTCCCCGAGCGCTCTGGTAGATTTGAAGAAGTCGTGGCGCAAAGCTCCCTGAACGACGACTCGATCGTCCTCCGCTACATCGATTCGACACCGCGTGAGGAGATCCACCCGGGGGCCCTCGCCTTCTACGCCTCGCTCGATGAGATTCGCCGCAACTCGCCGGACGTGGCGGCGTCGATCGTGCGCGAGCTCGTCAGCCAGCGCTCGAACGTGAAGCTGATCGCGAGCGAGAACTACAGCTCGCTCGCCACCCAGCTCGCCCAGGGCAACCTCTTCACGGACAAGTACGCCGAGGGCTACCCCCACCATCGCTTCTATGCCGGCTGCGAGAACGTGGACGACATCGAGGACGAGGCATGTGCGCTCGCGCTCGAGCTGTTCGGGGCGGAGCACGCCTACGTGCAGCCCCATTCGGGAGCCGACGCCAACCTCGTCGCCTTCCTGGCCATCCTCGGCGTGACCGTCGAATCCCCCGCGCTGGAGCGCCTCGGCGTCAAGAGCCCCGTGCCCGTCCCGGGCGAGGACTGGTCGAAGCTGCGCGAGGAGCTGCAGGGACGCCGGCTGCTGGCAATGGACTTCTTCTCGGGCGGACACCTGAGCCACGGCTACCGCTTCAACCTCTCCAGCCGCCTGTTCGACGCGTACACCTACACGGTCGATCGCGAGACCAAGCTGCTCGACCTCGATGCCGTGCGTGCCCGCGCGCAGGAGGTCAAACCCCACATCCTGCTCGCCGGTTACAGCTCCTACACCCGCGCGATCGACTTCGCCCGGGTGCGCGAGATCGCGGACGAGGTGGGCGCCGTGCTGATGGTCGACATGGCCCACTTCTCGGGCCTGGTGGCAGGCAAGGTCTTCACGGGCGACTTCGACCCCGTCCCCCACGCGCACGTGGTCAGCTCGACCACGCACAAGACGCTGCGAGGTCCACGCGGAGGCCTCGTGCTCTGTAAAGAGCAGTTCGCGGATGCCGTCGACAAGGGCTGTCCGACGGTGCTCGGCGGCCCGCTGCCGCAGGTGATCGCCGCCAAGGCCGTGTCCTTCCGCGAGGCTCTCCAGCCGGCGTTCAGCGAGTACGCGCATCGAATCGTGGAGAACGCTCGCACGCTCGCCGAGGAGCTGCAGAGCCGTGGCATGGCCGTGCCCACAGGCGGCACCGACAACCACATCGTGCTCGCCGACGTCGACACCACCTACGGGCTGACCGGTTGGCAGGCCGAGGGCGTGCTGCGCGAGTGTGGGCTCACGCTCAACCGCAACGTGCTGCCCTTCGACCCGATCGGTCCGTGGTACACGAGCGGGCTACGGCTGGGAACCTCGGCCATCACCACGCTGGGGATGGGCGCGGAGGAGATCGCGGAGATCGCCGACGTGATCCACGCCGTTCTCAGCCAGACCGAAGCCGCCACGCCCGCCGCCGGCGAGGACGAGCGCAAAGCCAAGAAAGGCCGCTACGAGGTGCCCACGAGCGTGATCGAGACGGCTCGCGCACGGACCCGCGACCTGCTCGACCGCTACCCGGTCTATCCCGAGATCGACCTCGGCGTGATCTCCTCGACGGACTTCGGGCGACAGACCCTGCCTGAGCAGGGCAGCGCTGCGCCGAGCGCCGTCGCATCCTGAGCGCCCCCCGGCCTCTACGCGACTTCGATTGTGAGCGCGGCCGTCGCACTCACGCGAGGCTTGGACGAATCGGTCACCGTCACAGTCAGCGAGAACGAGCCGCCGTGGGGGTATGCCTTGGTCGAGACCTTCCCCGACAGGACACCTGCGCTACTCAGGTGTAGGCCTTTGGGTAGGCCGTGGGCGGAGACCTTCCACTTGTAAGGAGCGATGCCGCCGGTGGCAGTCAGCTGCTGGCTGTAGGGGACGCCGGGTGTGACCGCTGGCAGCGAGGATGTCGTGACGCGCAGACCGAGGACGGTCAGCTGGAACATCTGGATGCTGTCCGAGCCGATCCCGTTCGACGCCGTGAAGGTGATCTCGAAGGTCCCGGGTTCGGTCGGCGTGCCGGATAGCACGCCCGCGGCGAAGTGCACGCCGGCGGGGAGGTTGCCCCACTTGGTGATCGTCGGCGCCGGCGTGCCGGCGGCGGTCACGGTGAAGCTCGACGGCGCGTGCTCGGTGAAAGTCGCCTCGTCGGGGGAGGTGATCAGCGGCGGCGCGTCTACGGTCAGCGTGAAGCTCTGCACGGCGCTCGAACCGACGCCGTTGACTGCGGTGAAGGTGATGGGATAGGCGCCTTCCTCGGTGGGTGTGCCCGAGAGCGTGCCCGTGCTCGGGTCGAATTTGACCCCGGCAGGCAGCGTGCCCTGCTCTGAGAGCTTGGGCGTAGGCGTACCGCTTGCCTGCACGGTGAAGCTACCTTCGGTCTCGAGGGTGAATGTCGTTTCATCCGCCGAGGTGATGGTGGGCGCTTGCTGGACGGTCTCGCTCGTGGAGCCCGAGGAGCCTGCGTAGTTGGAGTCGCCCGAGTAGGTGGCGGTGATTTCTTCGCCGCCCACGTGTTCGTGCTGGGTGGTGCACGTGGCCGTGTCGGGAGCCCCCTCGCCGAGCGGCCGTGCGGAGCAGCCGGCGATCGGCCCCTCACTCGTGGAGAAGGAGACGGTGCCCGTCGGCGTGCCCGTGCCGGGAGCTACCGGCACGACTGTGGCTGTGTAGATGACCGGCTTGCTGATGACCCCAGTGCCTTCGTCAGAGGCGCCGAGCGCAGTCGTTGTCTGTACGCCGGGCGAGGTGGATGAGCTCAGCCGCATGGTGAGGATGTTGCGGTAGAGCGCAGGGTCCTTGCCCCCGACCGTGTAGGGCGCTGAGGTGTTGGTGCCAAGGACGGAGCCTGCGCTGGTGATCGGTTTCGGCAAGCGGTAGCCGGCGAAGACCATCGTCAGCGAGCCGTCCTGGTTGGGAACGACGGCGGGGCCGTAGGCGCGTCCGGAGTAGTAAGCGCTGAGACCCAGCGGGGCGTCCACCCCGCCCGCGAGCGCTTCGTCCTGGGCGGCCGAGGCGGAGAAGGTGTAGTCGGTGCTGAGCACCACCTTCGGTACGGACCATTCGCGGCCATTGGTCGTGCTGGAGTAGAAGATCTGGTTGAAGGCGTCGCTGTCGCCGTCGCTCGCCCAGGAGCCCGATAGGAACATGCCGAGGCTGCCGTCGGGGTTGGTGACGATCGAGCCGCGAGAGCCGACGAAGCGAAGCTCGGTCGTGTCGCTGGCGCCCGGGGCGAGGTTGGTCGGGCTGGCGCTCGACGGCGATGTGGTCTGCAGGGGGTTTGAGATGTCGTTGTAGGAGCCCGTGTCGTTGCCGGTCCCCGAGGTGGAGCCGCTGATCGGGCCGAGGTCGGTGAAGTCGGTGCCGTCGGTGGTGTAGGCGGCGCGCAGCACCGTCAGATCCTCGTTGTTGCCAAACAGCTTCTCGGGGCCCTTGCTCTTGCCGTTGTTGCCCTCTCCGATCTGGTTGAGCACCGAGAAGGGAACGGTGGCGGCGTTGGGGGCTCCGATCCAGTTGCCTTCAGCCACGGGGCCCGTGCCGCCGCTGCAGCCCGTCAGGTTCTCGCTGCCCGCGGGGACTCCCGCCTGGGTGGCAGGAGCGACGCCGGTGCAGGTGACCGGCTGGATTGCCTTTTCGACTTCGGTTCCGAGGTAGATGGTGAACGGGCCGTTCTGGGGCAGCGGCTGGCTGGGTGTGAGCGAGGGTTTGAAGTTGATCGTGGACGCCGGCAGCGTGAGTTTGCCCGCGGTGAATTTGTTGGCCGAGCTGACCGAGCCGTTGGTCGTGCCCTCGATGAAGTAGGACAGGAGCTTCTCGGTGTAGAGCACGACCGTGGAGCCAGCGGGCGCGCCTGGGTAGCTGGGCAACGTACCGACGATACCGTCAGGGGCAATCAGGCCGGTAGTCATAGCGGTGCCGGATGGCACGATCGGGTCGGCTGTGATCGCGTCCCCCTGGTGGACGGTCAGTGGGCTCGAGCTCGTGGTGGTGCAGTTCTCCAGGGCGGTCGTGGGGTTGGCGTTGGCCTGCGCGCAGTTGAGGACCTCGCCGTCGACGTAGATGCGGTTGGGCGCATCGTTGTTCATCAGATATGTCGTCAGCGGCGAGACCGTGGCGTTCCCGTTGAGGATTTTGAGTTTTTCAAGGCCGCCTTCGCCGCTTGGGATATTGGATCCTGCGGGGACGGTGTAGGTCGCACCCGGTTCAGTTTTGCTGGAGCCAAGCTTTTCGGGGTTGGCGGTGGCGATCACCTGGAGGAGCTCGTCGTTCGCCTTCACTGCCAGGGGCGCGCCCCCGACGACGGTGCAGCCGGTGAGTGAGCTCGATTCAGCGCTGGTGCCGGTGCAGGTGATGATCGACTGCGACGGCGATGAGGCGTTTGCGTCCTCGTAGGGGCCGGCGACGATCTGCTCGGGCGAGCCGGGGCTGCCGAGCGTGGAGACGGGGATGGAGGCTCCTTCCCCGCTGACGGGCACGGTGACTTCGGTGTTGGCGAACGTGTTTGGGTCCACGCCCACGGGCTGGCTTCCGGGCAGCGCCGCCAACGGGTCGCCGGCTGACGGGTCGACGTGGTGGACGAGTAGCCCAATCCCGCTGTTGTCGCCCGCTGGGCGCTGCAGGGTGTAGAGGTTGCCGGCGCCGGCAACTGGCATCACATAGGGGTGGCCCTGACCGTTGTCGGCGACGTCGGCGGTCGGACAGTAGCCCGAGTTCTGCTCGAGCGCCTCGCCCTCCGTGCTCCAGCTCACGCCGTTGTCAGTCGAGCGAGCGACGGTGATCGCCTCGTCGGCATCCTTGGGGCGGTAGTCGAAGTAGCCGGTCAGCGAGCCGTCGGCGTTACGGACTACATCGGGGAAGTAGTACGGCGACATGGGCAGGCTGGTGCCGGCGGGCTGGCGCACCGGTGAGCCGCTCTCAGGGTTGGCGCCCAGGCTCGAGCAGTAGCCGTCCAGCGGCCCAGGCGTACCCGCCACGCCGCTGGGATAGGGGGTTGGGCCGCTGGCACCGGGATAGACCGCCAGGTTCGGCTCGCTGAGACCGCCGAGAGTGGTTTCGCTTCCGCCGAAGCTGAACGTGGGTAGCAGGCCGGCGCTCT